>JAGQJW010000050.1 GCA_020430425.1 Nanobdellota archaeon | reverse complement strand
TTCATCCTTTGACATCTCCATCAAAGCATCATCAAGGCTTCCTTCAGGAGGTGCTTGAGATTGTTCTTGATCATACTTCTTTGCATCTTCATCTGCAGTCGCATTCGCTTCCTGCTCAAGAAGATCAAAATGTTCTTTAGCAGTCACCTTTGCCGAAGTGATGCCTAGCTTATCTCGAAGGGCAGAAATATCGGAATCTTGAGGAAGAGGAAGTTCTGGTAAGGAAGAAGATTTTTTTGAGAAGAGCTTTCCAAAGAGATTTTTTTTAGCTTTCTTTTCTGTTGGAGCCTGTGGAGGCTCTAAATCAAAGTCTTTTGACATCTACTCCCCTCTTTTTACGGCGCGTGGCCGGCATATATACCTTAGTACAACTGGGTTGAACTTATAAAAAGGTTTTGTGAGTACTCAAAAGTAAAATATGAAGAAGATATAAATAGGAAAAAGAGAGAAAAAGATACATGGATATTATCAGTAGCATCGAGCACCGCATGGGCCTTCTTGGTCAGTCTCATAAGGAGATGGAAGATGAAGATAAAGAGCAGCGATGGAATACTGAAAAATTAGAGAGTAAAATATCTTCTGAGTTGCAGGTGCTAAAATCTGAGACTCAATCTCTTCTTCAGGAATGCGAGAAAATCCACAGGACTATCTTTCATCTTGGTGCAAAGCTCAAGGAGAAATTGGTCAAGCAAGAGCTTGAAGAGTTTGACAAACTAGTGCAGGATTGGTCGCTTGAAGAATTTATCACCAGAAAAGAACTGGAACCGACGTTTGATCGATACGCTAAGAGTCAGCACTGAGTACTGCTTCTAATGCTGCTTTTCCTGTTTTCACCTGTTTTGCATTCGGTTGGAGCACCGTCAATGACTGAAGTGCTAGGCCTGGTGCGAGAAGCAGGTTCAAGAAGAAGTTTGAGTGCGTTGCACTGTATCGTTGGAGTTCATATGAGATACCAGCAATCACTGGTAGCAAAGCCAGACGAAGACCGAGGTTCAAGAAGAACGGCAGGTCTTTTGGGATGAAGAGATAGACTAAGAGACTGATGAACAATACCACAAACATGAAGGTAGTGCCACATCTCTTGTGCACCGTTGACTGTGCAAAGATATTTGGAAGAGTAAGCGGTTTACCCTGTTCATAGCAGTTGATGGATTTATGCTCTGCACCATGGTAGCGAAAGAGTTCCTGCATATCCTTATATCGCCCTACCAGATAGAGATAGAGAAGAAAGATTCCTGCCTTGACCACTCCATCAACAAGATTGAAGACGAAAGTAGAAAGGGGGATGGCCTTATCGATAAGGGTTGCTGTTCCAAGCGGAAGGAACTTGAAGAGGAAGATGGCAAAAGCTAGACTGAAAAGCATGGTTCCAACAAGGGCCCAGGTGCTCAATGCTGAACTGTCTGTTTCCTCTTCTTCCATCGCAACGTCTGCTGAATAATAGATTGATTTGTAGCCGATGATCAGCATATCTACCAGAGTGACGATTCCCCTGATGAAAGGAAGTCCAAGAACCCAATGTTTCTTAGTGAAAGACGTGTGTCTAGTCACTTTTGTGATGATCCCTTTGGAGGTTCTTACACTTACTGCATAATGATTCGGGCCTTTCATCATGACTCCTTGCACAACAGCCTGTCCTCCATAGACCGGCTTTGCAGCCATGGTCAAAAGCAAGTTATAGAATACCCTCCAGTTCATAAGGAAGCGAAATGGAGCTCTCTTTAAAAAATTATGTTCGAAGAACGACTACTTTTCGGTGCGAGGGGATCTCTTCATGGAGCTCAATGAATACTCCAGAAACAAGGCGGTGGATGTCAGGAATGATCTTTCCTTGGACAAGCTGATGCAGTGCGGACTCATAGTTTGGATGTGTTTCCAAAGCCTGAGCGACCCATTGATGTTTGGCACCATCATAATGGAATTCAAGAAGAAAGATGCGGGTGCTTCGAAAGTAGCCAGTCTTCACGTCGATCTCGAAGCTGATTTTCTGCTGTCCTAGAGAGCCTTTTTTTGCAGTAGTCTTGACAACTCTTGTTGAGAATGATCTTCTTGTCGAATTCTCATCAAAGAGCATTCCTGCTTCGTGATGATCTCGTCTTGAGGAACTGATCACTGCTTGATCGAAGAATTTTACCCACTCCCTCGATTGTCTTTTCATGCAACGGATGAGCTGATCGAATTCTCTGTGAAACTCTCCAGTTGAGCGGTTGATTCTTGCTCTTGCCAGAGGCACTTTGAAGAATTGGGCCAGAAGGGGTGCCACAAATTCATTGTAGGCTTCAATTGCCTGAGAGCTTTGAAGAGGATCATTAACTGCTAAGGTCTGGAGATGGAGCTGTTTTCGTTCCCCTTTGACGGTCACCTCAAGAAGAGTACCTCGTCCTTCGCCTTGAAACTGAAAGATCAACCAAGAAGTTGGCTGATGAGGAAATCCTTGAAAAGAAGCAGTACCAAAACAGGAGGTTCCAAGAACATGCGACAGATGATCACTGGCTTTTCTTGCAGCTGTCTTGAGAGCCCTGATGTCTTCTTGAGTGAGAAAATCAACCATAAAAGACCTCTACTTCTTGAGATTTATAAGGTTTATGACAATTGACAAGAAAACAGAGAAAACAGAGGATCTAAAGCCGTAAAAGAATGATTTTAGCACATCTGAAGAGAAGGTAATATTTATATAGGGAGAGGCGTTACTCAACCCAGAGTAGAAGAGAACGTCTGGAGAAGGTTTTTTGTTTTTCTACAACGCAGATAACATACAAAAAACCGTTATGAACCATGATTAAGCTTAAGGGATTGAAACCATCGCTTCGGGAAAAGAAAAGATACATTGTCTACCAAGTGAACAGTAAAGATTCCATTTCCATGAAATCATTTCAGGATGAGCTTATCAAGAAAGTGACTCAGCTCCTTGGAGTATTCACCCCAGCAGGTCTTCTACCAGTAAAATTTGATGATAAGAAAAAACGAGGGATCATTCGGGTGAATCACACCGCTGTTGATCTGGTTCGAAGCAGTTTTGTCCTCATCGACAAGATCGGTCCCTCAGAGGTGACCTTAAGCACTCTTGGTGTTTCAGGGATCCTAAGAAAAGCGAAAGAGTATCTCTCAAGCTAAAAGAAAAAAAATACAGAGGAATCAAAAGATGCAACCAATGCCACATCAAGTAATGGGTTATGACCGGGCAATCACCATGTTTAGTCCGGATGGTCGACTGCTTCAGGTCGAGTATGCAAAGAAAACTGTTCGTTTGGGAAACACCGCAATCGGAATCACCTGTAAAGATGGTGTTCTTCTGGTAACAGATAAACGAATTGTTGACAAGCTGGTCGTCGCAGATGCGATCGAGAAGATTTTTCTCATTGATGACCACATCATCGCAACCGCAGCAGGAATACTCAGTGATGCACGAGTGCTTGTCGAGAAAGCACAGAACAAGGCTCAAGAGAATAGAGTCACTTTCGACAGTCCCATCGACACGCTCACCGTAGTCAAAGACATGTGCAGTCTTAAGCAGCTCTGTACACAATCAGGCGGTCTTCGACCTTTTGGTGTAAGCCTTTTGGTTGCGGGAATTGATGAGGATGGAACGAAACTTTTCCTTACTGATCCTACTGGCCTTTACTATCAGTATAGAGCAGCAGTCATTGGTGAAGGGGAAGCTGATATCCAGGAGACTCTCCACAAGGAGTACAAGGAAAGCATGTCTGTCAAGGACGCATTGGCTCTTGCAGCAAAGGCTATCAAGAATTTCCTTGGTGAGAACTTCGAACCTCAACGTATTGATGCAGCATACATTGATGCACAGACAAAGACGATGAAAAAGATCTCACAAGAAGAGATCAACGCAGCAGTCAAGTAAAAGTTTCCAAGAGATAGCAAATGAAAGGCAACAAGTTAATTGATGATCACATCCAGATTTCAGTGAATCTGCTTCGTTTCAAGAGCCATGGCAAGATCTTTGAGATTGCCGTTGATCCTGACAAGGCAGTAGCGTATCGTGAAGGTGATCAGGTGGATCTTGAAGAGATTATCACAAGCGATAGTATCTTTGAGGACATGAAAAAGGGACTGGTTGCAAAGAAGGAAGATCTTTTGGAAGTGTTTGAATCAACAGACACGAACAAGATTGTTGCACTCATGCTTGAGAAGGGAGAATTGCAGTTTACTCAGAAATATCGGTCCGCACTTCGTGAGAAGAAGTTCAATAAGATTGTGAACCTCATCCATGTGAATGCGATTGATCCAAAGACAGGCTTCCCTCATCCGGAGAAGAGAATTATTTCTGCTATGGAAGAGGCGAAGATCAAGATCAATGATTTCAAGAAACCTCAGGATCAGATCAAAGAGATTGTCGATAAGCTGCGACCGATCATCCCTATCTCAATTGAAACAATAAAGCTTAACGTACACGTTCCGGCTGAACATAGTTCTCGGCTCTATGGAAAGATTTCCGGTTTTGGAAAGCTCTCAAAAGAGCAGTGGCTTAGCGATGGAAGTCTCAGTGTTGACTTGGATCTTCCTGCTGGACTTAGAGAACAGGTTGTCAGCGAGTTGGCAAACGATAGCCATGGAAGTGTAATCATTGAAGTAAAAAAGGAGAAATAAAAATGAGTAGTAAAATACTAATAAACGAAAGAGACGTTGTTGTTCCTGGACAGGTCTTGGCAGAAGGTATGGATTATCTTCCAAGCCATGGTACCTATCGGCTCAACGACAAGATATTAGCAAACAAATTAGGTGTTGCTTTTATCGATGGTAAGGTCATTAAGACTATTCCCTTAGCAGGTAATTATCTGCCGAAAAGAAATGATGTTGTTATCGGAAAGGTAATTGATGTCTTAAGCATGGGTTGGCGTGTTGAACTTAACAGCCCCTATGGTGGATTGATTCCTATCCGTGACGGAACTTTTGAATTTGTTCCTAAGGGAGCAGATCTGACTCGATACTTTGATATCGGAGACTATTTTGTCGGAAAGATCACCAATGTCACCAGCCAGTTCTTGGTTGATGTGAGTGTAAAAGGACAAGGTCTTTACAAGCTTCGAGACGGAAGACTCATCAAGGTGAACACGAATAAGGTTCCACGAATCATCGGAAAGAAAGGTTCTATGGTTTCTATGATCAAGCAGGCAACTGATGTGAAGATCACTGTCGGACAGAATGGTCTTGTCTGGTTGAACGGAGAGCCTGCAATGGAGAACATTGCAGTCGAAGCTATCCAAAAGATAGAGAACGAATCACATATCAGTGGTTTGACCGATCGAGTGAAGGAATTCCTTGAACAGGCTACTGGAAAGAAGATTGAAGCTAAGCAAGAATCCTCTGAAGAAGATGAGGAAGAGGGATCGCACGATTCACAGGAGTACGACGATCATTCTGACCAAGGCGAAGATGGTGCCTACGAGGAGGAACAATAAAATGGGATACGATAAACGTTACGACGGTCGAGAATTCGACGAAGTACGACCTATTACTGCAAAAGCAGGCGTTGTGAAGAACGCTGATGGCTCTGCCTATTTTCGAATCGGCGGTACTTGGGCTTATGCAGCAGTCTATGGTCCTCGAGAGATGTTTCCTCGATTCCAGCAGAACCCTAAGAAAGGAGTTCTTCGAGTCAATTACAATATGATGCCATTCTCAGGACAGGGAGACCGAGTCCGACCTGGACCTAACAGACGAGCAAAGGAACTGAGCATGGTTTCAACGAAGGCATTCCAGGATGTCGTTGATCTGAGCAAATTCCCTAATGCGGCAGTTGATGTATTCATCGAGCTTCCTGAGACTGATGCAGGATCACGATGTGCAGGAATTTGTGCTGCTTCTATCGCTTTAGCTGATGCAGGTATTGTCATGAAAGATATGGTTGCTGCTGTTGCAGTTGGCCGAGTTGATGATCAGATCGTTGTTGATCTGAGTTACCTAGAAGAGGCTACTGAAGATGGTCGTGGTGCAGTTGATATTGCAACTGCTATGATTCCTTCAACCGGTGAATTCACCCTCTTGCAGATGGATGGAGTCATCACTAAAGATGAATTGAAGGAGGCTTTGAGTAAAGCAAAGGATGCTTGCGCAAAGATCGCACAGGTGCAAAGACAGGCACTGCATGACAAGTACGGAAACCAAGGAGGTGACGACAATGAATAGAGAATTCAAAAGCAAAGAGAATCATATCGTCAAGGCTTTGGCTGCAGATGTTCGATATGACGGACGAAAGAAGAATCAGTTTCGAAACATCACTATTGAGAAAGGAGTGATCGCTACTGCTGAAGGAAGTGCAAGACTTACCTGCGGTGACACAGAGATCATTGCAGGAGTGAAGCTTTCTATGGGAAAACCATACGATGACAGTCCTGACGAAGGAACCCTCATGGTAAACTGCGAGCTCTTGCCTATCGCTCATCCTACTATCGAGTCTGGACCTCCAGGAATCGATTCTATCGAGATCAGCAGAGTCATTGATCGAGGTCTTCGTGAGACACACACTCTTGATGTCAAGAGTCTCTGCATTGAAAGTGGCGAAAGTGTCTGGAGCGTGATTGTCGATCTTGTTCCTGTCAATCATGACGGAAACCTTATCGATCTTGGTGCTCTTGCAGCTATTGCTGCTCTTGAGGATGCAAAGCTCCCTAACATTGTTGAAGGAAAGGCAGACTACAAACACAAAGGTGACAAGGATTTGGTTGTTCAGCACAAGCCAGTTCCCGTAACAGTCTGTAAGATCAAGGATCAGCTCTTTATTGATCCTACTTTCGATGAAGAGAGCGAGATGGAAGCAAGACTTACCATCGGTGTTCTCGAGGATGGTAACATCTGTTCCTTACAGAAAGGTGGAGATAAAGGTTTCTCAAGCGAGGAGCTTATCCAGGCTTTTGACATGGCAACAGACGCTGCACAAGAGCTTCGAAAGAATATCTAAGGCCTTTGGCCTTCTTTTTTTATTTTTTTGAGTATTTTCTCTTAGCTATTCGTAATTATTATAAACTCCTTCTTCTCAAATATTTTTATGGCAACCGTCACTCCTTGGGATGTCAAGGGTAACAT
>JAGQJW010000004.1 GCA_020430425.1 Nanobdellota archaeon | reverse complement strand
TGAAGAGGACGTATATCCGTTGAAACTGGCGAAAACGAAACTTATATAAAGAATGTGGGCTCACAATCAAGTGAAGCAGTGACCGTGTTACTGGCTACTGAGGGTGATATTTTATGCTAAAGATGAAGCGTATCAGCGAGACATATGACATGCGCGTATTTACTGACGCAGGAGACTATTTCGGCGACGTTGAAGAATCCATTCTTACTCAAACAAAAATTTTTGGTTGGAAGGTAAGAGCAACGAAGAATTCTTTCCTGAATAAAGTGTTAGGAAGTGCAAAAGGAGTGATTGTTCCTCACCAGTTGGTTAAGTCCATTGGAGATATTATGATCATCTCAAAGACAGCTATTCCTTCTTACAAGCATGATGAAGAGTGAAGAACTCTTCTAAGCTTATTCCTTTTTCTTGTATCTGTTCTTTACCGATAGCGTAGCTTCTAGGGGTCTGTACCATATCTTCTGGCAGGATGAAGTGCCACTCAAGCCCGCTGAATTTTACTGCAACCCAAGTTTCGGCACCGAATAGTTGAGAGAAATAGCGAAGCTGTTCAATCTCTTCTTTGGAAAGGTATTTCTTATCGTCACTGGTAAGCTTGCACTCGATAGCCAACCTTCTTCCTTCCTTTCCAACAAGAAGATCTGGACTAGGGTAATGACTTGAACCTGAGCCTGCACTTCGTATGGCGGCCCATCCCCTTGCCCAGAATGCTCTGACAAGATCCCGTTCAGCATTGAGGCCTTTGCTCTTACGTGACATGGACCAGAATAAGGAAAAATCGGTTTAAAAACCTTCTTCTCAGCTGTCTAGTGCAATTTGGCCTTTTTTCAAAACATTTATATAGCCTCTTCTCCAAAATGAGCTGTAGGTGTAATGAATGGATAAACACGCAATTCCTTTGGCTGCAATGGAACGGATTCTCAAATCTTCCGGTGCACATCGAGTTTCTGAGGAGTCGAAAGTGGCTCTACGGCAGGTGCTCGAAGATATTGCTATGGAGATCGGTGAGGAATCATCTCGACTAGCAGCACATGCAGGAAGAAAGACAGTCAAGGCAGAAGATATTCGTCTAGCTGCTCATTAGAAAGGAAGGTTCACTTTCATCAGATCATAGGCGCAGCTGGTATTCTCAAACAATGATTTCGCTTCTTCTTCTAGTTCTCCGACATCCTTGTATCGCTGCGAGAAATGAGTAAGGATGAGTTGCTCTACTCCTGATTGGCTTGCCACTTGCGCAACCTGCAAGGCAGTCATGTGTCCATATTCTTGTGCTTTATCTTGAAGATCATCTTTGTAGACCGCTTCGCTGACAAGGAGGTCACTATCCTGTGCAAGCGTATAGCAGGCATCGCAGATTCTCGTGTCGAAGATGAAAGAGACGCTTCGGGAAGGTTCTATGACAGAGACTTCTTCTGGTGAGATGGAAATACCCTTTACTTCAACGCTTTTCCCTGATTGCAATTGTCCGACTAGTTCTCCTTGCACTCCTTTCTCTTGAAGTGCAGCCTGATTCATTTTCCGTCGTTCCTTTCGAAGAAATTTGAAACCAAGGCAAGGTACTGAATGGTCAAGAAGGATTGCCTGTAAAGCATAATCTTCATTTTCAAAGAAAGTCTCTAGACCTGTTGGGTTGAGTTCAATGACTTCTAGGTTAAGCTGCACGTCAAAGACGCAGCTTTTGGTAAGGTGTTCAAGATACTGCTTTGAGCCGACTGGTCCAAAGAGTTTGATGGTCTTGTCATCTCCGCTGAAGTTCCCGATTGTCTGCAAAAGACCGAGAAGTCCAGAGACGTGATCACCATGCCAATGGCTGATGAGGATCTTTTTTATTTTCTGGGCGTTCAGGCCCGCATGCTGGATCTGTCGCTGAGTCCCCTCTCCGCAATCAAGAAGGATTCCTTCTCCATTATAATCTAGGTAGATGCCTTGAACATTGCGTTCTTTGGTGGGAACCATCCCACTTGTTCCTAGGAAAACGACTTTCATAAAGGGAGAAAAAGCGAAGGTTGTTTATAAATATGTTTGCTCAGTCTAAAGGTGTCTAAAAAGCCTCTAAAAGCCCGATAATGAAGAATAAGAAAAAAGTATATATAAGCAGGTTGTCCCGTTAACAGATATGATGCTATTGGATTTTCCAGAACTAAGACAGACTTTTGAATGGGACTGTGGCGCAAAGGCTCTTCAAGCAACACTAACCTATTATGGGATTGAGGTCCGTGAAGAATTGGTGATCAAGTATGCAAAGACGAACTCAAAAGAAGGAACATCCATATCTGACATGCTTAAAGTACTGAAAAAATATGAACTAGATTTTGAAGAGAGAAGCATGTCTGTCGAGAATCTAAAGACCTATCTTGACAAAAAAATACCCATCATTATTCTTCTTCAGGCATGGAACGGTAAAAGTACAGAGTACTCCAACGATTTTCATGACGGTCATTGGGTGGTGGCCATAGGATATGATAAGGACAGAATAATTTTTGAAGATCCCTATTCGTTCCAAAGGACTTTTCTCAAAAAAGAAGAGCTAGAGAAAAGATGGCACGGAAAGGAAGAGGAGAAGAAAATACTGAATTATGGCATTGCAGTTATGGGCAAGAAATCATCATACAGTTCAGATAAAATCATCCATATGGATTAGAATAATGTCTTCTTTGAAATGAGATCATAAATCCATTGACTGAATCTTCTCATAAAGTACAGGAAGTCCTTCCCAGATGGTATCGACAGTTTCGTAGATGAAGTCTCCGAGGTCTTCATACTCGCCATAGGCTTCATCATCGTCCTTGAGATCTGTTGATTTCCCATAGGCAAGTTCATTGAAGAGAAAGCTTTTTGCTCCGAAATGTTTCTTGACGAATTCTTGATGATGGGCAGCCATACAGATGATGAGATCAGCGTTATCGACGATATCCTGATCCAGGACCATATAATGATGTCCTGACATATCTCCACCATGGGATTTCACTCGTTGTTCAGTTTCTCGATAGACGCCATAGGGGTTCCCTCTGGTTCCTGCTGAAGATACGATAAAAGAATTATCCTGGTGCTGTGCAAGAAATGCTTTGAAGAGATACTCTGCGCTGGCACTTCTAAAGGTATTACCCGTGCACACGAAAAGAATTTTCTTACTCATTCTTTTCACCTACAAGGATCATATTAGTATGAGGGAACTCGCTTTCTTGTAGCTTTCCTTCAAGTAGTTCATAGAGCTTGATTTTTCCTTTGTAGCGATGATTGACGATCCACTCATTGGTATATGCATGCGACCCGTTTAGTACGGTGAATCCTTCTTGTTCAAGGGCTGCAGTCCATTCATCAAAATCCCAGAAAGCAAATTCCTCATTGAGTTCGCTTCTCCAGTTGTTGAGATAGTCTTTTTTGGTCATGAACTCACAGGCATCTTTAAGTCGAAGTTTGATAAGATCCTTTCCTTCAAGGCGTACTTCTTCATAAGATATTTTTGTATCATCGCCTCTTCTTTTTGATGATCGCATATCAGCAAGATAATCTTTTGCGAACTGGAGGAATCGAGTATAGGTTGATTGCCCTGCAAGTTTCTCCTGAAGTTGAGGATCATCTAAGGAGAAGAGTTCTTCTCTGCCGTCTTCTTTGTTGAGCTCAAGATAGACAATGTTCTCTTTATCTTTTGGGCCGACCACATCTCTGATGACCAATCGACCTCCTCTTCTGGTCTGCACGTATTTCTTTGCAAGATATGACCGCAACGAGGACTCGCCTTCTCCATAGGACCAGAGTTCATGAGTGGTTGAGTTGCACAAGGTGATATCGATAGAGCCGTTCTCAAAAAGAGGATCGAGAATGTTTCTTTGGTGAAAATAGATATAGGTCTCATGGAATTCTCCTGCTCGTTGCCGCTCCTGACATCGTGCGATGAACTCGCTGCTAATATCTACTCCAATGATATCAGAGTCAGGAAAATCTCTTGCGACAAGAACGAGAAGCTGTCCGTCTGCACATCCTTCGTCAACGATCTTTCCTTCTTTGATGAATTCTTTGAGTTCTGCGTATTTGAAGTTGATAATGTCCTGATTGCCCATGTCATAGGCATAGCTAGAATAGTTCCTTGTTTCAGTAAGGCTTCCTGAATCAGTAAGCAGAGGATCATGCCAGAGTCTGTTTGCCTTCTTGAGAATGATAGGACGATCTTTCCAGAGTTCCAGTGTTGATGCACTGATCTGTTCTTGCGATAAGGGATCTAGTTCTCCTCTAGAATCCATGACTCTCTTGAGATCATCAAGAGGAGTAGGGTGATGATATATCTTTTTATCTCGATCATATTCTGCCCAGACTAGAGAGAATCCTAATTGTTCAAAGAGTTTACCGACTGGTTCAGTGGAAGTGAGTACAATAGTATTGTAAGGTGTAAGATCGATATCCTGTGCATCTTTTACCTGAGAGATGATCCGAGAGGCGAATTTATCGTTAGGAGGGTAATGAGGAACGGGAACGATGGAATAATGGAAAGGATGTTTTTGTCTGAGTTCTTGGCAGAATCGATCGATTCCTAGAACACGATGAGTATAGGAGATGGGGTTATAGCGAGAATTATCTTGGTTTGCTGAGGTGACAGCAAAGATGATGTGAGTGATAGGTTCTGATGCACCTTCTGGTTTTTTCTCAAGAAGATCAAGCAAGTAGGATTCTTGAAAGGAAGTCATCAGAAGGTGTCTTCCCGGAAAAAGCAGATAGGTCATGGTTAGAGATGCTTGATGACAAGACCTTTATATTCTTTCTCTATGATTGCAAGAGATTTTTTAGTGAAGTCACCGTTTGATAAGAAGATGCAAGGAAGATCTTTGGTCTTTGCCTTAAGAAGTGCTGGTGCGACATCTCCTTCGTTGAGTTTTTTCTTGTTCTTTGCGCGACAATACATCTCCATATGCCCAAGTGCGCTAGGAACCTTCACCACGAATTCATATTCTCGATTCTTGGCGATCTGTTCCTGTGAAAGCAAGATGATGTCTGCGTCCTTGAAATAGCGGAGGATCTGTGAATGAAACTCTGCCTTATCCAAGGGAGTGATGGTTGAAAGATGTTGCTGACTTTCTTTGTGGTCAACTTCTTTTGCAGGAGCTTGAGCTGTTTCTTTTTTTGTGGCTTGCTGTTGGACTTCTTTTTGTGCTGCGATGAATTCCTGTTCACTAGAGATGATTTTCGCTTGAGGTACAAAAGATGTTTCAGGTTCTTTTTCTTTCTGTTGCAAGACAGGTTCGGGTTTCTTCTCCTCAGCAGCAGGAACCGGCGTTGCTTGCGGTTTGTTGTATTGTTCTTTGAGCAGAGTAATCGCTTCAGATTCACTCACTAAATAGTATCTCCAGAAAAGCATCTTCCCTTGTGCAGTGTTCACATTGAGCTCTTTTGCATAGTCTTTGATCTGGCGGAGACTGACCCTCTCGAAAAGTTCAAGAGATTTATCACGAAGCACCTTCTTCTCTTTGAGAAGGGCGATGGTCTTCTGGTCTTTTGGGTTACAGAATTCGATGAGTTTCTCTAGTTGCGTTTCTTGTCCAGGAAGATAATAGAAGGGGCTTGATCCTTTCTTGACATGAGAGATGAGAACACTTCCTCGACCGCTCAGTTCCGAGAGCATCGCTCCAAAGATCATAGTGTCCCCACCTAGTGTTCGTTTGATATCGTTTGGAACACTCGGACCTTTCGACCTTAAAAAAGAGATGATTTGCTCTCGTTCAACCATAGTGGTTTAGCAAGAGAGGGGAGTTTTTATACCTTTGGAAATTAGTTAGTGTGAACAAAACACTTATATACTTCAAGAATGAGAGGAAGTTCCATGAAAGAATACTCTCCACTTGAATGGATGTTCTTAGGAATCGTAATAGGTGACACCTTCGGGTCAGCATACGAGTTTTCTGGAAACCGAGAATTCATCAAAGAGCATCTTGACATCAATCAGTACGATGATCATCTTTCAACGATCAACCCAAAAAAACTACAGCTTTTTCAGACCACTCCAAAAGGGATCTACACTGATGACACTCAGATGAGCATTGGCGTGGCAAAAACATTGCTCAAGACAAGACAACCATCACAATCAGATTTTGCCAATGAGTTTGTAGAAGAATTCAAGAAAAATCCCATTCAAGGCTATGCAAGAGGATTCCAACAGTTATTAGAGGAGATCACTTCAGGAGATGAATTGTTGGAGCGATTATACAAAAGAAATGGATCCATTAAAAATGGAGCTGCCATGCGTTCACTTCCTTTAGGCGTGTTGTCAACTCCCAAACAAGTTGCTTACGTCGCAAAGACCCAAGCAAGCATCACCCATAATTCTATGGAAGGGATCATCTCTTCACAGACCATTGGTCTGCTTTCCTGGTTTTTAAGAAAGCATCCTTTAGTAGATATACTGACAACAGTCGGAATCTTACAAACATATATGGATAAAAAAGGAGTCGATCAGAAGAATTACGTGAAAGAAGCAGCTACATTGAAGAAAGGAGATATATCGTTTTTTCTTGATGAGAAACTGACCGGAGTACCTTGTGACGGGATGAAAACAGCAGCTGCAGTCATCTATATCCTCAATAACTACCAGACAGCAACTGAGGTATTAAGAGAATCAGTATTGCTTGGTGGAGATACCGACAGTGTCGCTTCGTTGGCGTTAGGTCTGCATGGATTGAGATCAGGTCTTGATGACCTTCCACTCGCATTGATAGAGACCCTTGACAACGGACCACAGGGAAGAGAATATCTTCTTGATATTGCAAGACAATTGGAAAAAACATATCTGAAATAGTTCTAGAATAATTCATTGATTATCTCAGCACAGTTCTGAAATCACGGTCTGACCCATTTGATTTCCCAGTAGGTCACATCGTTCTCGTCATCGACGACTCCCATCATCAGTCGCTTCTTGGTGGAATGTGCTACTCGATTCTTTGCAGCAAAATCGAACCAAGTGTATTTTTCTCCTTCATGTACTGGATAGACGATCCATCGCGCATGGTCTTGACCTGGCTTGATGCCTCGGTCATACACCCGGAAATCTGCTCCGAATTTCAGTGCGGTCTTAACGATATATCCTCTGTTTCTCATATCCTTGTAGACGGCGTACTTGATCCAGAAGTTAGGTTCTACTCTGCTTGCTCGTCGTACGAAAGTATCGAAATCCAGCTGCTTGTTTCGCCCATCAAAGACAGCGATCTTCTTTTTTTCCATAAGGTAGAGTGATTCTACCAAGGAGAGCTGAAGCTTTCCGTCATTGAGTTCCGTTCCATAAGCGCTGGAGTTATAGAGTTCTACTGCTTGAGGACTGCTTTCAGTTACGACTCGCTCCCGCACGAAGTTGCATTTGATGATAATATTTTTTTTTGATTTCTTCGTCGCATTATCGACTACTTCAGGGAGTTCTTCTCCTTTGGAAGCGCTTGTAGTCTTTCGTGTTGCGCTCTTCTTTGCAGTCTTTGCAGCAGGCATAGTAAAAGACAATCCAAAGAGTGTTTAAAAAGCTTTTTATAGTATAGAAGGGACTCCCTTTCTATGGGAGTTGCAATCAGCGAATTAGTGCCTTCTTCTGAGGTTTCCTTGGACAGTCTTGCTGGAAAAATAATCGCTATCGATGCGATGAACATGCTCTATCAGTTCGTAACGACGATCAGGCAACAGGACGGTACTCCTTTAAAAGACAGCAAAGGAAATATCACCAGCCACTTGACCGGACTCTTTGCAAGGACTACTAGATTGATGCAAAAGGGCATCAGGCTCGTCTTTGTCTTTGATGGAAAGATGCCTGAGCTCAAAGCAAAGGAGCGTGAGCGAAGGGAGAAGCTCAAGGAGGAAGCCCATGCGGCATTGCAGGAGTCTGTTGCCGCGGGAGACATTGCGGGGATGAAGAAGTTTGCAGGTCGAACAGCAAGAGTGACTAGCCAGATGATCGAAGAGAGCAAAGAATTGCTTGATGCACTTGGGATTCCTTATCTGGTTGCTCCAAGCGAAGGTGAAGCACAGGCCGGTTTCATGGTGAAACAGGGTGATTGTGATTATGTAGCCAGTCAAGACAGTGATTGTCTCATCTACGACTCTCCTGCAATGATAAAGAACCTGAGTCTTTCCAATAGAAGGAAAAAGATCAATGCACTTACCTATAAGGCCGTTCTTCCGGAGGCCATTACTCTTGAAGAGACGCTTTCGACTTTAGGGATAAACCTTGACCAGTTAAGAGCTCTTGCTATGCTTATCGGAACTGATTTCAATATCGGTGGAATTAAAGGTCTTGGCCCCAAAAAGGGACTGAAATTGGTCAAGGAATTTGGCGATGATTTCAAGGCATTGTTTGCTGAAGTGAAATGGGATGACCATTTTGAGGTCTCTTGGCAGGACGTGTTTGACACAATCAAGAATATGCCAACCACAACTGAATATTCCTTGTCCTGGAAGGATGTCGATGCTGATGCACTCAAGAGGCTTTTGGTTGAGGAGCATGATTTTTCAAAGGCCCGTGTCGACTCTGCAATCGAAGAGATCGAGAAGGCTAAAAAGAAGAGTCAGCAGACGAGTCTTGGACGGTTCTTTGGTTGAACAAATCATAATTCTTATTAATGACCTCGCCTTGAAAGAGAGCAAGGTGTATACGCATGGAAGAAACTCAGAACAACACAGTTGTTGGTGCCTCACAAGAGACATTTGAACAAAAGGTTATCCGTAATATTAGAGAAGGCGCTTTTGCTGTTTATAAGACTCCTGAAGTGGTTGGCGAGAAGACTATGGTTGCCAACATCGAGTGGGAGGATCCTGAACAGGTCGACAAGTTCTTTGCTTTCGCAAAAAGTTTTGGCGCTAAAGTGATTTATGTCGCTGAAAGTGAAGACGAGGATGAGAGCGGTCAGTCAAGGACAGGTATTGCCCAGATTGGTTTTCTCTACAATGGCATCATGCATCATATCAATCTTGCAGAAGAAGACGAAGACGATGAAGATGACGAGGAATATGAGGAAGACGAATCCGAAGATGAGTATGAGGAGGATGAACAGGAAGAAGACGAAGACGAGCCTGGATCACCACAGCCTCAAGCTCCTGCACAGCCGATGGGACAACAGGCTCCACAAGGACAGTATCCAAGTCAGCAGCAGCCAGCAGGAAATCAGCAACCATCTCAGTGGCCAAGACCTCAATTCTAGAGGTTCTTTTTTATTTGAAATCTTTTAGGGTAGGTCTGTATGGCCTATCCATTCCACTTTCTTCTTGTTTATCAATAAACTCTAAAGCTGTTTCAGGAAAGGTTGATTTGATGAATTCAGTAGTAAGCATTTCTCCACGAACGTTGTCATTATGGTCTTCGAGGAGGCTAGTATAGAGTCCTGAAGATTTTTTCTCTGCAAGGACAGCCCAACCTCTACCCCCATCTTTATGCTGGAAAAGAATATAGGTTGATCCATTCTTGGATGCTTTATCGAAATCCTTTATTGCAAAAAGGCTATGAGAAGGATCAAATTGGTACGTATCCTCAAAACGAGTGTCTCTCCTATTGATGATATACCCTCTTTCTTTAAGAATAGTATCAAGCAATCGCTCTTGATCAGTAAAGTAGCCTTGGGGATTATAGATGGAAAATGATCGCTGACCAAGGTTCTCTAGTTCTTTGCCGTTTGATTTCGCACAGACATAGGAGTCATTACCCATTCCCCAGAACCATTTATAGGAGATGTTTCCCTGCATGACAGGTTCATCAAGAAGATCCATGCTTTCAATAACATCTTCTAGGGCTTGATCCCTATCCGGATAATAGTATCCATCCTCAATGACGTCAGGAATATCTAAAGTATCTTCTCCAAGAATTGCTTCACAGGTGAATCCTTTCGTAAGCTTTTTTTTAAAAGGTATTTTTTTCGCCCAGACAGACGCATCATCACTTGTTTCTAACTGATTCTTTGCATAAGGAGGTAGATAGATTTTCATAGAAGAGAAAAACAAGAACAACTATTTAATGATAGTGAAAAAAAGTACGTGATACGCTTCATTGGGGGGTTTAGAAGATCATACCACGCACAGTGATGATGATATTTGGACTTGCGACAAAATGATCGAAAGTGATTTTTGACATCACTTTCTTATTCACTTTCGTAACAGTTTCCTCCTAACACCTTTACGTAAAAGTTGTGAGTACTTGTTCTTTATATTATTTTTGTTATAGCCTATAAAGGCGTGTTTGAAAATCACTTTTCAGAATAAAATAGTTTAAGAATTATATAAATAAAAAAAAATCTGAAATCAAAATGTGAAGTTTTAGTGTTGCAAAATAGCCAATTTTTAAAAGAACAGTAGAAAAACTTGTTCAGAATAAAATTATATCTTTAAGGTAGTCACTTTGCTCATACCATGCTCATTCATTGAGACCCCGTAGAGATTATCTGCTTCTGAGATGACACCATCATTATGGCTGATGACTACATACTGTGCATGACCACAGTAGCCACGAATAAGTTCAGCTAGTTTCTGCGAGTTCTTCTTATCAAGTGCTGCGTCTACCTCATCTAGGACGTAGAAGCTTGCTGGTTCATATTCTTGTACTGCAAAGAGGAAAGCAAGTGCTGTCATGGTCTTCTCTCCTCCTGAAAGGCTTCGGATATCCATGAATCGTTTACCGGTGAGTCGTACTTTGATCTCGACTCCTCCTTCAAAAGGATCCTGAGCATTCTCTAGGACGATGCTTGCATCTCCTTTCATTAGAAGGGTGGAGAAGATTCTCTTGAAGTTCTCTTGAAGTGCATCAAAGGTTCTCATAAAGAGTTCTTTCTTCTTGCTGTCGATCTCATTCATCATGACAAGGACATCTTCTCGTTCTTTTCGCAGCGTCTCTTTTTTCTCTTGAAGATGATGATATTCTTTTTCAACCTCCTCGTAGATCTCAAGTGCTCGCATGTTGACGGCTCCAAGATCAAGAGTAAGTCGTTCGAATTCTGCAAGTTCTCTTTTGATGGTCTCCTTGCTTTTGTTAGTATAAGGTTCGATTCCTTGGTATTCCTTGTCTTCTTCAAGGAATCCTGAGAGTTCTGCTCTGATTCGTGCCCGTTCAAGGCCCAGTGCGTTGTTTTTCATCTCAAGGTTTCGCTGAGTGCTGTTCTTCTCGACAATGGTGTGCTCTGCCTTGTTGACTTGGTCCTGAAGTTTTGATCGTTTCTGGAAGAGTTCCTTGAACTGTGCATAGAATGCTGCTTCCTGCTTCTCAAGAGATTTCAGTTCAGTCTCTTTTGTCTTGACCAGTTCTTGAAGCTTTTGTTTCTCTTCTCTGAAATTTTCTGCTTCTTTCTCATGCTGTTTGAGGATATCAAAGATCTTTCTTCCTTCTGGACCGATAATGGTCTCCATCTCAGTGATCGTATGTCGAAGCTCACCTTGCAGTTGGATGATTTCTCCTGCAAGTTCCATCTTCTTCTCTTCAAAGCTCTTGAGTTCTGCTAGTTTTGCAGGGTTTCGAAGATCACTGATCTTGTCTCGAAGCTGCTGCCGTTCAATCTTGAGTTTGGCGAAGTCTCTGTTCTTCTCACTGATCTGATCTTGCACGTCATCAATTTTTCGATCCAGCTCTTTTGCTTCTTCTTTGAGTTTCTTCTTTGATTCTTTGTCAAGGTTTGCATCATCACTGTCTAGATGGAGTGATTTTTCGGTTTTGATGATATCTCCTTCCAGTTCTGCTTTGAGTGATCGTAATCGAGTGATGAGTTCTTCATTCTCATATGACTGGTTCTCTAGTCGTGAGATGACAGTCTGCGTATCTGCAAGGTCTCCTTCTAATTGTGCAATCTGTTTTGCGACTTCTTCCTGACCGAAGAGTCCTTCTGCTCGTTGCTGTCGGTATCCTCCTTGCATCGCTCCGCTCATCTCGATGATATCTCCAGTGAGGGTGACCATTCGCACCTTTCCGATACCGATTCTTCTTGCTGTCGCGACATCTTCCACCACCAGAGTATTTCCAAAGACGTATTCGAATACCTTTCGGTACTTTGCGTGAAACGTGATGAGATCAATTGCAAGACCTTTGATGCCAGGTCCTTTTAGGTCTTTGAGGCTTGCATCCATAGTGGGGGCTCGGATTTTATTGAGAGGAAGAAAAGTAGCTACCCCCAGTCGTTTTTCCTTGAGGTGCTTGATGCATTTTGCTGCTGTTGCGTCAGTCTCGACAACCACTGATTTGATCTTGTTGCCTGCAGCAATCTCTAGAGCAGTGCTGTATTCCTTAGGGACATTTCCCAGTTCTGCTACGGTTCCAAAGATGGAGGAGTCGTTCTTCTTGAGGTCAAGGACTGCCTTAAGGCCACTTCCTGCTGCGAGTCGTTCAAGAACGCTTGCCTGTCTTCCTTCAAGTCGTGCCAGTTCTTCTTTTTTGCTGATGGACTTGCTTCTTGCAGTCGATAATTGTGAAGTGATGTCTGCACTTGCAGAGAGTGCTTTAGAGAGTTCGATGGTTGCGGTCTTGAATTCTATTTTCTTCTGTTTAAGTGCTTCTAGTTCTTTCTTGTGTTCTTCGTTGATAGAAGCGAGTTTCTCTAGCTTGTCGTCTATTGATTGTAATTGAAGATCAACTCGATCTTTTTCACGAAGTAGATTCTGCTGTTCTTCCCGTAGCTTGTTCATATCCATCTGGATGGATTCTACTTCCTTATCGATCTCATCGACTCTGGTATCTGCCGAGTTCTCTGCTTCCAGATTGTTCTTCTTCTTGAATGCCTCGATCTTCGCTTCGATTGTCTCTCGATCTTTCTCTCGAAGAGCAATCCGTTTCTCGGTCTCGATCTTTCGTCTCTCCAAGTCTTTTGTCTTTCCCTGAAGTTCACTATGACTGTTCTTGAGTTCGGTCTGTCGATCCTTGAGCTTGACAAGTTCTCCTTCGATGGTTTCAAGACGTTGCTTATTGACCGCCACCTGAACCTTCAGTTCTTCAACGATCTTATGGAGCTTGACCTGTTCCTTCTCTCCTTTCTCTTCTACTTCATGATTGATATTATCGATCTCTTTCTTTCGTTCATCGATGGTTTTTCGAAGTGCATCAATCTCTTCTTCGATCTTTTTGATCTTCTCTTCGTTGCTTGAGATGTCAGCATCAAATTTCTTTTCCTGATCCTGTCGTTGCGTGATGTTGTCGACAAGAAGCGTCTTCTTGTTTCGCTTTCGCTTCTCTTCTAAATCTTTATACTTTTGAGCCTTATCTCTATCTTTCTTGAGTTCCTTAAGATAGGTCTCTCGTTCTGCGAGGATGATATCTGCTTCATTGAGCTTATCTTCTACTTTGTTGAGTTCACGAACAGCCTTTACTTTCTTGTCTTCGTAGATGTTGATTCCAGCGATCTCTTCAATGATCTGTCGCCGCTCATTTGGACTCATCTCGATAAGCCGGACGATGTCTCCTTGAAGAATGATATTATAGCCATCGGGATTGATGTTCGCTAATGAGAGAAGATCGATGATCTGCGTTCGAGTACTGGTCTTATCATTGATCTTATAGACTCCTTGACCTGTTTGTTTGATGATTCTGGTGATCTTGACTTCCTTTTCCTGGACAGAAGAGAAGATACCATCGCTATTGTCAAACCAGATGGAGACTTCTCCTTCTTTTGCTGGCTTCTTGGTCTTTCCCCCATTATAGATGAGGTTGCTTGATTTCTCGACTCGAAGACCTTTTGCTCCAGCTTTTCCAAGAACAAAGCACAGACTATCAAGTACGTTTGATTTTCCGCTTCCATTTGGACCGAGAATACAGTTGAAATTTTCTCCGAAAAGAACTTCTGTCTTTGTCGCGAAGGATTTAAATCCCTTCATTTCCATTCGTAAAACTCGAGTCAAGTACAATCCCTCACAGGCTAGGATTGGTGGAGGATTATTTATAAATATTACGGATAGAAAACCTCTGCTAAACAACGATTTCAAGCCCGGAGAGGCTTCTTCTCATAAAGCTTATAAACTAGCAATTTTTGTCTGAGGTTGATGGATTTTTTCCTTGAAGATATACAAAACAGTTGGACACACTGCAAGGAGCTGCTTGCCTCGGATGCGAAGAAAGAGTTGGTCATTGCATTCCTTGAGGAGTTTCGAAGTCTTTGTGCATCCGCTCTCAAGAAAAAGATGTTCTCTTCAAAGCAGAGACGATTGATGGGAGCCCTAAGTGACTCGTTATTCTTGTTCTGGAGACGGCAAGGAGAGATCTCACAGCTCATTTCCTGCATGAAGGATTCGAAAAAGAGATCGTCGCTTCTGGTAAAGATGACACGCATCGATGAGTTGTTCAAGCAAGCGATAAAAGGTGCGAGTCCTATCCTTTGATTACTGTTGAGAAATGCATCTTGCAGAATTCGTCCAAGGGCAGTTTTCTTTTCTTCAGTTCTTGGATCGCTTCTTTGACGTGGGTTGATCCTTTCGGTAAGATGAATTCTGCCTTTTCACTTAGTCGTTCAAACTGTTTGAGAGCAAGATATCGTGCAAGGATGCTTGCGGCTGCAACACTGGTGTGTGCTCGTTCTGCTTTCTGTTCGCAGTAATCTCCAGCATCGCATCCAGGGTATTGATCGACTACTTGAGGTGCTTTAAATTTCTCTTTGAGTTCTTTTCCAACCTCTTGATGAAGGACATTGAGGATTGCGGTCTGTGATCCTAGTTCTGCATAGAATTGGTTATACTGTTCTGGTGTCAGCTCCCTAGAAGAGAACCGATCGGGATAGTTCTCTAATAGCTGCATCGCAAGTGCTTGTATCTGATTATCCGAATAAGCTTTTGAGTCAGTGACATCGACTTCTCCTTGCTTGAAGTATGCCGCACAGATGACCAATCCTCCAAAAGTATCTCCTTTGAGTGTCTCATCACTCCCGATACTGCTCACCAGATCCAAAGAAGAGCTTACTTGTTTTTTTATGTCAGGTTCAAAAGGACTATTGGTTCCTTGCACCACTAGCTTTCCTGTCGTGTAGAGAATGAGAAGATGGTCCTTGTTTCGCAGACGCTTGAGCTCGTAAGGGCTTTTTGTTCTCTCTTCAACATATCCTTTGAGTTTTTCCAGATCTGCAAGCGTGATGTTTGATATGGTGTCAGTCATTTTCCTGTCAGTAGCGAGATACCATCAACGGCAAGTATCTTGATATAGCCTAGAAAGGGGATCCGAAAGATGCCCCGTCCGATAACCACTTGGTTAGGTACGTTCGTCTCATCGAGTCCTCCATCAATGATCTGTGTAGGGTTATGGTCCCCCTTGGTCTGATAGATGTAGCCCGTATCAGTCTCTTTGATATCAACAACTCGGTGGATGATGGGGTATGCGCGGTCAGAAGAGAAGACAAGTACATCTCCAAGGCTGACTTTTTCTGGAGCGACTCCTGCCAGAACGATGACATCTCCTTTCCGAAAGCCGTGGGAGAGAGGATAGTCAGAGAACTCTTCCTTAGTGATTCCTCGTTGTTCATAGAAGTCACCGCAGGTTGTCCAATAAGAGTCAAGATCTCGAGGCCCTTCTCCGATTATCCCGCAAAGATTGTCAGGAGCATCTTGGCCGCAGTTCGTGTAGCCATGATCCATCGAGCAGCTGATGACGGCAACTACGGGAAGGCTCGTTCCAAAGACGAGGCTAAGAAGCGGATAGATGAGAAACTTGATGATGATGAAAGCAAGAACAATATTGGCTGCCCAACTGAGCAAAGAATCTTCGTACCAGATGAAATGCCAGATTTTCTGCCAAGTTGTCTCTGGTTCTCTTGGATGCTTTTTGCTCATTGGTTACTAGGTCCTCTTCCATCCTACATAAATGTTTTGATAAAAAAATGTGGATGAAGAGAAAGCAGGACATGATAAGTATATTTATAAGCGAGAAAGAGTTTGTACCTTTTATATGGTTAACAAGTTCTGTCCGAAATGTGGCAAGCCTCTTTCATCAGGAGATCTCTGTAGCGACTGCACGAGTGAGACGTTGGAGTACACTCCACCATTGATTCAGGTTTCTGAATTTGACAGGACATTCTATAAAGGTTCCTGGCATCATTTCCATGATATTGAAGAGGTCATAAAGAGCAGAGTGATTGAGGCCTTAGGAAAAGAGGTAGAGATTCATATCCCTCCCTTTGAATTCACCCCGCAACCCAAGGAGAAGACTAAACTTCAGGTCTTTGCGATCATTGATGGAGAGGAGATTCCCCTCGAAGTGAAGCTTTCTTACATGCAATGTGATTATGGGCAGAAACAGAAGACCACCTACTTTGAAGGGATCATGCAGTTGAGGGATCCTCATGAACAGGTCTTCTCTTTCATCGACAAGGAAATGAAATTGCTTGCACCAAAAGGCGTATTCATCACTAAGACCGTTGAGCAGAAGAATGGTGTTGATCTCTATTTCACGAACAAGACACAGATGCAGCTTCTTGGGCAGAAGATCTCAAGCAAGTTTGGTGCAAGTATGAGTGCGCATCCCCAGTTGTTTAGCCACAATCACCAGACATCAAAGGATATCTATCGGTTGAATATTTTGGTTACGCTTCCCCCTTGCGTCTCTAAAGATGTGATCACTTGCAGCTATCCTCGAAAAGGAGAGCTTTTGGTTCAGATCAGAAGCATGGGAAAGATTATGCAGGGAGTTGACTTATTGACTGGAAAGACGGTGGGTCTTGAACTCAAGAACTGTACTGACCTTAAGGTACTTCCAAAGCAGATGACAACCATCTCAAGCATCCACCCGAGCGTAGGCGTACTCGATCCTGAAACCTTCCAAGAAGAGCCTCTCAAAAATAGCTCTCACCATCCCTTTGAATTAGGTCAAAAGATTTCTGTTATTAAGTCTTCACAAGGGCTCTTCTTCGTAGAATAGAGGGATTTAGAAAGATTTAAATACTCGCAACGACTGATGAATTTTGGAGAGGTGTGAATCTACTCGAGGTTATTATCATGGCTGACGACGAAAAAAAATTTTCAAAACAACTCATTAATAAGACAGTGGTCTCCAAGACAGGAAAACGGTTTGGAGAAGTCGGCGACATCATTTTTGAGACATCATCTGGTGAGCTTATCCACATCGTTCTCTCCGAACCAACGATCTACACCAAGAAGCTGGAATTGGAGAAGACAAAAGAAGGAGAGTCACTCATTCCCTTTAGCGCAGTAATCGCAATGGGAGATTTTCTTGTAGTTGCAGAAGAGGACATTATTTAGATCCTCACCCATTTTATTTTTTTTCTTACCTAAACATATATAAAGTTCTTCTCGTTCTGTTCATTCTATGACTTCAACCATCTGGACTGAGAAATACAGGCCTTCTACTTTCGAGGAAGTGAAGGGACAGACACATATTGTAGGCAAGCTTCAGGCCTTTGTCAAGGAGCAGAATATGCCTCACGTCTTGTTCGCCGGTCCTGCAGGTGTCGGTAAGACGACCTTGTCCTTGGTGGTTGCAAAGCAGTTCTTCAAGGATTCCTGGCACGAGAATTTTCTTGAACTCAATGCAAGTGATGAGCGTGGTATTGATGTTGTCCGAAATAAGGTCAAGGATTTTGCAAGGACTAAAGCATTAGGAGATGTTCCCTTCAAGATTATCTATCTAGATGAGTGTGATGCGTTGACCAAGGAGGCTCAGCAGGCGCTTCGTCGTACCATGGAGAACTATACTAATACCTGTCGTTTCATCCTCTCCTGTAACTATTCTTCTAAGATTATTGATCCCATTCAGTCTCGATGTGCAGTATTTAAGTTCAAGCCATTGGAGAAGGAAGAGATCTTTGAGATTATTGATCATGTCGTCAAACAGGAAGGTCTTACTCTTGATGAGAATGCAAAGGATGCAGTGTATCAAGCAAGTCACGGTGACGTCAGACGGGTAGAAAATATTCTGCAGTCAGCAGCGACCTTCAACAAGAAGATAACTCAAGAGGCAGTCTTTTCTATCGCTTCTCTTGCACGACCAAAAGAGATCGAACAGTTGTTCTCTTATTGTGTCAAAGGAGACTTCAATGCTGCACGAAAAGAGTTGCTTGATATCATGCTCAACTACGGCCTTTCCGGTCTTGACATCATTGTTCAGCTACAGAAAGAGGTCTGGAAGGTCAATGGTCTTAGTGATAAGCAGAAGCTTCAGTTCGTCCGTGATTGCGGTGAGACTGAATTCCATCTTATTGAAGGAAGCGATGAGTTCATCCAATTGGAGAGTCTTCTTGCAAAACTTATTCTTAGTGTGAGTTAGGATGGAGCTTGTTACCTTAGAAGGAAAGCTCTATCAGACCGGATTTAAGGTCGTTCACGAAGATATGACTTCTCTAGGTCTAAGAAAGAATCCTAACATCATGACATTTCCTTTTAATGAGTGGGTCGTTCTTCCTGAAACAGATTTGGTGGAAGGAAGAGCTGATTGGGGCGGTATCTGGCTTGCAAGAAATAGGAGTGGTGCCAGAAAATACATCAATTACATGATGAGTCATTATCAGAAAAGAACCAGAGTATTTCATACGGCTATCGATAGAATCCTTTTCATGAATCCCGGTCGTATAAAGACGAATGCAGTCTATCTTCTCGAAGAAATAGAATTATAAAAAAAAGGTTTTACCCTTAACCATATTTTTTAGCAATTGAACCACGAATTATTTGAAGAATATCACTATCCAATCGATTATATTCTAAGACAAAATCATACATGAAAAAAGATTTTGTTGGCATGGTATCGCATCTAAATTCTAAGATGAACTCTTCAGCAGGATCTACTGTTATTGGCGATATCTCTGGATTTAAACAAAAGGTAGAATCTTTTGGATACATTTTGGAAATGGTTATTTGACTATCAATAGTATTTATAGCGGATATTTGTACTAATCCTGATTCATCTACTATCGTCGGTTTTGTTGAGGACAAAACAGTATCAAAGTAAGTACTTTCAGGAATAGCATTACTAGGATCCAAAGCTCCAAAATAAGCCAATCCTCCAATTAAAATCCATAAGAAAAGATATGCTACACCAATAATTCCCAAGACAAGACCTGCTGTTGCCATTCCTTTACCAGCTTCTCCTGTCTCTTGAATTTGTTTTTTTCCTTGAATGCCAAAAATAATTGCAAGTATTCCAAAAATGATCCCAATGAAAGGAATGAGGACTGAAAGAATTCCTAGCACCAAGGCCGCTATACTTTTCCCATTTGATTTTTGTTCTGACATTTTAATAAAAAAGTAAGGGTGGATACCCTTAATTGTTTGCTGTACCGATATCCTTGATCAGTGCGGTGACTGAACTGGTCTGTCCATACATATAGGAAAGCTCAACATCTAGCAAGTCTTCGTAGATGATGTCTGCTCCGCTGTTTCCTTCGATGGTACAGGTGACGGTTCGAGGATTTCCTTCCCAGAGAGTGATCTCGCCAGTTGCGGTATCTCCACTCGTGTCAAATCCTTGACAGGTAACACTTGCACTGCTGGTTCCTGGTAAAGAGACGCTGATATCAACTTTATTTCGGTCAGTGTTTGCAAGATTGTCATCACAGCCTACTGGACTGTTGACCTTGTAGATGTTTCCGGTTCCCACATGAGATACAGTAAAGATAACACTGATCTTGTTTCCTCCCTGAGGAAGCTGTTTGAGATCGGTCACTTGCACTGGTCCACCGCTGCTCTTGACAGACTTTACGCCATTGATCTGACAGATCTCTTTGTCTTCAACATCGGTAAGTGCATTGGTGACATCATCAGCAATGCAGACTGCAGTTGAGGAATAGGTCTTATAGTCGTAGCAGAGGTTTACCTGGAATGTCTTAGGGATGTCTCCTCGTGCATCTGGTTGATAGCTCAATCCATCAAAGCTGACAGCTGAAAACTGTCCTGGGATGATGCTGCCATCAATATTTTTCTTTGCTCCAGGAAGAGGATCTTCTAGTTCTTTTACGAGATCACTGTTGCTGATTCCAAACTGTTCTGGAAGGATTCCTCGAAGTTCGAGTTCTAGGTCTCCTGCATCAATGTCATATTCTCCGACATTGGTCAATTGGAGTCCTATCGCAAAAGATGATTTTCCATTATCTAGGATTGCTCCTTCTTCTTGAGGTGGTTGTCCCTCAATGAATTCCATCCTGACACCTTCAGTTCCTCCTATGTAAGGGTTGAACGATGGTCCTGTTGGACTTCCACCTGAACAGGCGGCAAGAAAGGTGCTCAAGAGCACTAACGAGATCAATAATACTTTTTTCATGGTATTCAAAGCCTCCACACACTTTAGAGTGAATATATCACTTCTAAGAGTTTGAGTACTTAAATCTTTTCCTTTAAAAAGAAGTCCTGTAAAGAAGAAAAACGGGCTTTAGAAGCCTAGATTACTCGTTTTATAGTGGTACTTCTTTTCATGGTTGTTGAGTAGCCATAGCCTAGTTCAATAATAAGAGGAGTTTCATAGGCGCTTTTTGCAGTTGCGTATTCCATATTGTATTCGCATCGTGCAGTTGCCTGTCCATTCACCAGCTTGATAGGGTCCCAACGGTCCGGAGTGCAGTCGAGATGCTGTCCTCCGATTCTTGCATCAATGATGTAGACATTGTTGAGGTCTTGTGTGGTCAGTCGTCCAGGATAGTAAGGACTGCATCGTTCCATCGATCCAAGGTCCATGACCGTTCCTCCACCGACATTCTGGATGTTGATCTCAAAGAGTACCTTGGTCCGGGTATTCTCTTGCTCAATTGAAGTGATTGCAACTGGTGCACCATTTCCTCCGTTGAAAGTAGTTGGTCGTGGAGTGCAGACTTTTACTCCTTGATCATAAGGTGCGGGGTCAATACAGACCTGTGGAGTTGCATACGTAGTGTACAAGAAGCAATTGGTAACCAAGAAAGTGATTGGTTTATCTGTCTGGTCAAGACCTTGTGGCCAATTATCTACTTCTCCGTTGAAGACGACGGTATTCATTTCTCCTCCAGGGAAATCCGGTCCGTCTGGCGCAAGGATTCCTGCTCCTGTCTGGAGACCATTATAGTTAAGACCATTGTATTGAGTGAGTGAAAGACCACTCATAGCGATGATGAGTCCTCGTCCTAGGTTGTAGACGTCTGCATCAATAAGACTGTCTAGATTTGCGTTCACACTGTAGCTTCCTGAGCCCGTGCTGGAAACGGTGAGACCTAGTCCGCTAAGGATACTATCATCCCATCCGAAGATGTGTCCAAGATCTCTCGTACTTATTTCAAACCGACCATCCGTTCCTCCGCTAAGGCTGACTCCTGCGCAATTTGCACTAGCGAATCCTCCATTAAGAAAACTTGATATATCAAAAGTACAGTCTGACCAAGCGGATCCTTTCTGGATATCAATCTCATCGAAATTGATCATATAAGGGTCATATCCTGAGACATAGAGTGCTCCTTTTGTCCATGATGCTCCTATGTTGTGTACATCAACCATGACCTGAAAGGCATTATCATCAATGCTGCCTCCTTCATAATAGTACATTCTACTTGGTGGCGTAGTTGCATCAGAGAATCTCATGATGACTCCGTCAGTTCCTTGGTAATAGTTTCCTGTCTGGCTTTTTGAAGATGTTCGTGAGAAAGGTATGCCACTACAGGAGGTGAGCACTAGCATGATTGCAAGCAAAGAGATCAAAAAGAGTTTTTTGGTATTCATCCTCACAATAGTCTCCTGAGTTGATTTCATTTATATAGTTTTGGCCTTTTCTTCTAGGTCGTAAAGGGATAGGCAAAGCTTCTGATAGCAGTCTGGTTCAAGGTATCTTTTACCATTACGCAAAGATACATGCCTTTGTATTCTTCTGAGTCAAGACCAGTGATAGTATGTCTCATCCCTCCATTGGTAAGCGTTCCTGTACTTTTCTCAGTATATGCTGCTTGCGTCTGGCATTCGCTAGATTTGTCTACAAAGCCATAGTACGCAGTATCGATGCATCCGCAGCTTCGCATCAGGTTTCCTTGATCATCCTTATCCGTGCAGAAGAAAGTGAACTGATCAGTTCCTACTTTTGTCGCACTAGAGATTGTCGGATCAGTGTCTGACAAGAGACACTTTGGAAGGCCACAGAAGCTTCCTGGTTCGCAGAGGTCATTCTGGAGAATACAGAGTTGATCATTGTCTTTGCAGGTAGTTGTATCTTTGTAGATGCAGCCTACTTGGCTCCAGAGATAGTTGCTATCAATTTCAGGTGCGACGACCAGATCCATTGAAGTGGTCAGTTTCTTGAAAGGATCATAATTGTCTCTTACATATGTTGCTTGGAATTCACAGGTAGAGACGCATTTCTTTTCTTTTTCATCATAGACTTGCCAAGAGAAACATCCTTCAGGACTGTTCTGGAGATCTTCAAAAGAGGTTCCTTCTGATTTCTCTACAACAATATCCTTTCGAAAACTTTCAGAGTAGAGATAGCCGACATCTACGATGAGGCTTGTCTGATAATTTGAGGAGACTCCAAGTATCTTGTCTTGAGTGAGCTGGCACTGTACCTTTGCTTCTCCATCTTTGAGAATGACTTCAGTAGGTAGGCAAGTTAGTTCGTCTCCTCCAAGGCGTGCAGTGACAGAAATTTTGTTTACGTTATCTCTTTCGATTTCTTGGCATTGGAGAGGATCATAAGAAGTATCTGCTACATTTCGAAATGAGACTGTTCCTTCTCCGACATGCTTGATATGAATGGTGAACTGTGGTTGGACATAGACTCCTCGAGGTATCATCTGGCTTTCGACTGCAGTGACGGCAATTGGTGCTCCTTGTCCTCCACTATAGCTCTTATCTTCTTGCTGACAGACTTCTTCTCGTTGATTGACTCCTTGGGTGTCTGTATCGATGCAGACTTCAGAGACGAAGTGAGTCTCATAAGGATAGCACACCTGTGCGATAAAGGTTGCTGTAGTGCTCTGGAAATTTCCAACGATTTCTTTTGCTTTGAATCGTGCAAGAGAGACATAATCCTGTTCACCATCTGGCCAGTCAGTCGACCTTCCATACAGGAACAAGAGTTTTGATTGAGGAGTCAGTTGGTTGAAGCCAGAGAACAATTGAGAGAACAGGGCAGTGTCCTGTTCATAATCTTCTAAGGAGGTGACTTTGCTTCCATCATAGGTAAGATCGATCTTTGCGACGTAAGGATCTTGAAGGCTGAATGCACCCTGGTTTTTTGCGTAGAGCTGCACATCAAAATCAGTCGTCTCAAACAAGGTTTCAGGAGGGGCTTGATTCAAGAACTCCAAAGATAATCCCTTCGTTCCAGTATTGAAGTTTGTCGTCTGGATTCCAGGATTTACTCGAGGACCTTGACATCCCGTAAGGACTATGACCAAGAGAAAAGAGAAAAGGAGAAAAGTTATTTTTTTGTTCATGTGATCGTCACCGGTACTTTTTCTTCTAGTACGTAAGTGTACTTGATATCATAATATAATGTCTGGATGCTAAAGTCGGTTCCAACAGGAATATATTTATCGACATAGTTATCAGCGAAATAGAGGTTGCAGCTCACCGTCTTATAGGGATCAACCGTGTTGAAGTAGCTAGTCATATCTACTACCCATCTCCCATCTAGTTTTGAAGTGATAGCAAGGACCTCTCCAGTAGTGTCTTGGAAGTTGCAGTTACCGACTTGGATTCCTTCAGGAAGATCAAAGACTACTTTTTGTATGCTCTTGAGATCTCCTTGCGTTCTTGCATCTCCGGGAGGATTGTCTAATCTGATATTGATGAGTTGAGGGAATTCATTAGGATTTTCTGGGTTGATGACAAGAGGCATTTTAAGCTGGCCTTCTTTTGCGTTGCTTACTCCAAAATCGACCGGTCCTGAACTCGTGAGTGGTTTGTTTACTCCCCCTTCAAAAGTTGCAGGGTCTCCTTGTCCTTCTAGGATCTCATTATATTTTCGATCAGACATGAACATGACAGGGATCTGTATCTGAGAGCTATAATCATAGAATGATTGGAAGGTGACTAGGTGTGTTCCTTTCGGCAGTCCTTGTGAGAAGGTGCACTTGACTGCAGGTGCATACAGGTTTGTTGCAAGGATTGGTTTTGATGGTTCTATTGCCCCTTGGATTCCTTCTGTTGAACAGGTGGTAAGAACCTGTAGAGATTCTTTTGATCCTGTAGAGTAATAGACATTGAACTGTACAGGAGTTCCTTCAAGGAACTCATCTCTTGTGGCTTCCACACCATCAAGGGTCAGTCCGATAAATTCATGTACTTGTTCTTGTTGGGCTACAGGAATATATTCCCCGCTTCCTTTTGCATGCATCTCAGTATACCAACGGATTGCCCGTTCCCAGAAATTGAGATTCTCTATATCTGCTTGCGCCTGAACCTGCTGTGATTGGATATCTAGCTGGAACTGATCGCTTCCCACATAGCCTATTATTCGAGGTGAAACCAAAATGAGGGCCACAAAGAGCAAGAAAGCCATCATCCGAGGGAGAGTCATCTTGTCAGGGTTTGACATATGAAGAATGTACAAGACTGCAGCTACGACAAACAGGACGGTAATCATCCAGGAAGATGTTGAGCCGATCGCTCTTGACAGGAACGTATCTGCAACGACAATATAGCGAAAGGAAAGGATGAGAGCTAGAAATCCTACGAGCTTGACAAAGTCTGGTGTTCCTAAGAACTGGATTGCTTTAAGAATGTAAAGAAAGATCACAAAGACAACAGTGAAAATAATCTGTTGCTTGCTTTCAAATCCGAGGATTCCACCGAAAGGTGACATGGGTAAAGATAAGGCGAGGACGAGAAATATGAAAAGAGTTGAAAGTACTTTTCTTCCTTCTAAAGCGACACCAGTAAAATGACCTTGTAGTTTCTTGAGACCTAATCTCCACTTCTCTTTCTCTCCTGCTTTGATTCGATTGATTTTATTCTTGCACTGTTCTCGTTCTTTCGCGATCATTGAAGGCAGTTTATCATCATATGCTTTTCTGATAAGATGGGGTGGTGAAAATTTGAACATCCATGCACCAGCTTCGGGAATAGTATCGACAAGACCTCCTAGGCCAGGAACGAGACCAGTTACTGTTGAGATTCCTCCAAAGAAGAGATCAAAGATGTAGAAGGCGACAATCTTTAAGTAAAGAAAAAGGTCAAACAAGAGAAGTGCAGGAATTGCCCAGATGATAAGAGCTGCTACAAACACCACTACATTCCCGACAGTACCTCCCACATAAGGGATTGAATTGACTAAGAGATCTATTCCTGCAATCAGGAAAAAGATTGTCGGACCCGCAAATAGTTTTAGAAGTCCTTGTGGTCCTTGCTTGAGTTTCTCGATCTTTTCATCACGATCTTGTTCAGCTTCTTCGATCGATTGGTTCATCTCTTGGGTGAGTTCTTCTTTGAGATTCCTTTTTTCTTCTTCTAATTCCTGTCGTCGTTGTTCAGCTTCATCAGGAGACATTCCTGTAGTCGTGTTTCCTTGTGAAAATGAAGAAGAAGTTGTTGAGGGTACTGCACCAGGGATTGCGTTTGCATTATGAGCCTGCTTTCTTGCGTTTTGCAGTTCCTTATCTTGATCTTCAGCAAGTTTCGTCTGCTTTCTGATCAGTTCTTCCTGCGATGAAGTTTCTTTTTGAGAATGTTTTGTTGCACCAGCGAATTCTTCTAGAATCTCTCCTACCCTTTCATTGAGTTCGTCACCTGTCTTTCCGGCAAGGCTTTGAGAGTCCTCTTTTCCTGATGGCATTTTTCATTTTACTCCACAACAATTTTCAATTGTGCGATATCAACATCTTTTCTTGGTTGGATGACTAAAGAATTTATTCCTTCTCGGACATAAGGAGTGATAGTTCGGTATGCAGAGATGCTGTAGGTGTCCACCGGCATGATATTTCCATTGATGTTAAAGTCAACTTTCTTGTAGGATTCGTCGGTGAAGAAGACCTCCATGACGATATCCACTCCTGCCTTTACCTCAGTTTGAACTGTCGTATCTTCTTCTACAGCTGGACAGTTTGGTCTATCTCGATCTTCATCTCGATAGCCGCTTGGACATGCTTGACATTCAGCAGAGGTGACGCTAGTGGTACAGACACTATCTCGTCCAGTATAGGGGACATCATCACACCAGAACGCACCGCTGGTCTCAAAGCAGCAGTCTTTGTCGTAGTCTGCACTGCATCCTGCAGGACAGTAATCATCAGTATCATCTCCGCAAAGACCTTCTCCTTCATCAGCTGGATCTCCCGAGATGTCTTCATAGCCGCTTTCACATCGATCGACATAGCTTGCAAGGACGGTGTTGACACAACGATCACGGACGTTCTCTGTCTTGAGGTCACACCAGTAATTGTTTTTGCTGTCATCAAAGCAGCAATCACGGTCTTCATAGGCTTCGCAATTGGAAGGACAGTAGCCATCAGTTTCTCCGCATCGCGGATCACTATTGACATCGACAAAGAGGTCTTCATCTAGATCGAAATAATAGACAGGATATTCTGCGTCCTGTAATGTTACATCTAGTTTGAGTTGGTCGATGATATAAGAGCCAGCATCTGAAGTGAATTCTATTCTGTTCTCTCCTTGGATGAGCTGATCTTTTCCTACGGTGAAGAAATTCTTCAGTCCACAATCAGGGAGTCCATAGAATACTTGTTCGCCATTGAGGGTAACAGTTATCTTTCCTGCAGTAGAGTAGGAGCAGTCTGGAAAGAACTGGAGTGTTGCTTTCTTGAACTTATTGTATTCCGTTTCAGCAATGTAGAACTTTTGCGTGTTGAAGCTGTTGCTGTCATCAGTTACATCTCCAGTGAGAGTTACGTATTCGAGATCATACTCGTTGGTTGACCAGAATGCAAATCCTGGTCTGGATACGGCAAAGAAAAGGATGTTATCGTTCTTGAGTTGATCAGCAGGGATTTTTATCGGTGATAGGCTGCCTACACTTGGACTTCCTTCGTAGAGAAGATCGCCGTTGAGATAGACCAGAAGGGTTCCACCGCTTTCTCTAGCGACATTGAAAGTGAGCTGGACGTTCTCCGTTACTCTTTTGTCGACGCTGAAGTCCAGTTCATAATTCTTGGTATCAAAGGCAGAGTTCTTGATGGAGAGGGCTCCTATCTGCTTGATGAGCTGTGCGTCCTTGGTGGTGTAGATGGTAAAGCTATTGAACTCGTGTTCGATCGGCTCATCATCGACGTAGTCTACTGATCCGATGTTTGTCTGGAATGAAGTTGTTCCTAAAAGGTCTTCAAATCCACCTGTCGGACTTGATGGTGTTCCCGGTACGGTTCCTGAAGAGAGAAGGTTCTCTCGATCCTCTGGAGGGAGGAACAGGATGTAAAAAATGATGATCAAGGTGATGATAAGAATAAGAAATGCTGCACCCGATGAACCTGCAGGGGAGTCTGCACCTTTTCTAGACCTCAAAAACCGGCTTGCCATAAGGTCTTTTGTGCGAATAACAGTATTTAAAGCTTTCCGTAAAACAAGAAAGACCACTAATAAGTGACAATTTATTTAAATTCGAGTTGATTTTTGTGAGACCAATGGAGCCTAAATATCCTCAACCAATCAGAAATCTTGTTGATTATCTGGTGAAAGATCATGTTTTTAGAGCCAGAAAAGTAAAGAACTTCTTTCGAGAGCAGGGAAGTCTTGCTAACAAGGTCGAGACCTTCTTTTTTGAGCAGCAGGGGGGCATCATCATTCCGGAAGTGAAACAGCTAAACGAGCACGGGTTTCAGTATGCATTCAAGACAGAAGAGCAGGGAATTCAGGATCTGCAATATACACTGAACCAGACCCCCTACGAGAATGCATTTCTATTTTTCCCAGAGATAGATCTCTGGGTTGGCATTGGTGAAGATGTCAGCATCGTTGTGAAACAAGATGAGATATTTACCCAAGTCAAGAGCCATTTCGATTTTTCTTTTATTGAAAATCTGGGAGTGCAAGAAGTGACATTCACCCATTATCATCCTCATCAGAAATGGTTTAAACTACTAAGAAAAGTCAGAGCGAAAAATAAGCAGCAAACTAAAAGAGACGAAAAATATACTCTGGAAGAGAATCATTTTCAAGATAAAAAACAGGCGAGCCCTTCAGAAGCAGACATCCAGTATTTATGGAGTACAGAACAAGATCTTACTCAGAAAAGAATAAGTCATAGTATTGATAGGATGTTAGGAAAAGATTCAACAGAACCAACACTCAAAAAAATAAATCACAAGATCGTTTCAGAGACAGGCATCACCACGTATCGTATACGAGATGATAATATAGTAAAGAGGTCAATCAATCAGAACAGTTCCAAGATTTCAAGAAAAGAGATCGATCCATCTCAGTTGTTGCAGCTTAGTTCCTTAGAGAAGCGAGTTGAAGACGGTAAGGAAATCTTCGAGAACCAATACCTTACTATCGAGTACCAACCGTTCTAAGGCAACCATTTTTTAGCATCGGATATCTTCTCGGGAAGATAGATTTCCATGACATGATTGAGTCCGTGCGCTGCAAACGCCTGCTGCTCGACACGAACCTTATTCTTTGCCATCTGCTGCAATGCTTTCTGCCACTCTTTGTGTTCCTGGATGAAAGGGTCGTTCTTGAGCAGATCCTTGATTTTTTTCAGGTCAATCTCTTTGAGCGGGTGCGTTGGAAGATGGTAATCATCGATATCATCAGGGGTTACTCCTATGAACTTTGCCTGCGGTACGCAGAAGAATTCATTGATATGGGCTGCATTTCCACTTCCCACTTTAAGGGTTCGATAGATATTACCGTATCCATAGGGATCACCATCAGTGAATACGTAGACGGGAAGGTGTTTTTCGTCGCTGAGCTTTCTGATGAATCGTCGGCACGCTCGTGTCGGTACACCGCTCATTGCAATCAAGATGCAATTTTCTTTTTTCCAGTAATTGTGTTTGTTTAGACGTTCAAACATACCTTGCGTCTCGATGGCAAGGATGAATTTTGCTTTTGTCTCAAACTTAAGATGCTCTACTGAAGAAGGGATGCTGTATGCTCCGCTTCCAAACTGAGTACAATCTATTTTTATTTCTTTTTTCGTTTCGAAATCATGATCGATGACGGTAAGTGCTCCCGCAACTGCACCCCCATGTTCTCCAGGGATGAAACCTAATTGTTCTCGATTCACTCGAAGCATCGCTTCGATATCATCCATTACACTATCTGATTCTGGCTGTTCACTGAATCGTGCATCTCCCCAGTTCTTGGAGACATAATATGCTTCTCGCTTAGTTGCCGTATCGTCGCTTTCGACCAGTTCTTTAGAAAGTCCCATCATTCGAAGGGTCTGCGCAAATGATTTGATGGTTGACGCAGTAAGTGCTCTTCTCTTGACTGAATCTTGAATACGAAAGAACCCTTCCTTCTTGTCAAATGCAACGTTGCTCAATGATCGAACAGGAGTTTCTAGTGCAGGAGGTTTTGCCTTCTTGATATGATCATAGACCTGTTGTGCTATCTTCTTGATGTCTTGTACTACGTCGTTCATTCTTCATCATCCTCCCGTTCTTCACCATATTCTTCATCAGATGATTCTTCTTTTCCGATCTTTGCCCATTCTTCATCATATTCTTCATTCTTGGTCGGATCGAATTCCATATTGTCAAGTTTTCCTCTTTTTGCTTCAAGGATGATATCGAGATTTCTCAGAATCTCTTCCTCGTCTGCTTTGTCAAGACCAAGGATCTCTTGAAGGCCAGTAGCTACATGTGGCATATATTTCTGGATGAAGCTTCGTTTCTTGAGCTCTCCTTTCACCTTTGCTTTTTTTGCGGTGTACTTGGCAAGACTTCGACCTGCTTCTTGCAATGCGAGTTTGATCTCGGCAAGGATTTCAGGATAATGGGCGATCGCTTCTTTGCTCTCACTGGTGAAGGGTACCCACACGCTTGAGATGTGCACCAGAATAGTCAATGGGCCTACAGGCAGGCTTCCTGATGATTGGTTGAGCCCGTACGGTTTCCAATTGATGCTCTGTATCGCTTTGGTGACTCCACACGCTCCTTGCTGGAACAAGAGCGGCACTCGATTAGCAAAACGCATCACTCGCGCCTGTTTGTCTTTTGGTTGATCTCCCCCATAGGCCAAAGCGACTTCAATCTGGAAAGGGTTTCCTCGATAGACTGCAGGACTTCGCGAGACGCTTGCATAGAATTCAGCATTGATCTCTTTTTTTATTCCTTTTTCAAGAAGCTCAGCAGTGATAGGTGAGATGCAATCAGTAGATGGTGCATGAATTTTTACTTCAGGGATGGCTTTGACGATCTTCTCCACTTCTTCGTGAGAGATTTTTTTTGGTTTTACATTAGGGAGTATCCGTGCAATCTCGCAGATTTCTTTCACCACTTTTGGAGAGACCTTACTGAATTCTGTTGTCATGAACTGCTGGAATGTTTTTGAGGGAGTTACTTCAAGCATTTTCATGAAGACTCCTAGTTCAACACCATAAGGATGAGGTTTGATCTCTTCGCTTTTTACTGGCATGACATCAGTTGCTCTTGGGAAGATGAGCTGTTCTGCTTTTGGATTGGTATAGATGATGGTGACGTGTGGGTTGACCACTGCAGTCTCTTTAAGGTATTCATCGACGCTCTGACCTCCTTTCTGATATAATCCTTCAAGGTCGATCTGGATCTTGGTTCCGTGTGGTTTTGACCATTCTTTGGTCGCGTCACTGATTATTTCTGGTTTGTTTGTTTTGGTGTCGATCTTGAGTTCATAGACATGAGCCGGCTCTCCTTCACCGATTTTTGACATGACCTTTGATGCTCGTCCAGTAGTGAGCTGTCCGTACATGACACTAGCACTGATTCCGATTCCTTGCTGTCCTCGGCTTTGTTTGAGACTGTGGAATTTTGATCCGTAAAGAAGTTTTGCAAAGATGCTTGGGATCTGTTCTTTTACGATTCCAGGTCCATTGTCTTCAATGATGACCCGAAAGCGATCGTTTTGCATGTCGATGATTTCTACATTGATTTCAGGAAGGATTCCTGCCTCTTCACAGGCATCAAGACTGTTATCTACTGCTTCTTTGATAGTGGTGAGTAGTGCTTTTCGTTTGTTGTCAAAACCGAGTAAATGTCTGTTTCTGGCAAAGAATTCCGCAACACCGATGTCTCGTTGCTTGGTTGCCATTTCGTGTGCTTTGTGTTGTCCGGGTTCCATACGCTCCTAAATGAGAGAGAGACCTCTTTTAAAGATTTCGCCTTACCAGAAGAGATACTTCTTCTCAAGAAGAGAGTTCTTGACAGATTGCAGTATTTTGAGGTTCTTCAAGAAGAGTGCAGCTAATGGTCTTTCCATTGAGCACTTGCGTGAGATAGCAGCTTTCTTTTTTCTTCATGTCTTTGATGAGTTCACAGATAGTTTCGTCAGGGATATCTCTTGCAATGACGAAATAGCATTCATCTTTTTGTGATGAATCTGCAAGGTTCTCGCATTGGTTCTTGTCAAGAGAGGAGATGGCTGAACTGAAACTGGTTGTTGAGCTTGATGATTGACCAGTTGCAGGCGTCGTCTGCAGTGTTGCTGTCTTTCGAAAAGGAAAAAGAGTATCTTGTCGCTGTTCCTTGAATTTGGTTTTTGCAGTGACAAGATAATCTCCTAGAGGAAGATTTTCTGGAAGCAAAAGATCATAGGATGAAGTGGAGGTGAACGTCTCACTTTTCTGAAGAACGAAATTTCCTGTCTTGGTAGTGACTGAGAATTCGACAAGAATTTCTCTATTGGTCAACACGTCAAAAGAAAGGGTTTGTCCAGAGATCGTGACGTCAGATAAAGAGATGCTTGATTGGTATGGTTGGTACGAAAAGAGAAAGAACGCCCCGACACCTAAAAGAATTATTCCGATGAGAAGCGAAATGAGAAGTGTTCCACGGGTTGAAGGTTGATGGATTTCTAATTGGCTTCCATAGTACTTCTGATTCACGCTGGCAAGCGCAAGTTTGACTGATGATGGATCATATCCTTTCGAGTGAAGATATTCCTTGATCTGATCCGGAGTATATCCTTGTTTAAGGTTGGTAAGAATATAGGATTCTAGTTGCTGTTGATACAAGGCAGATTCTTTATCGTGAAGTCTAGCCCCCTCATCCCCTTTCATGAGAGCTGATTGAACACTTGACCTTTAAAAGTCTTTGCAAGAAGAGTTCAGAAACCGATTGCTTGCGCTTGTCGATTTGCCTTTCGGTTCTTTTCAAGCCACTTGTAGATTGAAGAATGAGGGCTTCCTGTAAGAAGGCTCTCTACTGCTCGCTTGCAGATAGGAACATCATCACAGAATCCGATGATAGAAATAGTCTTTCCATAGACGCTGATGCTACAGTTAGTGAGTTCTTCGATGGTCTCTCGTGCCTTTCCTCCTTTTCCGATGACTCGGCCCTTGAGTCGAATCATGGAATCTTTGGATTTGACGAAGTCTGACATCTGGATGAGTTCTAAGACATAATCCTGTTTGAGAAGTCGTGTTGCAACTTCTGGATTGAATCCTCGACCGACTGCCTTGATGACGTCCTTGAGAAGGTAGAGGTTCACAGAATCAGTTCCTTTGAGAACGACATCTCCCTCTTGAGAATCGATATGGATAGAAATCTTTGTCTGCTCTTCTAGTTCAGTCTTTATCTGACCGTCCTTTCCAATAAGAACTGCTATTCGTTCTTTGGGAATCTTGAGCTCGTACGTATATTCTTCCATGGTAAGAGAGAAACTAAGACCTCCTTTTAAAAGTTTTTAAAGAGACGGGTGATTTGCATCATCGTTTCTTTGACGCAACAACGGAATCATAGAGTTCTTGTGGGTCTCGATCGATTCCTTGTTTCTTGAAGTATCGACAGAGTACCTCTAAGTCTCGTCTCATCAGTTCCGGAGCATTAGGTGCATCGGTTGCGGTCGCTTGAGAGAAGTCGATAAACACCGGATTAGTGCCTTCGATAAGAATGTTGAATTCTGAAAGGTCGCCATGGACCAATCCTGCTCCAAAGAGTTTCTTGATCATATCGATGATCTCATCGAAAAGAAGTTCATAATCTTCGAAATCAACATTCTTGAGTTGAGGTGCGACAACGTCCCCATCCATGATGTATTCAGTTACAAGAATGTTGTCCTTGAAAGCAAGAGGCGTTGGTACTCGGATGACTTCTCGTGCCTTGAGAAGATTACGGTATTCTCGTTGAGTCCAAGCGAAGATGATCTTTCGTCGCTGCCCTTTCAGGTCGAGGTATCGAGGATCCTGACTGATGTATTCATACATCTTGTTGAAGTTGCAGTTCTCAAGTCGGTAGATCTTGACGGCCACGAGACTCTCATCTTTGGTCCGTGCTCCAAAGACATTCGCTTCTTTTCCCAAGGCAACACTAGTAGTGAGTTCTTCAAAATATCCTTGTCCGATCAGCTTCTGCAGATTTATCTTGGTAAAACTATCAAAGACATTTCCGTATGTTTTCCAAGCTTCCCTGCTTCGGTTGACGACCATACTTATCAAGAAATCAAGTTCATTTATATACTAGTCGCATTATTTCCTGAACTGTCTGCTCTGTGGTTAGCCAAGAGGTATTGAGTGTCTTTCGAAAGAGAAAATAATTAGCAAACCACGAGCTGAGGATCATAGAAAGAGGGTGTTTCTTTTTTCGATGAAAATGACGAGAAAGAATCTTGAAGAGGTTTGCATTGAGATGTATATATTTTGCTTTCGTTCCATAGATGTCTTTCAGATCAGAAAAGATATAGTTTCCTTGAAGAACGATAGTATTTCCTTTCTTTTCCAATAACAAGGCTTTTTCAAAACAGCGTTCGTGTGCTTTTCTTGCCCATTTATGACTATGAGAACTGTTGTTCTTGAACCGTTCTCTATCCACATGAATCTGGAGAACATTCCCTGAAATATGTTTCTCAAGAAGCTGCGCAATAGTCGACTTACCTACTGCGCAAGTGCCTGTAATAACAATGATCATGAGAAAAAAAGAATCAAACTACAATATAAATTAGACGAGGGGGATTCACCCGAGGAACAACGTGACGAACGGTGCACGAAGCAATGGAATTGCTGGTGCACCAGTAAGCTCTGCTTACTTCGTGTGCCAGAAAAACAAAGTTTTTCTGAGCATGAACCCGGTTCAAGACTACCCCGCGCACAAAATGAATTGATGGCAACGCCATCAAGAAATGGTGGGCCGGGGGGGATTTGAACCCCCGACTTCTCCCTCTTCAGGGGAGCGCTCTGCCGGTCTGAGCTACCAGCCCATCGGATAGCAAGAATTGGTTGGGCTTTTAAAAAGGTTTTGATAGAGATACGAGAAAAGTGACCAAAGAGAAGGAGATTTCAATTCAGCCTCATTTATAAATATCTTAAAAAGGGCGAGCACAGACGATAAAAAGACTTATAAACGAAATTAGATTCTTACTTATTAGTGATAACAAACACACATCACGAATAACTCTTATCTGGGGGAAAAACCATGAAGAACTTTTGGAACAAGAAGAAAAACAAGATCATCAGCGATCTAACCGTTTCTAATATCAAGAAAAAGGCCAATGAAGTGAAGGACACCGTCAAAGGGGCTGCTCAAGAAGTCAAAGAAAGTGCAGAATCCAGTGTCGTCTTCAACACACTAAAAGGTGCTGTTGGTGGCGCAGGAAAGGGATTCGGACAATCAATCAAGAAAAAGATCGAGAACCAAGGCACCATCCTTGAAGCAAACCTCAAACGAAAGGCTCAAGAAGGAGACGAAGCATCGAAAAGACTCCTCAAATTGAAAGAGACTCTCGAAGATACGGTTGCAGAAAAAATCCACTGGGTCAATGATGTCACTCACACCTCAATTCTTGTTCCTGGAGCTCTCCCTGCATACAGCGCACTAAGAAAAGTTCTTCAGGACGAATATTCTCAGGCACAAGGCCTTGAAAAATTCCAGAAAGTGCAAGGAAACTACTTGGTGACCTTAAGCGAAACGATCGGTTTTTTAGGAGGAGTGAAGAAAGATATTTCAGCAACAGTTTCAGGCAATAATGAATCAACAAACGATCAGATCGAGTTAGTCATGCCGCGAAAGAACTCTAAGAACAAGAACTATCTTAGCCTCTTGGATAAGCTAAGTGCTGACGCATCAAAACAGATCACTAAAGTCAAGGATATGACAACCTACAAGCATCACTCAAATCTACAGTTTGAGATGGGACAGGTTGAACGGACTACTGTTCTAGAGAACAGCAAACTGCAGCTTACCTACAAAGGAGCAGGTATTGAAAAATATACTATTACGAAGAATCTCAATCAATCAGGTGAGATAAAAAATGACTGAAGAGAACTATCAGCAGCCTCCAGAAGAAGGAGGGAATAAGATTACCATTTCTCAAGGATCTTTTCTTGACAGGTTGGTAAACAGTGACGAATTCAATAAGTCAATGAAGAAGAAAGAGAAGGAAGTAGAGAAGATTGGTCAGGTCATGACCAAAGTAACGAAGAATGCAAGCCTTGCTTTCAAGCAGAAAGGTGGTCTAAAGACCATCCTTGACGGTTTCAAACACCGAAGTCTCAAAGAGATTGCAGTGGGTGCCAAGACAATAGTCAAAAGAAAGGCAACATTTAGTGAAATGATTGAGGCGAGCTATGATAGGGCGCTGAATTCAAAAGAGGCCATCAAGAGAAACATCGATAATGCTGCTGAAGGACTAAGAGATATCTCCAGTCAGATCAACACTCTTCTTGAAGAAAAATCAACTCTTGCCATATCTCATGAAGAGAAAAGCATTGAACTGCAAGGATACAATAGTCAGATTGCCTCTTACGAGAATGATTTGGGAAATCTTTCAACAACAGACAAGAAATTTCATCTCAAGCAGGCTGAATTGCAGAAATCTCTTAACGAAGTGGTGCAAAGCAAAACAGAACTGAGTTTAGAAATATTCAGCATCAACGCATCCATCAAAGCAAAGAACGAGGGATACGACCTGTTATGCTCAATTCGAACAGAAGCAGAGACTCGTTTACCAGGATTCGAAACCCTATATGCTATCGCGACAAGCAGACTAGAGACTGCAGACATCATAGTGCGAAACGCAGTGAAATCCGCGAAAGTTTCTGAGGATATCACCAACTACTACGCAGATCTCAAACAGCTAGAAGAGGTCCTTGAAGGAGAATCAGAATTGGCTTCTG
>JAGQJW010000049.1 GCA_020430425.1 Nanobdellota archaeon | reverse complement strand
ACCACGGTTGATTGCATCTTCGTGAAGCTTTACATCATCAAGAGTGACTTTCACACCAAAACAAGGTTCCTGTGCAAGTCCTCCTGCTTTCATGACGTCTTCAAACATGTCAAGACACATCTCCATGATCTCGTTGATCTGAATGACTCCTCGAGTTCCATCAACGAAGACATTTCCTTCAAAGACATCCTTCACTTTCTCTGCAACTTTGGTATCCCAGCCACAATCCATGAATTTCTGTCTGAAATCAAGATCCTTCTTCTTCACTCGACCGCTTGGAATATCACCAGACTTGATCTTGTCCTGAATCTCCTGCTCCAAAGGCTCGATGTAGAAATACAATCTGTTGTGCTTGTTAGGAGATTTTCCTTCAGCAGCTTCAGCATTTCGTCCTGTAACAGTCTCTCGATAAACGACAACTGGAGGTGAAGTAGTAACCTCTACTCCCTTTTCAGTTCTGATACGGTTCTCGATGATCTCTAGGTGAAGTTCTCCCATACCACTCATCAAGTGCTCACCAGTTTCCTGATTTAGAGTGATATTGACACTTGGATCCTCTTTGGAAACCTGAATAAGCACATCAACCAATTTTGGAAGATCGCTTGGCTTCTTTGCTTCGATTGCTTTCGTGATAACAGGATCGAAGATATGGCTCAAGTTCTCAAAAGGCTGAACCTCTTTATCCATAGAAACGGTCTCACCAGGGAATGCTCCCTTCAATCCACCGACTCCAATGATGTTTCCAGCAGGAACGTTGTCCACAATCTCTTTTTTTGCACCATTGTAGATGTAGATCTGCTGCGTTCGCAAATCAACATTTGCTTTGTGCAAGTGGACGCCGATACCTTTTTTCATAGTACCAGAATAGAGTCGACCCATACAGATCTCTCCTGCTTGAGGATCAACAACAACTTTTGTCACGACAAACATCACTTCCCCAGTTGGATCTCCCTTAGTCAATGATTTTCCAACAGGACTTTCAAGATCTCCATGCCAGAATTTTGGGATTCGGTATTCTGCTGCCTGTAATGGATTAGGATGATGCTTTACGCTAGAGCCAAGAAGGCACTCGTGAAGCGGTGCTAGTTTTCCTAGTTTCTTGTAGCCTTCTCCACCTTCATTGTATGCATCGATGATCTGCTTGAAAGAGACACCTTTTTCCTGCATGAAAGGGATACTCAAAGCCCAGTTGTGAAATGCACTACCAAAACAGACACTACCATCCTGAACATTGACCTGCCATTTGTTACCATACTCTTCTTCAGCAATCTCTCTGATCAACCTATTTACATTAGTAATAGTCTTGGTGAATCGCTCCATCATTGCTTCAGGAGTCAACTGCAATTCTTTGATCAGTCGATCAGTCTTGTTGATGAAAAGAATAGGCTTTACTCTTTCTCGAAGAGCCTGTCGCAAAACGGTTTCAGTCTGCGGCATGATACCTTCAACTGCACAACAGACAACTACTGCACCATCAACAGCTCTCATAGCTCGAGTAACGTCTCCACCAAAGTCAACGTGACCTGGAGTGTCGATGAGGTTGATCAGGTGATCCTGACCCTTTACGCTGTGAACCATACTTACAGCTGCACTGTCAATAGTGATTCCTCGCTCTGCTTCATCTGCGTGAAAATCCAAAGCAACTGCTTTACCTGCAAGCTCTTCACTCATCATTCCTGCTCCTGCAAGAAGATTGTCTGAAAGCGTTGTCTTTCCGTGATCAATATGTGCACAAATAGCGATGTTTCGAATAAACTCCGGTTTATTCATAACCGCCATCACTTTATCTACCATCTTAGCCATTTTATTTACCCTCTCGTGTGTTTTTCATGTAATAGTTTGTAATCAAACAATTCATCCTTACTAAACCAGAGCTCAATCTCTGCTTTTGCTTCCTCTTCGTTTCCAGAAGCATGGATGACATTTCGTAGACCTTTCGCCTTTGCCGGACCATCAGCATATGCATAGTTCATGTGAGCATAATCTCCACGGATAGTTCCAGGAGCTGCACTATGAGGTTCGGTACCTCCAACAATCTTTCGAACAAGACTGACAGCACCAACACCTTCAAGCACTGCAGCAACTACAGGGCCACTAGTGATGAAGTTCTCAACAGGAGGATAGAAATCCTTCTCCAGATGAGCAGCATAATGCTTTTGTACATGAGCCTTATCAGCATGCATCATTTTCATGCCAACAATCTTTAGTCCAACTTTCTCAAATCGTGCAAAGATCTCGCCGACGAGACCTCGTTCAACACCATCTGGCTTTACGAATACGAGCGTTTGTTCGACCATTTTTATTTCTTGACCTTACCTTTCAGTGCTCGAAAGATCTGTGACCAAGGAGTCACTCGTGCCTTGTATCCTCTTTCAAGCATTGCTTTTTTCGCTTTTGAATTCTTGAAGTAAAGAACAGTCCCATCTTTCTTGACATGCATATGTCCAGTTCCAGGAGCAATCTCTTCACCAGTAAAACTACACTTAACCATTTTGCTTCACCTAAATGTTTCCTCGACCAGTCTTGTTAAGTGGTCGTGCTTCAATCTCAGTCTCTCGTAGCATCAAGGTATCTCCAACCTGAACTGGACCTCGAACGTTTCGTCTGAGAATCTTGTTTGCATCTCGCCCTTCAAGAACTTTACATCGCACTTGAATAGCTTCTCCTCGAGTTCCCGTCCTACCGACAATCTCTTGAACGGTTGCAGGAACTGCATGAGTAAATAAGGATTGTTGATTGTCAGAGTCTTTTGCACTCTTCTTATCAGCCTTCTTTTCTTGGGTAACTTCTTTTTCTGCCATTGTCAGTTACCCCTACTCAGTCTTCTCATCAGCGGTCTGGGAACTGTCTCCATCTGCTTCTTCAGCGGATGCTTCTTCTTGTACAGGAGCTTCTACAGGAGCCTCTTCTTTTGCTTCCTCTTTAGCAGCTTCTTTACCTAGACTTGCGATAAGTCCTTTTGCATCTCCTGCATCAACTACTGCGATAGCAACGCTTGGAACGGAAAGTCCAGCAGCAGTACCTAGCTCTTCTCGAGAAGGGACTTCAATGCAAGGGACTCCTTTCTCTTTACAGAGTAAAGGAAGATGCATGGTAAGTTCCTTAGGACTTACATCTCCTGCGTAAGCGACAAATGCAGCCTTTCCTCGCTCGATAGCTTTAGTAACTTCATTTGTTCCTCTCTTTAGAGCGCCAGTTTTCTTAGCAACTTCAATAATTTCATATGCTGTATCAGACATTTTGTTGTACCTTTGCCATATCCTTGAAGGACATGATCTCTTGTTTGAATTGGAATAGAAATACTCACCATTCCTCATCAGACCCAGAGGGTCTTCATCTCTCACAGGATGTGATTGAAGGGAGTGAATGAGGTCTCATTTATAAATCAACTGGTTTTTTACGAGAACTTGATGAAAAATCTCTTTGCGTGAAGACACCCATTTTCTTGAAGGGCAGTTTTATATACTAAGAGCCTGACAACCTAGATCATGACTCCCTTATGGTTTTCTCATCTTCTTATCTTGCTTGCCCTGATTGTTGGTAGCATCACTGATTTCAAGAAGCGGGAGGTTCCTGATTTCCTTAATTTCTCCCTGATGGGAATAGGAGTGGTCCTTGCCCTGCTTAACAGCATCGCAACCAATGATTTCTTCTTCCTTCTGGGTTCCATCATAGGACTAGTGAGCGGCTATCTTCTTGGAGCGCTCATGTTCTATACCGGGCAGTGGGGGGGAGGAGATGCAAAGATGCTCATGGGAATAGGAGCAATAATAGGTATTGATATCAGATATTTCTGGCAGCCAGGAGTGGAACTGCCACTCTTTTTCACCGTTGTACTGAGCATCTTCATTGCAGGAACCATCTATGGACTGGGATATGGTATCTATTTACTTTACACTCATAGAAAAGAATTCAAGAAAGCATTCCTTGCACGCATCAGAGAACCAAGCATCATCAAGGTACGAGTCGGCATCATTGCAGCAGTACTTGCATTGATCGGTTCAGCAATCTTCACTTCAGATTTCTACCTTCGATGGATATTCGCCTTTCTTGCATTAGTAGTATTTGGAGGATTCTATCTAGTCATTGTTGGAAAACTCATCGAGAAAGTCTGCATGATCAGACCGCTTGCAGTAGGCGAACTTACTGAGGGAGAATGGATCGCACAAGAAGTCATCGTAAAAGGAAAACGGATCTGTGGACCAAAAGATCTAGGCATCAGTAACGAACAGATCGCACAACTCAAGAAGCTGAAGGTAAAAACAGTCATCATCAAGGAAGGCATCCCTTTCATTCCTGGATTCCTGCTTGGCTATATATTTATCATTCTTGTTGGAAACTGGCTCATCCCTCTTATCAGTCTATTCTAAAAAGACTTTCCTTCTTGCGTTTTATCATCTTTTTTCTTTTGAGAGAAGAGCTTATCAACCATCCAGCTCTTGAGACTGTCTTCCCATTCAGTTGTCTTGTAGGATAATGCTGAATAAAGTGCAACACCAGAAGGCATTGATTTTATAGCATCAGGAATCAATCTCTTTTCAGGCAAAAGAACAACCTTCTTATCATTTTCATCCAAGGAAAGAACCAGTTCAGGAACAACTGATTTCTCTTGTGAGAAACTATCAACAGCTTCAGACTCAGGAAATAATTTCTCTGCAAGAAATCTGCTCTGTGTGATTGTTGGAGGAGCGAATGCCGCATAGGAAGTTGTCAGGAACAACACAGAAGAAAGACTGATAGGCAACAACCATCGTTTCAAAGAACCAGCATATCTTTTGAGAGAAGAATCATTGTCCTTTTCAGCCAGTTCCTGATGCAAACCATACTCGCAAGTCGCACAGATATTCTCTAGCTTCTCTTCAAGATGAGAGCCAAGGTCCAGAAAAGGAAATACTTTCTGAACCTTTATACAATCAAATAATACACTTCTGTATTGCCATGAAGAAGAGGCAGATCTTACTTCCTGTTCTAAATCATCAACCACTCTATACAGTTCTTTAGTGTACCAGGTTTCCTTCTGGTGCAAAGATTCTTTGATAGAAAACAATTTTTCCTTACCAGTTCTGATCATTTCTGGATCGATCAAACCATACTGACTTTGCAGCCTGGCATAATTCTTCACCTCCTGTAAGAATGCATCATAGGTCTCTTTTCTTAGAGGAATAGGTTCTTGAGTGTGAAGCAGAAGACTCTCTTTGTACATCGTTTCAGGACCCATCACCTTTACCTCTTGATAAAGGGAAGTGATCTTCGTTTCTCAGTCACTTCTTTAGCCATCGTCTGGTAATCAGGTAAAACAGAAGACTTCTGATTATATGATTGTATCAATCTACCATCCCTTTCCAGAACTGCAGCTTGCGATTTGTATGAATCAGTGATGAGTGATCGCTGCATCGCAAGCAATTTCACCGGATGATCCTGATCAGCCTTTCTCAGCTGCATCTCAACCATATCAGACAGTGAACTGAGAACCAATCCATTTGTCTCAAAGACTGATCGAAGAGAAAGCTCCTGAGATTTCTGTGCAAGATAATCCTCGATAGCAGAGAATGTTACCTGATAGGTGTTTTCCTTATCCGCGATCTTTTGCTGCCAAAGCTCTTTCTCCAATTCGCCACGCTGAAGATAGACTTTGGACTGCGGATCAAGAGAGGTTGCGGCAAATGTTCTATAGTCCTCTAGCTCTTTTTCTAATGAAGAAAGTTCCTGTTTCTCTAAAGTTATCTGAGAATCCTGCTGTTGAAGCTTCAAGGAATAGGAGGATATATGCCCCTCAAGAGTGGAGAGCATCTCATCAGTATGAGATATATACTCCTGCGTTGTTGCGATCTGCTTTTGCAACAGTTTTTTTGAACGAAGCAATTTCCTTTTCGAAGAAGACTCAACTAACCTAGTCGTATAACCAACCTGTTCAAGAAGCTGCTGTGCCTGAAAAAGCAAAGTGGCAAGAAAAGAGTCCTGAGGAAATTCTTCTTCTTGAATCTGCTTCACCAATGATTCCAAGGGAGCGGTGCTTGCACTTGATAAGGGAGTGGCTGCAAGCTTTGCATAATCTGCAACAAACCGTTTTTCTAATTTTCTTAGATCATCTTCAGGAAGAGGGCTTGATTGCTCTTCAACGTACAAGGTCTTTTTTGCGTGGTTCATCTTAATACCTCAAGACCTATTGATAAGAAGCACCACATATAAGCATCGGAAGAATTATCGGAACATATCCGAAATCAAGGGACTCGTTGAATGCTCCTAAAAAGCATGTTCGGTTTATCATCCTTCTGCTCGATGATCTCTTCTTTTCTTTCTGAAGAAGACTGAGAAGGATTATCTCTTTTCCACTGTTCAATATCCAATTTATCTTTTATGGATTTTGCAACTGCCTGAAGCTCTTGAGGGTTAGCCTGTTTTGGTTCCCACAAGAAGTCAAGACCATCACTTTGTGCTCTTGCCACCACATTAAGACGGAGAGGATGCTCTTCAAGAATAATGTTTGTCCCTTGTGCATTCGCCAATTCGAACAAGGCCGTAGCTGCATTGTTTGCACCAGTAAACAATCTCAACACCAGTTCATCGGAAGCTGATTGCAAGTCAGAAGTCTCCTGCTTTGGCTTTACAAGAAGGTGGCCTACAGCAACTGGCTGTTCTGCCAATTCCATGATGATCAGCTCATCCTCATAGAGTTTAGTCATGAGCATCATCCTCTTTTGCTTGATTGAGTTTCTCTGAGAGCTTATTGATATTGACGTTCTCAAAAATAGGCTGGACATCAGGTCTTGAAGCAAGAAGCTCCTTGAAACGATCGACATCAGACATCAACAGTTCTTTTGCTTTTGGCTTCTCTTCAAAGTAGGCAAAGACTCTTTCTTTTTGTGCAAGAGGATCATCACCTAGAAATACTTCAGGTTTCGGTCTTGGTGGTTGCGGTGCCGCATAGCCAGAAAGAGGATTTTCCTTAGGTTCAGAAATAGTCTCTGGTTCTTGAGGCGTCAACTCCTCTTTCTCTTGCTGTTTTGTGAGCATCTGAAGATTCTTTGAGAGCGCCTCGAGATCAACACCCGTAAAAATCTCTTTGAGCTGATCATTCTGTCCAATAGTCTTCTTGA
>JAGQJW010000048.1 GCA_020430425.1 Nanobdellota archaeon | reverse complement strand
TTGGCATGACTATGATAGCCCCATCTTACCTCCTATCATCTCACCAGTCCCTTCGGTGAACACTCTAGAACAGAAAATCCTCGTCTATCTCCCTTGGGAATCGTCTCACACCATCTCACAAGCTCTCCTTTCTTTTACTGATTACGAATTCTTCATCTATCATGACATTCCTCGCAAAAAAAGAGAGAAAAATCTTTTCTGGCATCCTTACGCTCCTACTTTTCTTGATGATCTTGCTTCAAGCTCAGGAGTCATCAGCAATGCAGGCTTTGAACTCCCTAGTGAAGCATTGAGTGCTGGGAAAAAACTATTGGTGAAACCCTTGAAAGGACAAGCAGAACAAGAAGCGAATGCTCTGGCACTCAAACAGCTAGGTCTTGGAATGGTCAGCACCGATCTTTCTTCTCAAGATATCTCTTTCTGGCTTGATCGCTCTACCTCTTCAAAGATACCGGTCATGCATGATGTGCAACCTCTTCTAGAATGGATTGAAAAGGGGAACTGGTCAAGCATAGACTCCTTGAAGAAACAGTATTGGTCCTGATCTATTGAAATGACTCCCAGAAACTCGTTCTGAGAACATCTCCTTCTTTGAGAATGATAAGAGCTTCGATATCCTTGTAACGAGAACCAAACTCCACCTTTTCCATCACCTCTTGAGAGGGAAGCTGAAGCAGATACGTCCCTAATGCATCAAGCTCATAGCACTCCTTGCTTTTTGAGACCAGTGAAATGGTCAAGATATCAGACTCTTCTCCGATGATATGAGATCCTTCCTTGAATACCTGCTTATTATGTCCTGAAGTGATGATCGCACCTTCTTTTAGTGCAACTGTCGAGAATGATATCGACTCATCAAAAGGATTCTCTACCTCAATAAGTTTTTTATCCTTTCCATAACAGACAATATCGCCTCTTGCATCGATAAGAGCATCAATGAGCCCATCAGAGAATTTCTCTCTTGCTCTTCTCAATGCTTCATCAATGATATATCCTTTGGCGATACCTCCCAGATCGACAAGCTCTTTTCCTTCAAGAGAAATCCCTGTCTTATTGATGATCACTCCACTTTTTCCTTCACCTTTCTGTCCACTCCTCTCGTTTGATTTTCTTGCGATGCTGTGCTCACCCAAAAAGATGTCAAACTTTCCTTTTGAGATCTTCTTGAATGCAGCTCCTTTCTTGAGGACGAATGCAAGATCCTTCTGGAACGCGACGGTTCTTTCTCTGTTAAGCTTTGAGAGCAAAGAGCCCTCATCAAAAAAATCAAAAATCTTGACCAATGAACTGATCTCCTGCTCCAGAAAGGAAAGCATGGTCTCTTCCTGATCCTCTTGTCTTGCCTTGATGAAGAGATAGATCTCTCCTCCCATGCTCTTGAATATCCTTTCAGCCATCGACTATCTGCTCCTGTCTATCAAGTAATGTAAAGACCCTCTTCTTGAGAAATGCAAACAAGGTCAACTCAAGAACGATAATGATCGCAATCAATCCAAAGGTTCTCTGGAAAGCCGAAAAGACATACCAGGCTCCTGAAAAAAAGTAGATATAAGAGAGTCTTTGCACTTTCTTCCAGTTTCTTTTCAGCAATCTCATGCTTAGCCTGTTTGAGGTCACCAGAAGAACTGCACCTGTCAACTCACCAAGATGAGCCCAGAACAATCCTCCCTGTAATGACCAGTAGCTCCAGGAAAAATAGGTTGATAGGAATTCAGGCCCCAGCATGATATAGTGCTGAATACCAAAACCGACTACAATCACTGAAGAGAGGATGCCTAAATTCTTTCGAAGAGGCATGAATCTGATGAAACCAACTTTTGGAAAAAGATCATTCAAAGGCCTGATGCACATCAGCAGGAAAACAGCGATAAGGCTCACTTCCCAGAGAAGCGCTTTAGCTTCAGGAACAAGAAGAAGCAAAAGCAAAGAGCCAAAAGTGATCGCGTCAACAATTCTTTTAAGTATGATGATGCTGTTCATTGTAGCTGGGCCTCCAAAAGAGTCAACTCCTGTCTGAGCTTGTCATTCTTTGATTGAGTTGCATTGATATCGCTCTGTAATGATTGGATGCTTTCATCCTTTGTATCCTTGTCTTGGATCAGGTTCTCGAAATCGGCTAAAGCCTCATTGTAGAATGAGGTATAGTTCTCTTGAGAACTCTTTAACACTAGCTCTTTTTGCTGCTCTTGACTATAGGAACTGCTCAAACCATCCACTCTACTCTGGAGGGTCTGCAGTTGACCGGCATCCTTTTGCACACTTGAACCAGCGGATACAATCAGAAGCAATGCAATAGTTATCAACAATCCTGAAACGGCGAACAGGAAATGGAAGATGCTCTTTTTTGTCTCTTTGTTCATGATGCTCTCGTCCTCCTTGCAGCCATTGCTGCCTGTTGCTGTCTTAAGATCGCTCGCTGAGTGGAAGCGATCTTATTTTCTAGATATACTGTCTCTTGCTGTGCGGCATCCAACTGATTCTCATAGAACGCTTTCTGGCTAGTGCTTGACTGATAATCAACAGTATACTGCTGTACCTGATCCTTAAGAGAATTCGTCTTCTCCTGCAAGACTTTCAGATTGGCATAGGAATCATCGTTTGATTGCTTGAGAATATCAAGCTTCGCAAGCACATCCTCCTCTTTCTTAAGATAATAGCTCGTCTCTTGGCCGATACTGCTCTTGATCTTTGAAAGCTCATCGATACTGCTGTACCCACTCACCAAGACAACAAGATTGAGCAGAATGCACACGATAGTGAGCACGCTAAATATTTTCTTTGTTACGGACATATTCTCACCTATTTGAAATCTTCACTGAAGATCATGTTTGATGGGTGACCTCTTTTCTCAAGATCATCCCTTAATGAATTGATCATGGGTTCAGGACCGCAGAGATAGACCAAAGAATCCTGGGGGATATCTCTAGCGCAGATCCGTGGACCTTTTCTGGTATCAAACAACCTTGGAGCAGAGAAGTACTCTAAAAACACGAAATCATCATTTGATGAGATGAGTGTCTGGACAGGAACGCCTGAGAGCATATAATGCTTGTAGAGCGAAATCATTGGAGTGATTCCGATACCACCCGCAACTAAGGTGACCTGCTCTCCTTCCCGAGGGATGAACGAACCAAAAGGGCCGATGAGATCAAGCGTCTCTCCTCCTTGCAGCCTACTCAATGCTTTTGAAGTTCCTTGCTGCATCTTTATGCCAAGTAGAATGGTAGCATCCTTCTCCTCAACAATGGAATATGCTCGTTGAGGAAATCCTGAAAGTGTCACCATGACAAACTGTCCTGGCTTTGCCTGCAATGTCGAAGGAGTCTTCAATCTTAAGGAAAAGATATCATCACTTTTCCAGACCTTCTCTAGTACTTGCGCTTGCACTTATTCCACCTTGACGATCTTGATTGCAGAGACTGGACAACTATTTGCTGCCTGAAGTTCCTTGCTGTACGCCTCGTCAGGAATCTCAAGCTCAAAAATTCCTGGAGAGACTTCTTTAGCATCCTTAAGCTCTGCCTTTCCTCTGTTTGTCATAGACCAGATATTGCTCATGGTCGCACACTGTCCAACTCCGATACAGGAGTTCTTGTCATATACTATCTTGTAACTCATTGTTTTTTTCCCTCATTGATTATTTCTTTTTGAACAGCTGAAAAGGAAACCATTGCTGTCTTGCTCTCCATGCATCGATCTCCTGAAAAGGATCGAGATGGTCGGCGGTACTGTTCTGATTGTTCAATTCCTCTTTCATGAATTCTTCATACTCTGCAAGAGTGGGGGTGAAATCTGGATGAAGATTCAGATACTCAGATAATCGAAGATACAGCTCATGATAGGGTGACTGATTATCTTCAGTCTCATTTGAGATAGTTCTGTTCGTCTCGTTTTCCACGACAACTTCCTTGATATCTAACTGGGGAGAGGGGATCGGTATAGGATCTTCTTTATACTCTTGAACGACAAAGTCATCCTTAGCATCCCAATAGTAATGGATCTCATGCTCTTCATGCTCATCCTCGTGGTCCTCATAACTATGATAATAGGTCGAGCCATGTTCTCTTTCATCATCCTCATCATGATCGGCAAGGACTGCGGCGCTGCTCACCAGAAATAGGATCGCAACAATACTCAATATGTGTAGTAATTTTTTCATACGAATCACCGGGTCATTGTTTGAGGAAGATTTATATAATATGTCTGTGTAACGCATAGAAATCATGCGGTTAGGGATTGTTTTATACAGTCTCTCGCACCAGAATACTTGCTTGAGACGGTTTAGAACCGTCAAGGTGACCCTTATGAAATTCGCGTATCTATTGCTCTTGTTCATAACCATTCTCCCCCTAGTCCAAGGGGCTCTCATCTCTGATTATCTTGATGATTCGGGGAATCTCTATGAGGAACTCTCCCTTGCTGTCAATACTACTAGCCTGTCTCTTCCTTCAATGGCCCAAGGGATCGCCGTGCAAGGATCAACCTATTCTCTTAATGATACTATACTCACTCTAGATGATTGTGCTCTTGGCTGTACGGTCTCTTTTACCATCGATGATATTGTCCAAAAAGAAGGATCTGCCAAGAGCTTCTCAAGAAACCTGAAGGCCTTTGAGCCTTTGACCTATGAAGTCTATCTTCCTATCGGAAGCATCATTGATCTGTCTGAGAACAGCATTGTCCCTGCACCGAGCACGCTCACCAGTGATGGAAAAAATATCATCATCAGCTGGGATATCAACCATACGGATATCCAGAGATATTATGTCAAGTTCTCAGATCATGAGAATGAAGAAGCACCGCTTCAAGAATTCAAAGGAGAGTTCAACGAGTGGTCAGTCATTCTTCTTGTTGTCTTAGGACTTGCTGTCGGCCTAGCGATAGGCTATACTCTCAAGAGAGGACAATCTTTTATGGTCGTTCCAGAACAGCTGCTCAGTCCAGATGAGAAGACTCTGCTTGATGCGATCAACAAACATTATGAAACCAACCAGAGACTCATCACGCAAAAGGACCTTGGAAAACAGCTGGAATGGTCAAAATCAAAAGTAAGTGGCGTGATGGCCTTGCTTGTACAGAAGAAACTAGTCGAGAAGGAAAAACAAGGAAGAAACTACACGGTAAAACCACTGACTAAAATCACTAAGAAAGAAGTGAAAGAACAGTAAGAAAGACAAAAGACCAGTTGAGAACTATTGAAATAAGAAAACTTATTCCTATCTTTTTCTGCAGAGACTGAGGTAATAGTGATCTCTTTCCTCTTCGCTTAGAAAGCTTTGGGCTGATATGAAATGAAAGAAATGATCCATTAAGCAGAAGCAGAGGGATGATCATTGTCTTGATAAGTGCGGGTGTGGTGAATGGAATTTTCATAAGAAGGACTATCCATGTGATGGTGGTGATACTTGCTCCTATCCATATGAGTGGTTTTGTTATGTAGTGGGCTTCTATGGTGTTATAAGTCCATTGCTTGCTTTTTCTTGCAACAAACCCAAATATATCTATGACGCTGACGCTCCCTACCATCAAAATGATGCCCATGAGGTGGAAGAAATAGATGAATGTAAGTTGAGGAATCACTACCATGACCACTTCCTGTTCCTTTTGTTTGCGTGAAGTTTGGCGTGAAAACTCCTGCTCATCACCGCGAGATTTTTGTCAGAATAATCGGTCTTTTTTTCATTTCTATGATGGACCACTTCCCAAGATTTTAAAGGACGCCCTATTTTTTTCTCTGCTTTCCAACGGTGAACTAGTTTTCCTGAGTCTTTGAATCGAGGATATCCATTTTTATCCTTGAACCACGAAACCATATCTCTTTAAGAGATATGTTGTTATTTATATTTTTCTTAAGAAATTTATCCTAAAGCAACATCCAATACCATCATCACCAGAAACCCTGCAATAACGCTCATGGTTGCAAGATCTGCATTTCCACTATTCTGACTTTCTGGAATGAGCTCTTCTACGACGACAAAGATCATCGCTCCTGCGGCAAAAGCAAGCGCATAAGGAAGTAATGGTCGAAAGACAAAGACAAGTACTGCGCCAAGGACTGCAGCAACCGGTTCAACAATCCCTGATAATTGTCCGAAGGTAAAACTTTTCCATCTGGAGAATCCTTCTCGACGAAGCGGCATACTCACTGCCATTCCTTCAGGAAAATTCTGTATACCAATACCAACTGCTAGGGCGATGGCTAAAGGAAGAGATGCTGAAGGGATGCCTGCAGCAATAGCACCGAATGCAACTCCCACTGCAAGACCTTCAGGAACATTGTGCATGGTGATTGCAGTAATCAAGAGCGTTGTCCGTCTCCAAGAAGTCTTTGGACCTTCTGCTTTTGAGATCGGCTCTCCGATGTGAAGATGAGGAAGGAACTTATCGACCAATCGCATGACAATGGCACCTAGAGCGAATCCTATGGCTGGTGCAACCCAGGGAAGACCACCAAGCTCAACTGAGAGATCGATCGCTGGAGCCAATAGTGACCAGAACGAAGCAGCAATCATCACTCCTGCGGCAAACCCTAGCATCGAATCCAAGAATTTCTTGTTCTGCTTTCTCAAAAAGAAGACGCATGCCGCGCCAAGAGCAGTCATGAGCCAAGTGAACCCTCCTGCTGCTAACGCTTGCCAAACCGGATGCCATGATGAGAAGTCCATGGTGCTCTACCACCTTCTCCTGTTTAAAATACTTTTTATAAGCCGTACAGAATATTTATAAATACATTTAGGGATACTTGAGGGATTGTGCGAACTATTATGGATATGATAGTATGAAAGAAGAAGTCTTTGAGGAAGGCAAGTGGACGAAGATTATCAAGATATTTCTTCGGGTGCTTGTTGTGGTCATCCTGTTCTTTGTGATCAAGGAACTCATCAGTGATGTCGATTCTATCACCAGACTTGCAAAGGCTGCAGGACCTTTTGGACCTATCGTTCTCATTCTTCTTATCATGCTAGGAACACTTCTCACTCCGATCCCTTCAGTGGTTCTTGTCATCGCTGCAGGATACCTGTATGGAATATGGCCCGGAGCTCTCTATAGCTACATCGGTCTGGTTCTCGCAGCGGTTAGCATGTTCTTTTTTGTCAGGCTCTTCAAGATCAAGGCAAAAGGAAAACATTATGAAAAATATAAGAAACTGGTGAAGAAGAACAAGAAGATCATC
>JAGQJW010000047.1 GCA_020430425.1 Nanobdellota archaeon | reverse complement strand
CCCCCACAATCCTGTGAAATTCTCTTTGATTCGTCACGGCAATATACAATATCAAATCCCAACCACCCAAAGTCTTAGCGGATCGGATGATTGAAGTCTCTTTCTTTATGAATTCTTCAAAGCGTAATTCTTGCGATCTGTTGAATGATTTCATACCAATAGTATGAGTATACCAATGAAAACCAATTTTTGAAAAATCAATGAGAGTAGTAAATTCCTTAATAACCCGCTCTTTCTGTAATTTTTTTAGACGATACGTGACCGAATCAGGACTAATCCTTAATTTTTCTCCTAACTCATATGTTGACGCACGACAGTCATCTACTAAAAGCATGATCAACCTTATATCTATGTCATCAGGAACATATTGTGTTTCTTCACGTACGAAATCTCGCTGGATGTGAGTATCAAAAGGAGAAAAACAGGCATTGAATCTTTTGATCAACTCAATTCGATGTTTATCAATAATAAGATCAAAAAAATCAGTATGAATCTCAGTAATAATTTTATCGAAATCAATCAAGCTCTTTGCGACAAGAACCACTTCAAAATCCCAACTATCACTATATTCTATAAAGCTATATACAGAAGGATGTTTTTTCATGTAGGTGATGAATTCTTTTTTTCTTTCCTGTTTCTGTTCGTCAACCAAAAAAAATATGTGGAAAAGAAAAAAGCCTAATCGCTCATAATTTATATTTGGAAAGAAACGCAAGATGACACCATCATCCTCTAACTTCTTTATTCTTGAAGAAACAGATTCTCTAGATAACCGAGACTGCTTGCCAATGACAGTATGAGGCAATCTTGCATTCAAAGAGAGAACCTCTAAGATTTTCTTATCTTTGGCATCCAATCTGCGAATCCCTTCAGAACCATAGTCAAATCTTCCAGACATGATCTTATTTACCTAAAATAATATAAAAATATTTCGGTAAATGTATTGTTTTTCAAGAATATATTGAAATATGCAGATCAATTATACCTTTCAAAGAAATAAAGTGGAACTTCAATCTAAAACACACCACACCATATTCAAGGGGGCAAGATTTAAAAGATTAATTCCATTTTCTACTACTATGAAGTGATACAATGGATCTCAGAATTGAAAATAAAGGTTTAGAAGAATTAATCATTACCATCAAAGAAGCAGGCTACAAGCCAAAGGAAGACGTTCTTGCAGATGAGAGGATCTGGAGATCATATTCTAAAGCAAATGAAAATATTACTGATGCTGCATATCTCAGCGACCAGCAAGAGCTTATAGTGACGCAGACCTTTGGTTCGCTAAACAGCAGTGAGACAAATGATGAAGCAGTAAAGAGGGTCCTTGAAACATACCAGGCATACCAAAACAAAATAGAAAACATCTCTTCAAACAATGTTGAATGGTATACGACAGCAATAGGATCAATCGGAGGATTTATTCTTGCAAGGCATCCTCTTGGACTATTTATAGGAGGAACCTTAGGATACGCGGGAGGTCGTTTCATCAACAACACTCAGCTCTCAGCTGAAAAAAACAAGTTCAACAATTATCTAAGCAAGCACAATACCCTTCTCGGGAAAACGGCGCTTGACCACATCAAAGGAGGAAATCAGAAATGAATCTAGAAACCATACTAACTAGCCCAAGAAAAATAGTAAAATGGGTTGGAGGAGCAATCATTGCTGCAAACATAGCACTGACTAGCTGGTACACCGTCTCAACTCAGGAAGAAGGAGTAGTGACCAGATTAGGAGAATACAAAAGAAGTGAAACACCAGGTTTTCATCTAAAAATGCCTTTTCCAATAGAAGTGGCATACACACCAGAGATCACCAAAGTCCACCGAATCGAGATTGGTGGAGCAGAAGGAGATCATGCTGAAGAAACAACTTCTATGCTTACCGGAGATGAAAATATCATCAACGCTCATTTTATTGTCCAGTATCAAATAAAGGATTCTAAACAATACCTTTTCAACAACAGCGATCCAGAAGGAACACTGTATGATATTTCTGAAGCAGCAATGAGGCAGATCGTAGGAGACCACTCCATCGATAAGACTCTCACTGACGGAAAAGTAGAAATCCAAAATGATGCCAAAGACCTTATTCAAGGAATTACAGATGATTACAAATTAGGTCTTAACATTGTATCAGTCCAGCTACAAGATGTCATTCCCCCAGCAGAAGTAAGAGATGCATTCTCTGATGTTGCTACTGCAAGAGAAGATAAAACAACATATATCAACAAGGCAAAAAAGTATGCGAACAAAGTCATACCGGAAGCAAGAGGAGAGGCTCAGAAACTCATAGAAGATGCACAGGCATACTCAGTTCAACGGGTCAATCAGGCACGAGGAGATGTAGCTCGATTCAACGATGTATACAAAGAGTATATTAGAAATCCTCAAATCACCAAAGATAGGATAGAGATTGAAGTAATGACTCAAATCATGCCAAATTTCAATAAAACAATCATTGATGAGGACATCGGAAATATGCTTCCACTATATAATGTTCAGCAAAATAAGGGAGGGAAAAAATGATTAGCTTTAAACAAGGACTAGCAATTGCAGGACTTACCGTAGGATCCTTTTTTGGATTGAACTCTTTTTACATTATCGATGAGACTGAACAGGCAGTCATCACTAAATTCGGTAAACCAACTGAGATGATCCTAGGATTGCTAGACGTAGGTCAAGTCGACACTGCACTCTACAACAACATCGTCGCGTGGAACAAAGATCAAGGAGACAAAGGAGTCGAGACCATAAGAACAGGAGCAGGAATCTACTTCAAAACACCATTTCTTGAGAAGGTTCACCAGTATGACGATCGACTCAAAGAGTATGATGCACCTCCAACGACCATCGTTACCAAAGACAAAAAAAATCTTAAGATAGATACTTATGCCAGATGGAGGATTGCAAATCCCCTACTCTATAAACAGACATTCAGTTCAGACAACGAAGCATTAGGACGACTTAATGATGTCATCTACTCAACGGTTCGAGAGTTTACCGGTAAGAATAATCTCATTGAACTGGTTCGAAGCAGCAACAACATCGAAGCCACCTCTGAGAAGGATGCCTTTGAGAAAATCAATATTGGAAGAGCAAAAAACCTGGAGCTTATCACTCAAGAGGTAAATGAGCAAACCATGAAGGATTATGGTATAGAAGTAGTTGATGTACGAATCAAACGAGCAGATCTTCTTCCTGAAAACGCCCAATCAGTATACAGCCGAATGAGAGCTGAGAGAGAACGAGTGGCACAACAGTACCGAAGTGAAGGTGAAGAAGAAGCTGTCAAGATCAAGGCTGCAGCAGATAGAGAAGCAAAAGAGATTCGAAGTGGCGGTTATGAAAAAGCGGAAACAATCAAAGGAGAAGGCGATCGAGACGTGACAAAGATCTATAACGATGCCTACCGAAAGGATCCTTCCTTTTTCAGGTTCTGGAACACCATGGAAAGCTATAGAACTGTCTATGGAGATCCAAACAACAAAACCGACGTAGTCTTAAGCTTCAAAAGCGACTATAACAAATATCTTAAAGGCAATAACTAAGCCTTTATTTTTTCTTTTTTTATCCAGTAACATTTATATCCCCATACATTCTCTTTTTCTTTATGATTCCAGAGCACGTCCAGAAAGTCCTTGACAAGCAAGGCATCAAAGAACTTCGGCCAAGCCAGAAGAAATCCATTGATGCTGGACTCTTTGAAGGAAATAATCTTCTCGTGTGTACTCCAACCGCTTCTGGTAAGACACTGGTCAGTGAGCTTGCCATTCTCAATCTTCTTCTTTCACCAACCAAGAAAGGAAGACCGATTGCCGTCTATGTAGTACCGCTTCGAGCGCTTGCAAGCGAAAAATACAAGGATTTCTCGCGAAAGTATCCAAGTCTTCAAGTAGCACTCACCAGCGGAGATATGGACAGTGACGACAGATATCTAGAGAATTATGATATCATCATCACCACCAGCGAAAAATTTGATTCACTTCTTCGTCACCACGCACCTTGGCTTGATCGGGTAAAACTACTTACCATCGATGAAATCCACCTACTCAATGATGTAGGACGAGGACCGACTCTTGAGATCCTCATCACCATTGTTCGACGACTCATTCCAGACATCCAGCTGATCGGATTATCTGCAACCATAGGAAATTCTAAAGAACTAGCAACTTGGCTTGATGCACGGCTTGTCGAAGATACGTGGCGACCCGTCAGGTTAGATAAGGGAATCCTGTATGAAGATACGCTTTATTTTCCTGAGAAAGAATGAAAGGAAGCCTTATAAATGATGAGAAGCTAACGCTTGCGCATGAAAGGAAAGCATACGACCGTACATCCTTGGCATGATCTAAGCCCAGGAGAGAAACTACCAGAAGAAGTGACTGCATTCATTGAAGTACCTAAAAATAGCATGCTCAAATATGAACTGGACAAGGAATCAGGCTTCATCAAGCTTGACCGAGTTCTCTATTCTGCCGTCCATTACCCAGGAGATTATGGTTTCATCCCACAAACTCTTAGTGAAGATGGCGACCCCATAGACATCATCATCCTCTCAAATTTTCCCGTAGTGCCAGGCGTCATCGTCACCGCACGACCAATCGGAGTCCTTGAGATGATCGATGATAATGAACGTGATGAGAAAATCATCGCAGTCCATGCAACTGATCCTCGCTTTGAAAGATACCATGACATCGGAGATCTGAGCCCACATATCTCTTTGGAGATAAAGAATTTCTTTGAGACCTACAAGACACTCCAGGATAAGGAAGTAAAGATATTGAGCATCAAAGATGCTGCTCAGGCAAGAAAAGATATCCAGACAGCGATCCAGAAGTACAAAGAGACTTTTACTGAGTGAATATTTTTTTATAATTTCTTTTTTAATGCGAGCAGTGCAGCGCCAATAAGACCAGCATCATCACTGATAGCATATTTTAAAATCTTTAGATTCTTTTTGTGAGCAGAAGTAAACACCAACTTACGAACTTTGTTTGTAAGAAGAGCATAATATTTTTTATCCATATTACTTACTCCCCCACCAAGAACAATAACTTGAGGATTAAATAATGAAATAGCGATTGCAAGACCTTGAGCAAACCGCTCTATAACTTTATTTGCAATCAGAGGCTTTTTTTCAAAAAGAAGAGATACATTATCTACCTTGTGTTTTTTTGTAAGCATAATACCTCCAACTTCTTCTTCTAATGAAACAAACGTATTTCCTATTTTAATAGGAATTTCTCCAAGCTCTAAAGCACCACCATCACGACCACGCAAGAAAAAAGAATGAGACCGATCTCTTGAAATCACTCGATGAATAGCGTGTTGGTTTTTATGTACATATCCAGCACCCACACCACTACCCCAAATGACACCTAAAACCTGATTATATTTTTTCCCAGCACCACAATAACTTTCTGCAAGAGCAAAACAGTTCGCATCATTTTCAATAACTACAGGAACTTTAAATTTCGTTTCAAGATATAATTTAAGATTAAAACCCTTGAAACCAGAAGGTAAATTTCCACAAGATAACAACACCCCAGAATCAGAAACAATACCAGGAACACTGCAAGCGATAGCAGTTACAACATATTTTGTTTGTAATAAAGATTTAATAACAATAGTAAGAGAATCGAGAACATATTTTTTTCCTTTTTTTGCTCTTGTGGGTATACGAATACTTTTTATCTTAAAAAGATCATTTTTTATAAGAGCAGCAGAAATTTTAGTTCCACCAATATCAAGAGCAATGACCGTCATCTCTGTCTCCTCCGATCACGTTCTATCTCTTCTTTTAGTCTTCTTACATACGCCTTATCATTGATAAGATGCGGATTGCGTTTGAGATTAGCAAGATCATCAAAACTGTGAAGCATATCACGGCCCGCCTTATCACCAAAACCCCAGAGCATGATGACCAAGGCCAAGAAGACCACAAAACCGACTACGAATGCATTAAGATTGATCAGATAATTATAGATACGAGGATTGACAAAAGCATAGGTGGTCATCACTAAAGAGAGCACCATCGCATATTTCTTCTTAGGAAATAGAGGCTTGAGAGCCGTTATGAAAAGAAAGTGCATCAAGGCAAACATGACCATGAACAATCCAATCAGCGTGAGGCTGCCAAGCAACCCTTCTATAAAACCAGACATATCCCCATAACTCAGCGACTGAAACGCATAGACGAGACTGTTGAAATCTTCACTAGCCTGATGATCAGTGAAGACATTTCTCGCATCAATCGTATAATAGAATCCTCCAATGATGAACAGGACCAGTATGATAAAAAACCAACCAGAACTAGAACGACTTTTCGGATGTATTCCTTCTATTGCATCTTTGAATGGACCAGACATTTCTCACCAAATTTATTTGAGTTTCAGCTCAAGTGCTGTGTTTCCTGAACGATAAAGATTGATGTACCCTACAATTGCAGGAATCATCGCAGCATAGAAAACCCATAAAAAAATATCAGTAACAAAACCATACACGATATAGTTTCCTTCTACCACTTTATCAAGAATGTCAGAGTTCCCTTGAAGGTGTGAACCAATAGTGTGAAGCCAAGGTTCCATCTGAGAGAGTGCAAAGGCAGGAAGACCAGTTATTCCTAAAAGGCCAAAGGCATCTCTTGAGAACTTGTTATATCGAAGATCCTTCTCAATCTCCTTTCTGACATCGGACAAATGACGAAGATCGATTCCTAGCTCCTGAGCAAGCCTTATATCGTTTTGCGTTTCATCACTAACCAATTTGTTCAGGTCAGCAACAATATCCTTTGGAGATCGTACTATTTTTGCCAGGATGTCCTCTTCCTTATCCATACGTTTGTGAAACTGTTGGAGATGATCCCTTACTAGAAGGAAAAATTTCAAGGAAAGAGTGACCAGTTTTCTCTTCTTCTTCTCTATAAGCTTTCGACCAAGAGAAGACTCAATATCATCAGAAAGACCTTGAAGAAAATGAATACCTTCAGAGAGTTCGGACTCATACTTTTCCAGATAATGCCGCTCCACCTGAATAAGACGACCGTATTCTTCAAAGAATTTTATCCTTCCAGAATAGTTTTTTTTCTCTTCAGCAGCATTTCGCTCTCTAATCAACTGAAACTTTCTTTTCATCATGGACTGTCGGCCAGAAAAGGATTTCTCAAGATCACGATATAGATCAATGATCCTAGGAATATCCGTAAGAAAACGATTTCTTAAACTCACCTTGAATTCAGCCATTCTTTAACCTATTTTCCGTATACATTCTCAGCAGACATCTTGGAAGATTCCTTGTTCTCCTGAACAAGATCGCTTGCTGCCTCTCTAGTGTTCTT
>JAGQJW010000046.1 GCA_020430425.1 Nanobdellota archaeon | reverse complement strand
TAACTAACTGAAAAGAAATAATGAGAGGAGCATACCACCACTTATCAAAGTGATGATCAGGACTCAAGAGGTACTGCAGAACATAAGGATTGAGCAAAATTGCAGCCAATAAAAGCATCAAGCCAACAGCCCTTATTCTACGCTGCAACAGATTCATAGGTCTTCTCCCCTGATCAGATAGTTCTCAAGAAACAGATAATCAAGATCTGTTTTTTTCATGCTTTTGATAGCATCATCAAGCGAGCAGACTATAGGATCCCCTCGGACATTGAATGACGTATTAATGATAATAGGAACCCCAGATAGTTTCTTGAATTCCTTGAGAAGAGAATAGCAAAGCGAATTATCTTTAGTCACCGTCTGCACTCTTGCTGAACCATCTACGTGTACCACCGAGGGGAGAGTCTCTCTCCACTTTTGTTTGACTTGACAGACAGTGAGCATGAAGGGTGCAAGCAAAGAATCCTTCTTCAGATCAAAATAATCATCAACTTCATCTTTGAGGCACATCGGAGCGAAAGGGCGAAAGCTTTCTCTTTTTTTTATTCTCTTATTGAGAAGAGAAGACATTTTTTTGTTGAGAGGGTTGGCAAGAATACTTCTTGCACCAAGAGCTCGAGGACCCCATTCCATCCTTCCTTGAAACCAACCGACAATATTATTCTCAAAAATGAGCTTTGCAGCAATTGAAGGTAGCTCTTGCAGGTCAAACTTTTGATATCTTATCTGGTTATCTTCTAAGAATCGTTTCACCTCATCAGAGGAAAAGGAAGGACCTAGAAAAGGATCAGCAAGGGAATCAGCTCTTTTTTTCTTGAGCAGAGCATGATAAGCATAGCTAGCAGCACCAAGGCTTGCACCTCCATCACCTGGATCCGGCTGAATCCACACCTCCTTGAAAGGAGTATGAGAGATAATTTTCCCATTAGCGACGGAATTGAGGGCACAACCTCCAGTCAAGACAAGATTCCTGCTTGAAGAGACTCTTGCCAACTCATCAAGCAAGGCAAATAAAGCATCTTCATAGATCATCTGGGTTGCAGCTGCAAGATCCTCATGTTTTTTTGTCAAAAGAGCATCTTTTTCTCGAGGAGAAATCCTCAGAAGAGAAATCAATCGTTTTGTGAACATCCTTCGAGTGCGATAGAATGAGAAATAAGAGGTGTCAAGATGAAAGCTACCGTCCTTTTTCATATCGATCACTTTTTTCAATCGACGATAAAATCTATTCTTGTTTTTGTCCTGCTCACCATATGCGCCAAGACCCATCACCTTATATTCAGAATTATTCACGCTGAAACCTAGAAAAGCAGTCATCGCAGAATAAAAAAGACCAAGAGAATGAGGAAAGGGCAGCTCTTTTATCATTTCAATTGAATTGTTTTTTCCGTGAGCGCAGACTGTTGTTGACCATTCACCCACCCCATCAACTGAAAGGATGGCTGCCTCATCAAAGGGGCTCATCAGAAAAGAGCTTGCATGAGAGAGATGATGTTCAATGAAAAAAATATCTTTTTGATATCCAAGTTTTCTTATTTTTCTTATGATCCTGGTCTTTTCATTTATCCAAGAAGGCATCGAATGAAGGAATGAACTGAAACTTCTTGGAAATGCATCCATGAACTGAGAGATCACCCGTTCTAATTTTAACAGAGGCTTCTCATAAAATGCAACGTGATCAACATCATCAAAAGAAATATTCTCCTGTGCAAGACAAAATGCAATCGCATCATGAGGAAAAGAAGCATCATGCTTCTTTTGTGAGAACCGTTCTTGAGCAGCTGCGGCAACAACCCTTCCATCCCTAATCAAAGATGCTGAAGCGTCATGGTAATAGCAACTGATTCCTAAGATATACATTTTTCCTAAAACTGCCTGAATGGTCTTTTTTCTTTTGAAGATTCGATCCAATAAGTGGATTTTTTCCCAAAGAGAGAAGTATCCAGAAATCGTTTCCTAAAAAGACGAGCAAATAAAACGGTAAGACTTCCTCCCACAAGGTACACCAGAGAGAGAAGGATAGCTGAGATCAACTTCTGAATAAAAGCTCCAAATAACACTACCTTCTGTTTTATGATCTGAAATAACTGAAAAGAATCGTTTGGTTTCTCTTTTGCTGCCACAAGGAAACAAATCAAGAGAAATTTATAAAACTAGTCATACAACGTATAACGTCTCTGCTCACACATAACCAGCATGAGCAGGTCTGGTGACCCTTCCTTATTCTTCTCCAAAGTCTTCAGGTCCTGGTCGGATGCAAGACAGCTCTTATAAGGGTGTGTATGAAGCATGACCACAGTGTCTTTTGGACAAGGCTCAAAGGTCACACTTGAGAAGCTTGCCGAATAGATTTTTGGATAATAGATATCCTGTATGGCATAGGTATGATTATAGACAAGACCTTGCAGACAGACACTCGTCTCAACCAGTTTCTCTTCCTGATAGGTCTGATAGATCGATTCTAGCTCTCCAGCCGTATCGTTATAGAACAGAAGAAGATAGTCGCCAAACTGATACTCATCATTTTTGAGCGCAGAGGAGGCCAACTGCCCCCTTATTGTAGTATGGATTGGTCCAAGAACAAAATAGGAGATAAGAAGGAGAAGAAGAAGCACACTTATCACTGGAACAACAAACCGGTTGAAGAAAGGAACCTCCCTCAGGTGCTCTTCTGGCAGTTCCTCTTCCAAATCCTCTTCATAGGAAGGCTCTTCCCCTTTTTTATGATGCATTATCCACCTATAAGTCTCGTTATTATTTAAGGCTACCTCCGCAGATGATTTAAAAACCGCAAGCTTTAAAAGATATTTTTCTTTTAAAAGGGGCATGCATCACTACATAACTGATATTCATAAGCTCTTCAACAACATCAAGCTCAAATTTCACCAGAATCCTCTTTTCAAGTTTCTTGCAGTACTTTCCATATTTGTAATCTATATCGGCATCTCAATAAAACATTTAGGTGCAAAAGATGGTTTTTTGGTCAGCCTGCTCACTTGGTCATTCTTTGTCTTGTGCACTCCCATTGCGGATGCAGGGTTCCTGCTTGATTTTCCCGTCAGGCTCCTGACAGGCCTTCGCATGATCTATTCAGAGATGATTGTCTGGAGTATCGCAATAACTACCAATCTTAGCCTCTTCTTTTCCCATCCAGAACTCTACCAGACCACCTATCTGCTTTCCTTATTCCACCACATCCTTGGTCAGCCCTTCCCTTTCTGGACCATCATCCTGCTTTCAGCAGTAGGAACTTTTCTCTCACTCATCTTTGGAGATGAGATCATCGACGTGTCCTACCACGAGAAAAAGAAACGAATTCACCACGAAAAACATAGGCACAAGCTTCGGTTCATCATCATGATCGTGCTGTTCATCATCATCCTTGCAGTCTATGACTATCTGCTCAACGAACTAGGACTACATATACCTCTTTTCTAGAATCAGAACTGGTTCTTTGACCATTGCATCACGTCTTGCTCTACACTATGAACCCAATGATCGAGGCGGACCTTGAGTTCCTTTCTGATGTGAGGCCTTGACTTGAGCATATACTGGAACTCGTACCCACCACCTTCATAATTGGTCTGGGTTCGATGCACTAGATCGTCCTCAGTCAGCTTCTTGAGAGCCCTTTGTACCGTAGCCAGATTGATATCAAACTTCTTCTGAAGTCCTTTACTCGTAAAAGGGCCTTGGTGATGACACAAGAAAAGGAATAGCTCAAACTCTTGTCTAGTCAGACCAAAGGCGCATCTGATGATCTTATCAGGCGCGAGTTTTGTACAAGCGAATTCCATATGTGCTTTCATAGTACCTATCACCTAAATATAAAAAAATCTTTAAAAATTTTTGTGTCCTGAAATCTATTCAAATTTCAGGATTTTTTCTGCTGGACACCACTTCGTATAGGTAGACTGAAACATATTTACTCCTATAAAAAGGGAAAGCAGCAAAAACCAGGAGCTTAAAAAATAAGCCCCGAGGCTTGCGATGACCACAAGCACTGCAGCTAGTCGTGCAGTCTTGTCCTTCATCGTTTCTTACCTCCTTTCTTCTTGGAGGACCAAGCAATCACAATGATAATCACTAATGCCGCACCGACAAAGAGCAGAGGAGAGATTGCCGTTCCCTGCACCAACAGCTGTGCTTTTCTGTTATAGGTATAGATTGCTGTATCTCCTTGATCACTATCTCCTTTTGCACGGACAATGACATCAAAATTGTGCACCTCTTCTGAAGCTGACCGATCCACATCCACTAGGAACTGGACAGTTGTTGACTCTCCAGGAGCAAGCAGACCTACGTATTGGCTTCGTGATCCAAAGGTAAAAGGCTGAGAGCTCTGCTTGAGGACACGTACATCAATGTGTTCAGCCGCTGCCAGACCAACGTTCTTTACAGTCAGTTCAAGGATGGTTGAACCACCTCTCTTTCCGATAATCTCTTCTTGAGTCACTTCGATGTTTGCTTTCTCCTTGACAAAGACCGGTAAGGTTCCTGAAGTCGTATAGACATTATCATCAAGATCCTCATAGACAAGAGTGTAGATAACCGGATAGACGCCTCCTTCAAGATCAGGACTCAGATCAAAATAGAATGCAGTCTCTTTGGTCTCCCCGCCAGTAAGTCCACCGATCCATTTCCTATTATTATCGATATAGGACGGTGAGAACCCTTCAGGCATATCAAGAGTGACCGTTACAGATTTAGCCTCTTTGACACCAACGTTCTGGATATAAGTATGAAGTTCCACCCCAACATCTCCAGGACGGACTGTTGCAGGATTTGATTCAATTGATGCGATATCAATGTTGATCGCTTCTCTTTTGACTTCCACTTCAAAGGTCTCATCACGATAGTCACCTGTCGCTTCACCATCAAGATACCATTCTCCAACCAGACGGAACTGGTAGGTTCCTGCAGGAGCATTATCACTTACTTTGATCCGAAAGATCTTATTGTACTTGTTTCCTGAGTAGACAGCACTACCATAATCATCACCTTGGCTGTCAAGGATACGAATATACTGATCAGTCACATCATCATCAGTCTCTAAAGAGACCTTGAAGGTATAATCAAAATTATTGTTGTATAATTCTTCAGCATCGACAAGCTTGTTCTCATACTGAACAACAACATCTACCTCATCTCCTGAACTGATGATAGCAGGATCAGTGTAGATAGTGTCTAAGCTTAGATAAGCACTTACCGTTGGCACAGCTACGGCCAACAACATCATTAAAAGGAATAGTTTTTTCATTGTTCTTTCACCTTATCAGTTGTATACAAGAGCAAGGGCATCAAGCCGATCGCTCCAAAGAGCGTGTTGAAGATACCGATTGCCAAAATTATTGCTAGTGTTTGCATCGCAGGCAAGACGCCAAAAAGCAGCGCAAGAAAACCTGCAATTGTTGTTGCTGCAGCTCCAAAGACTGCTCGCATCAATTCTTTTTGTGTGAGAAGCACGCTCTTCTTTGGAGAATGCTTTTCTCGATACTCATAATAGGTATGCATCATATGCACACTAAAGTCAATACCAAGACCCATAATCATCGCAATGGAGACCATGGAGACGACGGTGATGGTCATACCCAGATAGCCGACGATTCCCATTGTCCAGATGACTGCTGCAAAGAGTACAGACATAGCAAGCAGCACTTTCTTTCCAGTTCTAAAGAATAGCCAGAGAATAAGAGCAATCAAAGACATACTTACTCCAGTGATTACCAGAAAGTCACTCATGATGACATTGAATGTCAGTTTGTCGATAACATTGAATCCTGTGATCTGAATATCAAAACCAGGGTTGAGTGCAGAGAACTGTTCAATATCAGTCTCGATCCCATCAATCAGCTCATTGATCGCATCAGCATCTGCTCCCGTATCAGTTATCACTTTGATGACAGTAATATCATTTCCCTTACTGATCATATCAGGAGCGATGACCTCTGTTGGATACTCCTCTTGAGTACCATAGATAGATGCGATGCTTTGGGTTCCCACCACTAATTCCCTTTGCTGAAAAGCCTGCTCAAGGACAGAGATATACTCTAGGGCAGCCTTGTCTCTTACATCATATAAAGGGCCGTTTGCAGTCAGTACCACATAGGTGATATCTGAACCGAACTGGGTCCTCATGTGGTTGACCAGACGAAGCTCTTCAATGAAACTTGGCATGACTCTTTCTAGAGAAGGTTCTACATGGCTTGGAAGAAACACTATTCCTGGAAGAACTGCCAGAGTGAATACCAAAAATATTGCCAAGAGCAGTTTAGTATGCTTAAGCTGGAGTCTTGCAAGAGTCTGAGCTAATTGATCGATCATTTTTCTAACCTGTATTCTCCTTCTACACCAAAGTGTCCTTTCTTGCTGATCCAAGATAAAATCCGTTCTTCAACGATGAGCGCTGCAGGAAGACCAACAATAGAGAACAATAATGAGTAGGTGATTCCTAAACTCATCAAGATACCAAAACGAGCCATTTCTGGCATGATACCTGCCATGAAAGCAAGAAATGCTGCAACAGTGGTTGCACTGGTAATAGTAAGAGAAGTTCCTGTATGAACGACTGCTGCTTCGATAGCATGAGGGATAGTCATCCCTTTCTTTCGTTCAAATTTGAACTTGTTGATGATATGAATAGCAAAATCGATACCGATACCGATAACCATGGCAGCCACTCCACCCGCAAGAGTTGAGATAGGAAGACCTACAAAGCCCATCGTCCCGTATAACCAGGTAACGCTAGTGGTCACGACCAGAAGGGGAACGACTGCACTGCTAAAAGTACCAAAAGTAAGTATGAGAATGATAAAGACAAATAAGGTGCTGTATAACTGGGTGTTCTTTCGATCATTTCCTATAAGTTCCCCAAGTTTCTGCTGAATGGAAGGAGTTCCCGTCAACGCAACAGAATAGCCTGCAGGAAGACCCTCTTTAGAGAGTGCCTCTACATCACCCACTAGTGCTTTCATCCTTGAGTCCTGCGTTCCGATATCTGTTGAGATCAGCAATACGGTTCCTTTCCCATCCGGAGTGATGAACTGTTCTGGATAAGGAGAGTTTGCAGCAGAATAGACTTCAAGCACATCAGTGTTCTCGCGAAGATTCTTCTCAAAAGAAAGCAGGTAATCATTGATATCAATAGATCCGTCAGGCAAATAAGTAAGAGAAGAGGAGGTGTCAAGCGTCACCACCACAGCGATGATATCCTGACCAAGACCTTGATCACGAAGGGTGTTGAATGCTGCTATAGGTTCCAAGTAGTCAGGCATCATCAACTCTAAAGAGGCAACCGTCTGTACCTGCGAGGATCCTACCGTCATGATGAGAGTCAATCCTATTATTATAAGAATGACAAAATAAGGATACTGCACTTGCGCGTGTGCAAGCTTCTTCAAAAGATTATGATACCAATCCATAATTTCTGGCAGTACTGTTGTTTTTTAATACGTTTCGAAGGACTGCAGAAAACAGAACGAAACTAGCAGTTCTTTAAAAGATACAGAAAGAGCACTCTTTACGAAAGTATATAAAGGAACAATCGAGGAAAAAAGAAATATGAATACCAAGATTATCAAGAATCAAGTCATTCCCGCCATCAAGGATGCCTCAAGAGGGAAGAGAAAATAC
>JAGQJW010000045.1 GCA_020430425.1 Nanobdellota archaeon | reverse complement strand
CTTCTGATTTAATAATGTGTTGCTAGCTTTTTAAATAAGAAAAAAATAATAGAAACAATCAGTAGTCAATACCTTGATTGCTTAAGTATTGTCTTAGTAGAAATGCTAACTTCAGATCATCTTTTATCGCAAGATCAATCTCACTTTTCTCAGGAGGTGGAAAAAGCGAGGCTAAACCACCAGTCAAAGCAGACTCCGATTCATTTTTCAATGGATCATATTTTGATTCATCTTCGAAATAATGAATAAGTTCAGCATATGATTTTGCTTTTGACGAGAGAGCAAAAAGAAGAAATCCTTCTGCATCATACATACTCATCTGTACTCCTGTTTTCAATCCAGCTCGAGCTTGAGACTTAGAGACGCCAGAATATTTCCAAGATTCGAACTGGTGAACCATTGTCTCAAGAAATTCTGCATTATCTGCGCGAGAGAACTCCCCATTCTGATATTTATCGTCCTTACTACTATCATAAGGGAGTCTTTTCATGGCCCAAACCATCCCTTTTTCTACAATATCGCTCGCTTTTTCTTTCAGTAAATCTTTTAGTCCCACCCTATTCAAGCCCCATCCCCTGATTCATCGGCTGTTCTGGCTGACCACCAGCAATGATCACATCATCAATGCGCAGAATCATAATAGCGACATCACTAGCACTTGCAACCGCTTGTGTCTTGATCGGGAGCGGCTCAAGAATTCCTTTCTTGAATGCGTCGAATGCTTTTCCATTCTCGACATTGAGACCAGCCCATTTCTGATGACCCTTCTCATGAGCTGATCGAAGTTCCGTGATTACATCAATAGGATCAAGACCAGCATTCTCGCTGAGTGTTCGAGGAATGACTTCCATCGCTTTTGCAAACGCATTGACTGCCAACTGTTCCTTTCCGGAAAGAGTTCTTGCAAAATGATTCAGGTTTCTTGCAAGTTCAATCTCGCAGGCGCCAGCACCAGCAACGATCCGACGTGCACGAAGCGCACTAGAAACATTACCCAGCGCATCATCGACTGCTCGACGCACTTCATCAGCGATATGATCGGTTGAGGCACGAACGAGAATAGTGACTGCTTTTGGATTCTTGCACTCTTCGACATAAGTCATGTATTCATCGCCAACTTTGACTTCACGTACCAATCCAGCCTTTCCCAGACTTGCTGAAGAAAGATCATTGACGTTGGTGACGATAGCTGCACCTGTTGCACGGGACAACTTGTAGATATCACTTTTCTTCACTCGTCGACAAGCATAGATACCTTGCTTTGCAAGCAAGTACTGGACCACATCATCGATTCCTTTCTGACAGAAAACGACGCTTGCACCGCTTGCCTTGATCTTATTGACCAACTGTTCAAGCATATGCTGTTCCATATCCAAGAACTCCTGTAGTTTAGAAGGATCATTTATAGAAATCTTTGCATCGGTTTCAGTCTGTGCAATCTCTAAAGGAGAATCAATAAGAGCGATCTTTGCGTTCTCAGCAAATTTTGGCATGCCATTGTGCACTTTCTCCTTGTCGAGCACAATTCCCTGAATAAGTTGTGTCTGATGAATGGTAGAACCGGTCTTTTTCTCGACCTTGATATTTTCCAGATCGATGAATCCGTCCTCATCTGACACTTTCTTGAGGGCAAGTACGACAATATCAGAAAGCAGTTCCTTGGCGTGCTCAGCAACTTTTCCTGTCATTGCTGTCATCGATAATTTCTTGAGAGTGGCCGTATCTTTAAGAGTGATGGGCTCAGCAATATTCTCAAGCACAATCTGTGCTTTCTCGCTTGCTAACTGATAACCTTTGATGATGACTGTCGGATGGATGTTCTGATCAATGAGATCCTCTGCCTGTTTGAGCAGTTCTCCTGCAAGCACCACAGCAGTGGTCGTCCCATCACCCACTTCATCCTCTTGAGTCTTTGCTACCTCTACAACCATCTTTGCAGTCGGATGCTCAATATTCATCTCCTTAAGAATAGTAGCCCCATCATTAGTGATAATGACTTCTCCTAACGCATCAACAATCATCTTGTCCATCCCTTGAGGACCAAGAGTGGTTCTGACCGTTTCACCCACTAGCTTTGCAGCTAGGATGTTCATCCGTTGTGCAGTACGTCCTTGATTCCTGCTTGTACCGTCTGCGAGCAGTTCTGGTTGTTGTGCCATATAATTTCTTCCCCTTTATTGAGAGTGAAAACGCAACCTTATTTAAAAACATTATCATAGAGACTCCTGAAAAGTAAAGACACAATCTTTATATAGCTTTTTTACGTAAACCACCTTAAAAAGGGGTTGTGCCATTGTCAGCTGAAGAATATGAACTTCTCCCTCACGAAGAACTCCAGAAGCTTCGAGAGGAAGTCGAAGAACTCAAAAGAAACCCAATGGGGAATGTCCAAGAGAGTGAAGACCTTAAGACAGCCATGGCAAAGCTCACCAAAGCGATGCATCATCTCATTGATATTCTTACTCGAACCAATGACGAAATGGTCAGTGAATTCAAGCGAACGACCATGAGCCAACACTTTGAGAAGATTAGCGACCAAAACGAGAAGATTGCACAGGCACTTCTTGGATTCATGCATCTGCAAGAACAAACACATCAGCAATCAGTGTCGATGATGCAGCAAGAAGGATCACCCGGATCAAGGCAGAATGATTTCTCTCAAGAGTCGTTTAGTAGTCAAGATAATTCTTTTCAAGATCAGACGATGACCCCACCATCTGAGTCACCAATGGATATTCCTCCACCAGAACACAAGAAAAAAGGTCTTGGTCTTTTCAAATGATTCGATATCTTAAGGAGCAGTTTCTTATTCACGCAGCACACAGTGCAAAGCAAGTATCACAAGAGAAAGGACACCGTCTCAAGACTAGCATGCCACGAAATCTCTCTACCAAGAACGCTCTTCGCATAGCACGATACCGCAACAAACAAAAGAGAACTCCTCTGGTACAAGAGCTTAAGACCTCCGTCAAACTCCATCAGGAAGAAAAAGAGCAGCTGAAAAAACAGGTGGAGGACCTTCAAGGCCAGATCAAACAGTACGAACAGCAGTATGGTCTTGAAAAACCACAGGAGATTCTTCCCAATAAGAAAGTACAGCTTCAGGAGCTGATCAGCCTTGAACGTGAACTTGCCGATCAACGTATGGAAGCGACACAAACCTATAAAGACAAGAAAATCAACAAGGAATCATATGAAGAACTCATCTCGTATCTGGAAAGAAACGAAGAAATGTTGAGAGAAAAGAAAAAGAAACTGCTTCTGAGTTGACTTTAGCCCATAGCTAAGTCTCAAAAAAATAATATTTTTTAGGAGATTCGTCAATAGGATTTCATCCCATTGCCAAATCCATTTGTGCGACTTCTGCTGACTGAACTCCTTCGATGGAAACGAATTTCTCAGCGATGGTATCAAAGTCAACATCATCACTTACTTCAAACATAGCAAGAAGCATCAACTGCTTGAGTCCAAAAGCCAAAGGCTCGATCTTTGCCTGCATCTCACCTTTTGCACCTTGTGCAGAAGCGATCTTCAGGGCCTGTTCTTTAACAGCATCCAAATCAACGTCAGGAGATTCTGGCATGATCTTAAACGTAATAATAGCGTTACTCATTTTGTTTCACCAATTAATTAGGTCCTACAAATCCACATTCTGGACAAGTGTACTTCACACAGATCTCTCGAGAGTTCCGTGATCGAAAGATAGTAGCTTTTCCACACTGAGGACAAGGAAAACTAGTAGCTCCAATGTCATTAGTGAGAGCAACACCAGTTGCGGTATCATAGTTAATTTTTGTATCCATGGCGTGGAGAGAAAGAGGATTTATTTATAAAGGTTGCTTTCCCAAAGGGTTTGAAAGGCTACTTATTTCTCTAGAGTGTGAAGCGCCTCTCTTGCGGCTTTTCTCCCCCGAAGCAGCATCGTCCTTCTTGCGGAAGTGACATATTCATAATGAGAGAACTCTTCTAGAGGTGGTTTGATGTAGATCATTCCTTTCTTCAGTTTAGAAAGTCCTTGCTTTTGCAGCGCAAATAGAGCATTCTGCAAGACTTTGAGAGGAGATGATTTCTCTGTGATCTTCTCAAACTTGAAAGTGATATCGACAATGAATGTATGCTTTGCCTTAGGAAGGAGATGAATCGGCAGCGGATGGGAAGAACCCCCATCAACAAACACCCTACTTCCGATGACCACAGGAGAGAACAAACCCGGAACTGCTATGGATGCCTGCAAAGCCGGCTTGAGTTTTCCTGAAGAGAAACTTACATCATCACCATTGTTGATATCTGTTGCATTCACCACTAAAGGAATAGAAAGCTGCGAGAAGGAGGTCACTTGAGCAAATGAAAGGACTGCATCAACAATCTTTTCAGTGCCTAAAAGTCCTCCATTAAAATTAGGACGGAGCAATTTATACAAAGGAATCTCCAGAAAGTGAGAAACAATCTCATCAAGTGGTTTTCCTGCAGCATAACAGACACCAACCAATGCACCAACAGAAGATCCTACGATAAAGTCAGGCTTGAAACCTTCATCCTCAAGGACCTCAAGGACTCCTAAGTGAGCAAAACCACGAGTCCCACCACCACTAAGAAGCAGCGCATTAGAGACGGCCTTTTTTGAGATATTCTTTGACATCATCCTCACTCAATTCAATAGTCTTGCCATAATCTTTTTTTTCCTTATGAGCAGAATAAGGTCTAGCAAAACCATGATAATAATTCTTTTTTTCCTTAAGCAAATAAGTCGCATACAAGAGACCCGTTGCCAATCCTACCAAATGAGCAATATTAGCAACAGAACTGTTCGGATTGAACAGCCCAACAAAATCGATAAGCGCAAAGATGATTCCAGCAGTTCTCATCGACATAGGGAAAACAAAAAAGAAGAGCACACGAAGCTGAGGTAACAGCATGATAGTCATTCCTAAGATTCCCATGATCGCACCGCTTGCACCTAAGGCCGAAGACGATACTCCAACAATCAATTCTCGAAAGGCAACGAAGCCAAGACCGGCAAGAATCCCTGACAGAAAATAAATCTCCAAGAACCGTTTCGTCCCTACTTTCTGCTCGATGAGCGGACCAAACATCAAGAGTGCATACATATTGAAGAGCAAGTGGCTAAACCCCCCATGCAAGAACATGGAAGTGATCAGTGTCCAAGGTCTTGAAAATACGGTTGCAGAATTCAGCACCAACGCATCAGTAAAAGGAGTTCCTAAAAAAATCTGGAGCAAGAACATGAAGATGTTTATTCCGATAAGCGGCATGACTGCCCGAGGAATCCTTACCACAAAAGCTCTACGATAGGCCATACCAAAACAGAAGAAAAGAGGGTTTATAAACTTTGTTCAGTAGGAGTCAGACTCGTAAGCTATAAAAAGACCTGCTCATTCTTTTTAAACTATGACACACATCAGGAGTCCTATCGTTTCCGTTCTCGGCCATGTCGACCATGGTAAATCATCCGTACTTGATGCAATCAGAGATACTAATATCCTTGCAACAGAAGCAGGAGCAATCACTCAAGCAATAGGAGCAAGCATCGTTCCCGCAGAAGTACTCCAGAAGAAGTGTGGACCACTCCTTGAGAAGCTTGGCGTCAAACTAACCATTCCAGGACTTCTTTTCATCGACACTCCAGGTCACGCAGCATTCACCAGCCTTCGAAAACGAGGAGGAAACCTTGCAGACATCGCCGTCGTTGTCGTTGACATCAATGAAGGATTCAAGCCACAGACCATTGAAGCCATCGAGATCCTTCGAGCAGCAAAGACTCCCTTTATTATCGTAGCAAATAAGATCGATAACATCACTGGTTTTCGAGTCGATGCAACCCAGCCCATCCTTGGCTCTATTGCAAGACAAGATGCAAAGATCCAGCAGATCATCGAGACAAAAATGTACGAGATTGTCGGACAGCTGCACGAGCATTTCGGTCTGACTTCAGAGCGGTTCGATCGTGTAAGCGATTTCACTTCACAAGTCGCTATCATTCCTATCTCTGCACTCAAGCAGGCAGGCATCTCAGAAGTGCTCATGGTACTTGGAGCACTTGCACAAAAATATCTTGAGAAAAATCTTCTTCTGGACGAATCAGGACCAGCAAAAGGAACCATCCTTGAAGTCAAGACCGAACAAGGACTTGGAAAGACCATGGACGTCATCATCTATAACGGAACACTCAACGTCAATGATACCGTCGTCTTTGGAGGATTGGATAACGCAATCATCACGAAAGTAAAAGCAATGTTTGAACCCGCTCCTCTTAGTGAGATGAGAGATAGTAAATCGGCATATACACCTGTCAAGCAAGTGGTTGCTGCAACGGGAGTCAAGCTCAGCTGTCCAGACAGCGAAGATATCATTTCAGGAATGCCCCTTGTCTCTTGCGAGAAAACTCCTGAAGCAATAGAGCAAGCAAGCAGATATGTACAAGAACAGGTTGACGCAGTCCTTGTCGAGACGAAAGAGAAAGGAATCATCATCAAAGCAGACAACATCGGAAGCCTTGAAGCGTTGCACGTGCTCTTGCATGAAAAAGGCATCCACGTACGAAAGGCAGGAGTCGGCCCTATTAGCAAGAAGGATATCACCGAAGCAGAAAGCAATTATGAAGAAGATCCTCTCACCGCAATCATTCTCGGATTCAATATCCCTCAAGCACCTTCAAGCGACCGGGTCAAAGTGATCACGTCAAATATCATCTATCATCTCATCGATCAGTTTGAAGAATGGAGGAACGATGAAGAGAAAAAACTCATTGCACAGAAACTTGAAGGACTTACTAAACCAGCAAAGATAGAAGTCCTTGCCAACTGCATCTTTCGACAATCAAACCCCTGCGTTCTTGGAGTGGAAATCATTGAAGGAACACTTCGAACAGGCATGCAGCTCATCAAGGCAAATGGAAACAAGCTTTCTTTCATCAAAGAGATACAGCTCAACAAAGAGAATGTCAAGGAAGTAGGAAAAGGAAAACAAGTCGCTGTTGCAATCCCGAATGTCACGGCAGGACGACAGGTCCATGAAGGAGATATCATCTACAGCGATGTGAGCCCTCCAGATTATCGAGAGTTCAAGAAGAATGCGAACCTTCTTAGCGGTGAAGAGAAGGAACTACTCAAAGAGATTGCTGAAATCAAGAGAAAAGAAGATCCATTCTGGGGGAAATAGATGAGAAAAGATATCATCATCCTCAACGCGAAGGAAAGAAAACTCATCCTCAAGGACCTTGAAGAGCTATTTGGTATCAACATCCTTCCTGAAGGAGTCTACTTCTGTTTCAGCAAAAAAGAGAAAGTATACTTGAGTACAAGAGAACTGTTTGAGATCAACAGCGATGAGCTTCGCGTGAACACTTTCGGTCTTCACTTTGGTACCTTCATGAAAGATGGTTTTCGACTCTCTCTTGAAGGACTCAATCTTGCAAAAGATCAGATCACTAAACACCTGCACCAGATCAACGATGAAGAGTTCTCATTATGGCTTCAAGGAGAAGACCTAGAAATAGAGAACAAAGATAATGAGAATACCTATCTTGTCATCAAGCACGAACACGATCTCGTAGGCGTTGGCAAGCTCAAGAACAATACCATCCTCAATTATCTCTCCAAATCAAGGAAGCTTAAAAAGGTCATCCTATAAGCATTTAAATCTTCAATCATTTCTCTTTCTATGGCATCGAACACTATTTTTAAATCAGCAATACCATTCATCTTTTTGGCAGGAGTCGGTTTCCAGACCCTTGCACAACGAGTGATTGATACGCCTCAAAAGCAGAACC
>JAGQJW010000044.1 GCA_020430425.1 Nanobdellota archaeon | reverse complement strand
GGTGGAAAGACAACACTCGCAAACAGAATCTGTGAAGATTGGTTAGGAGAAGAAATGGGTTCAGTCAGCAACATGGCTCACGAGACCCGAGAAATCCAGATCAAAGAAGAGGTCGTCATCAAATCAAAAGATGGTCGAGAACTCAAATTCAACTTGGTTGATACTCCTGGAATCGCTACACGAATCGATTATGAGGACTTCGTCAAAGAAGGGATGAAGGAGAAAGAAGCAAAAGAGCGGGCAAAGGAAGCGACCAAAGGAGTCATCAGTTCAATCAAATGGCTCGATGATATGGATGCCGTCATTGTCGTCTTGGATGCAACAAAAGACCCTTATTCTCAAGTCAATATCACTATTATCGGAAATCTTGAGGCACGAAAAGTACCTGTTCTTGTAGTAGGTAATAAAATCGACCTGAAGAAAGCAGATCTCAAGAAAGTGCAATCAGCATTTCCTCAGTATGAAGTCATCGGTATCAGTGCAAAGACGGGCAAGAAGGTCGATGAATTCTATGAGAAACTGTTTGAGGTGGCTCGATAATGCTTACCTTACAATTCTTACCTTATACTGAAATCGAAGGACTCAATTCATCAAAGCGAATCGCAAAGCTCCTTGACTTGGTAAAGACTGACAAGATCATCCTCCTTGAAGGAAGACTTCGAAGTGAAGAGGAAGCAGAACTTATCAGACGGACCATGGAAGAGATCAGCAGCAAATTTACAGGAATCGAACTTTCTGTCATCTATCCTGAAAGCAAAGACACTGCTTTGTTTGCAAAACTCAAACAGGCCTTTATCAATATGGTTCTTGGAAACCGACGAGGAATGACTATCATCGGACCGGCAAATGTTGTCGAAGAGATCAAACAGGATCCAGATAAGATCCAGCTCTTCACCAAGGCGCCGTCTCGAGGGAGGAGATAGCTTTGCCGCACCAATGCGTTGCTTGTGGGACCCTTTATGATGATGGGGCAAAGGAAATCCTTCACGGATGCTCCTCCTGTCATGGGAAACTCTTCTTCTATGTGAAAAAGGAACGATTAGAAGAGCTCAAGGAAGAGCAGCCTCAGCTCTTCAACCTTTCTGCAAAAGACAAGAAACAGATTGAAGAAGATGTCTATGATATCATCGGAGAGACCATCGACAAGGAGAAACCTATCATCCTTGACATCGAGAGCATCAAGATCCTTAAACCAGGAAAATACGAACTTGATCTGGTCAACCTCTTCAAGAGCAAGCAACCGCTCATCTACAAACTAGAAGATGGCAAATACATGATCGATATCATCGAGAGCTTTAAGAAAGCTCGAAGTAAATAGCTTTTTTTCCTCTACTTTTAAAAATCTGACCAACTTTTGCTCTTCTATGTCCTTATCCAAACAAGACGATGAACATTCCATTGATCTATTGGTGGCCTTCATGACCTCATGTCACCAAAACATCACACTTCTCATCTCTGGAAAGATCTCTCTAATGAATCTTCTTTGTATACTGCAAGAAAGGCCTCAACCATCGAATATTATGAGAACATCCTTCGTGACTATCATTCCTTCTCAGGAATCGATATCTATTGTGTAAAGACAAAAGAACTCGTCTTTGGATTGTTCTTTTCACCTGATCCTTTCTTTGAAGAGAAAGAACGAGCAGATCATTACAAGTTCAAAAATAGGTTGGTCCTCTACCGTTTTGATTATCCTCAAGCCGTAGCTATCAGAAATTATTTCTACGAACAGTATCAGGATAAGCTTGGCTATGGAAAGGAGATCGAGTTCTTCTTTCGAATCGGCCAGCCCAAAGAAGATGTCCATCGTCTCTAACAATTCTCCCATCCAAGAATATATAAACTCCTTTTCTTTTTTTTCAGGTATGAGATTGATTGATGCACATGCACACCTAGATGCACATGCAATGAAAGGACTTACTGAGAACTATGCCGATTGGCTTTCTGGAATCCTTGCTCGAGCCAAAGAAAAGCAGGTGAAAGCAATCGTTGCCAACGGAACGAACCCTGAAAGCAATCGTCAAGTACAGACCTTAGCACAAGAACATGATCTCATCAAGCCTGCACTTGGCTTCTACCCAACAGAAGTTGAGAAGATCAGTGAAGAATTCCTCGACGAAGAACTGGAATATATCAAGAAACAAAAGGATAAGATTGTTGCCATCGGAGAAGTAGGTCTTGACAAGAAATACTCAGAGGGACTCCTGACTTCTGGAAAGTGGAAAGAACTCTATGCAAAACAGCAAGCAGGTTTTGAAAAAATAATCTCTCTGTCTGAAAAGACGAAAAAACCCTTATTGCTCCACACCAGAAAAGCAGAACAGGATGTCGTTGATATGCTTGAATCAAGCTCTTTGAAAAATCCTATGATGCACTGCTTTACCGGAAAGAAAAAACTCGTAAAGACGATTGCAGATCACGGATGGAATTTTTCAGTTCCTGTGACCGTACTCAAGCTTCACCAATTCCAAGAGCTGGTCAAAGAAGTTCCTCTCAATCAATTACTGACAGAAACCGATACTCCTTTTCTTGGACCTGAATCGGGGCCAACAAACGAACCTGCAAATATTTCCTTGTCTGTCATGAAGATGGCAGAACTTAAAGGAATAACAAAAGAAGAGATGTCTGACCAGATCTTTCTCAACTACATGCGGCTGTTCAACTGACTAGAAAATCGTGCCGACATAATTCTTTCTCAGTAATCTTGCAGTAATAGGCTGTTCCTTTCCTGCCAGCCAATGAACGCCAAGCATTGTTATTATATCCTCTCCCTTCAGGAAGCCCAAGGACAACACCGAAGTGAGAATCATAAGCGTACTTTCCTTCCGCTAATTGATAAATATGAAACTCTCTTTCAATATTAGTTCCTAACGTCATATATTTTTTAGGTTCGGTCTTGGTCTCTGCAGCCAATTCCTCAAGCGTTGAGAAGGCGATCTTTTTTTCACGAGCAAGCTGAATCTTTCTCTCAATCAATCTTGACTCCTCATCACGGATATTCTGGTGATATCCTGCTATGGATTCCTTAATCTCTTGAATGGTCTTGTCATCCTCAAGAGCATCTTTGAATGTATTGTCTTCGTGACTATCGTATGGGAGAAATCGAAGGGGGTTATCGCCTATCATGCTTCTGTCAGATACCTTTGTGTTTATTAGTTTTTGTTCTGGTTTAAAAACAGTCAAGGGAAGGGTTTATATACGCTAAGCACCAAGGTTAGCTTATGGTGCAGATAACTCTTGATACACAAAGAGACTCTACCGTGACTTTGCAGAGGGTCATACAGCTTCTTGAAGAGGAATTACGACATCGAGGAGAACATCCGATATCTCCTTTACCGGGCTCTCCCATCGAACCGATGACGGTAGGATCCTCACCTCTTGATATGTTCAATACTTCATCAAGCTCTTTGGAATCAACAAGTCCATCACCTTCTTTTACTGATATGTTTGGAGGAAACGACAATAGCGATTCAATGAGTGATGAATCAAATACTGCCTCTGAATCGTCAAGTCCAGCTCCGGATATGTTTTCTGTCTTCTCTCACGATGCACCAAGCGAGTCTGATGAACTTACTCATGCAGGACAGAGTGCTGAATCTTTCATCTCAAGCCAGATGACGGTACAGCCCTCCTCAACTCCAAGTGCAAGCGAACTGCTTGAAGAAGATGATGTCAAGGACCGAACTGAAGATCTCGCAAGACAGGTGTGGCAGACAGGATCAACCCGTAAACCAGAATCTCCTTTCAAGCTAGAACCGTATGATTAGGTCTGATAGCGAAATTATTTAAATCGACAAAACCTCTTGCTTCTTATGGGAACCTACCGTTTTGAAGAACACACTGCTGATGAAAAATTCATCGTGTGGGGAAAGGATCTAGAAGACGCATTCTCGACCTGTGTTGAAGCATTCTATGAGATCATCATCCCGGAAGAGAAAGTACAAGGAAAGATAACCAAGAATATAGAAGTCTCTGCAAGACGCCTTCGATCACTTCTTTATGACTTCCTGAATGAACTGGTGTTTTTCTATGATGACCAGGACCTCCTTCTTCGAAACGTGAACCAGCTAAAGATCACTCAAGATGAGAAAGGCTATCGCTTGAGTGCAACTCTCAGCGGAGATACTCATTATGATTATGAGGTTGAGATGGAGATCAAGAATATGACCTATAGTGATATGGAGATCAAGCAAGATGCTGGTGTTGAAATTACGGTGGTCGTTGATATCTGATTGTAACTTTTATAAACAAACTCTTCTTCTTTTCTCTGTATGACTACTCCAACAAAACTCAATGAGTATTCCTATCTTGTCGAGAAAGAAGGGAAGATGAATGTTCCCCTCAAGATATTCGCTAGCGAAAAGCTCATGGAGAAGATGCTAGGGGACAAGTGTATCCAACAAGGAATCAATGTCGCTTGCATGCCGGGTATTCAAGGTTGGAGTATTATGATGCCAGATGCACATCAAGGCTATGGGTTCTCTATTGGAGGCGTTGCCGCCTTTGATGCACGCCATGGTTGTATCAGTCCTGGAGGTATCGGCTTTGATATCAACTGCGGGGTGCGACTCGTTGCGACCAGTCTCACTCGAGACCAAGTACTTCCAAAGATACAGGAACTGCTTGATGGACTCTTCAAGGCCATCCCTTGCGGTGTTGGTATGGAAGCAAAAGAACGGCTTACTGATGAAGAGCTTGATGCAATTCTTCTAGGCGGTGCACGATATCTTGTTGAAGAGAAACAGTTTGGAGAACAGCAAGATATCGATAACTGTGAAGAAGGTGGATGCTTAGCTGCAGCAAAACCAGAGTTCGTCTCAAGAAGAGCGCGGGCACGTGGGCGACGACAGCTAGGAACACTTGGTGCAGGAAATCACTTTATTGAAATACAGACAGTACAGGAAATATATGATCAAGACACTGCAAAAGCATTTGGACTCACTAATCCTGATCAAGTAGTGTTTATGATCCACTGTGGTAGTCGAGGACTCGGACATCAGGTGGCAAGCGATTTCTTACGACAGATGGAAGAAGAATATCCTGATCTTGTTGAGCAGCTTCCTGAAAAGGATCTGGTCTATGCGCCGCTTGGAAGCAAGATTGCAGACGAATATTTTGGGGCTATGTGTGCTGCAGCAAATTTTGCCTGGGCAAATAGACATTCTATAGCCAATAATGCAAAGAAGGTCTTTTCCGAACTGTTTCCAGAAGTCAGCTTTCATGCAGTCTATGATGTCTGCCATAATATTGCGAAAAAGGAAATTCATACTATTAATGGTGAAGAAAAGGAAGTCATGGTCCATCGAAAGGGTGCAACCAGGGCTTTTGGTCCGGGATCAGATGATCTTCCCGAAGCGTACAAGGGAATCGGCCAGCCCGTTCTTATTCCTGGAAGCATGGGGACAGGAAGCTATGTCCTGGTCGGAACCGATCAAGCGATGCAACAGAGCTTTGGAAGTACTGCACATGGAGCTGGCCGAGTCATGAGTCGACACAAAGCAAAACAGCTATTCGATGGAGAAGCTCTCAAAAAAGAGCTGGAAGATGAAGAGATCTATCTCAAGGCGGGAAGCGTCAAAGGAGTTGCTGATGAAGCACCACTTGCCTACAAAGACGTTGATGAAGTCATCAAAGTCAGCCATGATGCTCATATCGGAGAAAAGGTCGCACGACTCAAGCCATTAGGTGTCATCAAAGGATGAATCTTCCCTGAAGTTTTCTCCTGCGATCAAGAAGCTGTGTACTACCATCCCTTTGGAGTGTATGAACTATGAATCAGAAACTAAAAGAACTCTTCTCTGACTGGAAGAAACTGACCTTTTTGATTCTCTTAGTCTTCTTTCTTCCTTCGGCTCTATATCTTCTCATCAAAGGATTGTTTCTCTCCTTTTTTGTAATGGCTCTGTTTTATTACTTGCTTATCAAGCTTATAAAAAGGCTATAGAAAGATTTTTATCTTCAATTTTGTTCTTCTTTATCATGGATGAAAATCTGAAACCTAGTCCTCTGTTGTCAAAAAAAGGAAGACGGATTACCTTAGGTCTTGTTCTTCTTGGGCTTGCCTACACCCATTACTTTGCTTTTACTGAAGGAGAGCAGAAGTGGAAGGCAAACTATAATCAGGACCTTCAACGATCTTATAAGAAAAATGAACTGCTGCAGCAAAAATATGATAGTCTTCTTAATTTCAGCGACACAGCAAAGTCTCTTGATACTTCTGTCTATCAGCTAAAGAGATAATTTTTCTGTCTCCAGACTTGATTTTTCTATTTTATTCTGGTATTTATAAATAAATGAGAGTCAACCTTCAATAATCTTATAACCTCATACTTTTTTCTTTCTTTCAATGTCAACAAAAGGATTTGAGCCTATTCTTCATGGGTATTTAATTACTGCAATTGCTATGGCTGGTATTTTTGCTTATGTTGCAGCGGATAATAGGAAGGAAGCCAAAGACTGGAAAGTAAAGTATGAACGAACCTTTGAAGAGAAGGACTCGCTTGATGCTCTGCTTGAATTTACTCAAGAGAACCGAGTTGAAGATTCAACTGCTTTGGTGGCTCTTCAACAGTCTTATGATAGTCTTTTAAGAATACAGGATTATCAACAAGCTTTCTCTGCAATAGAAAATCCCTCTGAAGAACAATTTTAGAACCAAGATCCTCTCAAACGACCACTTGGTGGTATGATGGGGATTGAGTTAGTTGTCGCGAGCTACTTTCTCAAATCATTTACTGGCTTTCAAATAAGTCAATGACCTCTTCGCGAGTGGCTATATCGTCAACCATCCGGTCTGGTCGAAGATTTACTACTCGAGGGAATCTCAGAGCAAAGCCTGAAGCATAGCTTGGGCTTTTCTGGATCTCTTCATAGGTCACCGCAATAACGATCTCAGGCTTCACTTTTGCGAGCTTTCCTTTTTCTGAAATAATGAGTGGTCTGAGCAATTCGGTAATTTTTGGAAATGAGACTGATTCTCCATCATCAATCTCTTTGAGACCTGTTCCTACTTTTCCGATCTCCAGAAGCTCACCATCTTCATCGATACAGGCAAGGGTGAAGCTAGTCATCCACTCACTACGCTTTCCACTTCCCCATTCTGCCTCAACAATCACTAAGTCAAGATCCTCCATGGTCGGCTTCATCTTGATCCAAGCACTGACTCGTCCCCCTGGTTCGTAGGTCCCTTTGAGATCCTTGATCATAATACCTTCATTTCCTTTGGCAAGCGCTTCCTGATAGAATACATTTGCTTCCTGCTCACTTGATGTTAAGATCCCTTTTGCCAATCGAATAATGAGATCCTTTTCCTGAATAAGAGGTTTCAGGACTTCTAGGCGATCATCTAGTGGTCGGTCAAGCAGTTCCTGTTCATCAATCTTGAGGATGTCAAAGATATTCACCTCAACGGGAAGCTCTTCAACCAATCCTTGAATATTGTGCTTTCTCTTGATTCTTTTTGAGATGTGCTGAAATGGTTCGTATTTTCCGGTTTTAGGATCATAACCTACCGCTTCGCCATCAAGAATGACCTTGTCTGCAGCAACCTGCTCTTTGAGAGTACGTACTACATCGGGAAATTGAGTGGTCACATCCTCAAGACGACGAGTAAACAGGTGAACCTCGTTGCCAAATTTATGCATCTGAAGTCTGAAACCATCATATTTGTACTCTAGGCGTGCAGGAAGACCTGTTCTTGCAAAAGCTTCCTCGAATGTTCTTTCTTTTCTTGCCAGCATAACCTTACTTGGAGATCCATAGTGGAGCTTGAACTCCTCCAAAGATTTTCCTTCCTTGATGTGAAGAATAACTTGCCCGGGGTCTGCTGTAAGGTCAAGAGCCCGCTTGATGAGCTCTCCTGTAGTCTTAAGGGTTGCTCCTTCCTTTGGTTCATGTTCAAGCGTGTTGGTCTCTTTATTGTATGATTGTGAAAAACAGAAGAATGCGTAGAAGATAGCATCTCTTAAGGTCCCGATAGCAATGCCGACCCTGAGATCCTCAAGGACTGTCCTGACGATGAATTTTGCTTCAAGAGGATTTGCAGAGGTCAGAAGCTTGTTGAGCTCCCCTAACTTGTTATCAGTTGACTTGTTTCCTTCAAAGCTGGCAATCTGCTGTAGAGAAGAGAACACCTGTTTGACGGTGAGGTCCTGTGAGAACAGTGTCTGCTGACGTTTTCCTTTCGTCAATTCCTCTACTGCTT
>JAGQJW010000043.1 GCA_020430425.1 Nanobdellota archaeon | reverse complement strand
CCATCTTCATTCTATGTCGATCTTGAAATAAAGATTGGAGAGGGAGAAAAAATCATAAAATACTATTCTGTACAACCAAATAATAAGATATTCTATTATGGTCAAGATATTGTCTCCAGAAAGTTATGATGTCATTTCTTCTCTTTCTTTTTTATATCATTTCGAAGAGTTTATAATAAGAGAAAGACTTCGGGAAATTAAGGCGCAAGTAAGCGCGGCCGAGGAGAAAAGGGTGTGTTTTTTCCAAAGGCGATCTCTTTCTAAACCAATCCACCAAAGGCCAGATTGAGCAGAAACATAAACAGGAAGTAAAGGCTCAGAGAGGTTACAGTAAAACCAGGAATATATTTTAGTCCTCCTTTAATATCTCCTTTTTCAATGATAGAAACAATCATGGAACTGCATATGCTAATGGCAGCAATCGCCAAAATAGAAAACCGTTTGAAATCCGCCTGATCCACCTGTACATTGAAATTGATTGGAATAAGGCCTCCAGATCCCGACAATGAAGCACCAATTGATTGCGTAAAACCAATAACAATATTGAGTAACTGAAATGAGAGTGCAAAAAGAGCGGGACTGATCAGCACCACCACTACGCCGATGAAAATGATATATGTTACGGTGCTTGCAGCCATCTCATCCTGCAATGCCTTTGATTTCTTGAGAGTCGCAATAACCTTATCAATTACTTTTACTAGCTTACCACCACTCTCGATCTCACCGATGATGATTCCCATATTGCTTTTGAGTGTCTGAGAATTATATTTCTCCACAAACTCCCCAAGAGCTTCTGTCAGATCATTTCCTGTCATCACTCTTTTGGAAACGATTGTCATCTCTTGTGCCAATAGCTCAAACTCCGGTCTGATAGCAGCCCATAGTGATTGTTCAAGAGAAAGACCACCCTTAAGATTTGTGGAGACGAAGATGAGAAAATCCGCCAGGTGGCTCTCTATGATCTTGGTTCTCTTGTAGATCTTCAAGTTCAGGAAAAAATAGATTCCTACAAAGACGGTCAGAAGAATCAATGCCTGGATGATTGCCCAACCAAAGAAGGAAGTGAGAAATACTTTCACCAACCCCTCTCCTTGAACCGTCGGATACAAGAGAAGAATGAAAATAAGATAAGTGATTGCAGCTGAAAGGATGAATAACACCCCAAAGAAATTATACGGGACATCCAGATAACCAGCAGTGAGCAGATATTTTCTTAATCTACTTCGTATAGGCCTGCCTAAGATGGACTCGGGGACAAAGGCTTTTCCGAATTCGTTGAAAAAATTACTCATACACTACACATCCATAATGGGTCTTGAAGATTTGAACAGCGTGATAAAGATGAACTGCACTACCAGCAATAGACCAATAATAATGCCAAAGGCAGTCATATTCAGATCCAAGGAGATAAGACTTGCAACGACTACAAACAGAGTCATACCAAGACTAGGAACAATCACTGCAGCAAGCATGTAGAACATAGAAAGGCTTGAGAGCTTCTTTCCATATCGCAATATCTGATTGAGCTGCTCATCAGATATCTCATCAAGGATTGCCTGTAAGAAATTGGTGACATCAACACCGATACGCAGCGCATTGCTGATCTGAAACAATATCTTCTTGAGATATTCAGAAGGACAGTACTCCGTTGACTTCTCAAGCGCCTGCTCAATAGGAGTCCCTAGGTTCACTTCTCGAAGAATCTCTTTGAGGTAATCAGATGCCGCATTATCCTCTCTTGCAGCCTCTTCAATTGCCGTGATCAAGGGCTTACCACTATTGAGCTTGACAAGCAAGAATCTTCCCGCAAACAGAACTTTCGCATCAATCGCTCTTGCACGTTTAGTGATGGCAACATCAATCTTCTTCATAGAAATATTATACATATACAAGGTCACAAAGATCGCTGCAACAAGAGGGATGACCAAATTCACTTCTTTTTGTGCAAGCAGAAAAAACGCTCCTGCACCTACACCAAAGCCCATCGTCAACGCATTCTTGAGCGCTTTCTTGACATAATCCTTAGGATCCTCTTTTATCTGGGCAATCCTCAATCTCTTCTTGAGAAACTTCTGATTTGAAATAAGAAATTCGATGAGACCCATTTTATACTGTCCGAGAATTGGCTAGCTTCTCCTCCTCACTCAATATCTTCACTGGTTTTGAGAGGTCAAGAACACCTAGATAGTATTGAGACATGATCAGACCTACCACTTCCAGATCAAAATATTCATTGTCAATCATCCATTGCAGAATTTTTTTCTTCTCAGCCATATCAGTATAGATATCATCCTTTGACATGCCCGTGTAGAGCTCTAACCGTTGATAGACCACATCACTGTCAGCAATCTGATCGATACGGTCCTCGTGAGCATTGAGCTGAAACAGGACGTGCGCATCTCCTGACGGAAGAATCTCTGCAATCTGCAAAGTCCTTCGGTGACCGCTTCTTCGGTTCCTATTCTGGACCACAATCAGACCAAGGCTTGAGATCATCGGTTTTGGGATGTTGATCGGAGGATTTGTCAGACGGATGACAGCCTCTTCGGCATTGTTTGCGTGGATGGTTGCATAGACGGAATGACCCGTATGCATCGCTTCAAGCAGAACCTGAGCCTCCTCCTTTCTCCTGATCTCTCCTACCAGAATCCTATCTGGACGCATACGAAGGCTGTTGACCAGGCAATCAAGCATCGTAACGCCCCCCTTCCCTTCAGGATTTGCCATACGGGTCTCCATCGGAACCCAATGCAAGTCTGATGGTAAAAGCAGTTCTCTGGTATCTTCAATACTGATGATACGTTGGCTTGCAGGGAAGAAGTTTGCCATGACATTAAGCATGGAAGTCTTACCAGAACCAGTTCCTCCAGCAATGAGAATAGAAAGTTCCTGTTGCATACAAAGCCACAGGAAAGCAGCCGCCTCCAAGGAGATGGTCCCCTCCTTGATGAATTTTGGAATAGTCCAAGGATCCTTTGCGAACTTTCGAATCGTAATGGTGTTTCCCTTTGAGGAGATAGGGCTCAGTGTCGCATTGACTCGATCACCGCTTTTGAGATGAGCATCCATCAAAGGATTCAAAACCGTGATCTCCTTTCCGACATTCCTACCGATCATAGAAGAGTAATGGCGGATACGACCTTCCGTGACGATCTTGATGTTCGTCTCCAACCAACCAAACTTCTTATGATAGACGCGAACAGGCTCTTCATGGTTATTGATAACAATCTCTTCTAGTTCTGAATCAGAAAGCAGGATGTCCACTTTTCCAAAACCAAGATTCTCTTCAATGATATAATTGACCAGCATGTTTTCTGTCTTTGCATCGATGTCTGGAAAATATCTGTGCAATAGTTCTTTGATCTCTTTTCGAAAACGTTCCTGAATCCTTTCCAAGTCATTGGATTCAAAGTTCTGTATAGCAGAGAAATCAACCTTCTGAATGAAATCCTGCCTGATCTTCTCCAGAACCAATTTGGTCGTATCACTGATATTGGTAATCGAGACCAGATATCTAGGAACCGGCTGATGACGATAACGAACGATCTCCACCTCTATGACCACGTCATTGACCTTCAAAGAATACTTGTCAAGAACGGTCGCTTCTTCTTTAGGTACCTGCTCTCGTTCCATAATCTTCTCATCAGCGCTTGAGCCTTCCTGCTGGTTCGATGAAGGGAATAACTGTTTAAGACTCTTTTTTTCTTCAACCATCTTTCTACAACTCTAATGCATCATGAAGCCGCACCTTTATAGCGACGTTCTTAGGATATTTCTCATGCAGACCTGAAAGAATCTGCACGGCTGTTGACTTATCTTTTTGACGAAGCGCCTTGAGCGCCTTGAGATACTCTTTGGTGTGAGCAGGATCATGCATCTGCTGCTTCTTATCTTCCCAAGGAGATAAGGGCTTCTCGGAACTCTTCTCCTTTAGAGAATCCTTAAAGAGATGATGAGTATGCCTTGGGTTCAAACGCTCATGTGAAATGACCCTAGACTTGTGTTCATCCTGTTTCTCCAGAAGATAGAATATTTTCTTCCCGTCAAGAGGAGAAGGAATCCTCTTTGGACTAGTCACGTAAGAGACAGGTTCTTTTGGAGGAAGTCGAGGTTTCTGTTCTGTTCTCCATTCAGTACCAAAGATATCTCTATGGATCTTTCGCGAATGGTCATGAGGATCGACAAAAGAGACCTTCCCTTTCTTGTCAACAGCCTGATGATAGACTGGACGATGGTTCGTCTCTAGGTTTGCTCCTGTGAAATCATTTGGATCCATGATCTCACCAGTCGATTCCCGAAGAATCACTTTCTTAACACCCTGTCTTGCCCGAGTGGAGAAGAATAATCCTTTTGCGATGAAAGAAAGTTCATCAAGCAAGAACCGTTTCTCCTGCAGATAGAAACGAAGCGTCAATGCTTCTTTCTTGAGCCTTCGGTAAAGATGGGTTGCTTTCTTTCTAGAACCGCTTCTCCAAGAGATCTTGAGATCAACAAGCATATCTTCTAGTTTGCCTAGAAGGCTGAGCTCTTCTCTTCTTGTCCTGAGATCTGGATTCTTTTGCATGATCTCAATGACCTTAAGATCCTCCTCCAGTAAAGAAGGGTCGATCAATGATTCATCAATGTGAAGCTTTTCAGGATGATACTGCTTTTGCTGATCCAAAGCACCAGCTTTTTCCAGCTCATCATGGATGATACCTCGAAGTGTCTTTTCAGGAGCAAGCTTAGCAATACCTCCTTTCTTGATGATAGACTGGAGTTCATCCTTGATTGCTTGACGCAGCTGCGAAGGAGAAGATTTCTTTTCAGTGAACAGTTTTGCATCCTCTTTTAGCTCTGAAAGCTCTTCACGAATAACCTTTCGTAAGGAAGAGGAATCATTGACCGGATGAGAAGAGGTCTTTTTATCCATAGCTGAAAACATGCTCTTGTCAAACTCATCTGGAGAAGCCTTTGGTGATTCAAACTTATTGACTACTTTGATGCTTGGAAGAACGATCTTTGGAGGCGCAGCCTGAAAATCTTTTGGAGGAACAAAGGGTTTCTGTGAATCACCATCCACACCTGCATTGACGTTGATGCTTATTCCTCCAGCACCTCCTACATTCCCTGTACCACCTACACCACTAGCTCCAGCCTGATGAGAAGAAAGATCGCTATTTATTGCAACAGTCGTTGCACCGCCAAGCGCATCAGCCCCATCTTCACTTGGACCATGACCGGAAGAAGAACCTGAATTTCCTGAACCAGCACCACCCTCTTTTGGAAGCTGAGATTTCTCTGAGGATCTCAATGAACTTTGGAGTTCCTCCTCTTCTGCTGCGTGCTGTTCCTTAAGAGAACTACTCAAACCTTCAAGAAAGTTAGTCATATCCTCTTCTAAAAATTCTCTGAGTAACATCTTACGCGCTTAACAAATTATTTCGATACTTGTTATAGAGCGTGGCAGCATTGTGAAATCCTCTTTTTTTTGCCTCACGGAAAAAAAATTCTTTCTGTTTCTCAATAGCCTCATCAAGGTGGTTTTGCCATAGATCCAGAATCTGATTCGTTGGAATCTGTCGTTTCTTTGCTTCCTCAAAGAATTCTTTCTTGAAGAAATCAACCTCTGGAAGCTCCTGAACAATTGCCTTTTTCTCCTGCTTCTTGTTGAGAAAAACAAATGGTTTGGTGAACTTGTATTCAACACCAAGTATCCTCTCTTCGACCAAGAAATCAACCCACAACTGCAGAGTCCCTTCAGGCATCTCTAGCGCCTTTGCAAGGTCAGTTAGAGAAAGCTTTCCTTTCTCCTCTAGAACAGACATCATCCGGTCTACACCGGTTTCCACCCTCTCCATCTCCATACCTGAAGATATCTAGAAAAACCGTTATAAAGTTTGTTAACCACTCCAAAGTAAACATTTCAAGGATATAAGCATCCTGAAGCGTCACAGTTGCCATTCACCAACTCTAACTGCGACTCATTGAAACCCATACCTTGAATGACATAATTCCGATACAAAGTGATATTTCTATTGACTCCTGATGAACTATTGAAGAACCGAAGAAGTGTCGAATCAGGATGGGCACCCCAATCATAATGATGATCGATGAAAGAAATACTTGAAACATACAATGAATCTCCAGACTGATTATATGCAGGAATGAATGTAGCCAGACCAAAAGAATTGGAATCAACTAAATCAAAAGTTTCCGTCTTATTACCTTGCATCCGCTCAAAGAAGGAAGGTCCTGTCTGATCGATGAAATAATAGGTATTATCCACATAATCAGCAACGATACTTGGATCGCCTGCAAAACCAACTCTCGTGAATGTCCGCTCACCCGGTTTCGGTCGAATCGTTCTGGTATAATTCGTCCCTATTGAAGCCGGATCAGTGATACCGATGAAATCAACTTGCTGTGAGAAATCAACTTTCCTGTTCCAAGCGATATTCTTGGTCTTTGAATTCAGTCTGATATCAAGAAGCACACTCTCATTGATCTCCAAAGAATAGGCATCATGCAAAGACAGGGAGTGAGACAGATAGGTTGTCTGAATATCAAGGTTATAGACTCCCCCTGTCAGTGAAAGAACCTGTGCTGCTTGCTCTGGAAAAGAGACATTCTTTCCATAGGAAGAGCAGACTTTCTGGACAGAATCATTATAGTCATAAAAAGTACCTGTCAGAAAACAGGAATTAAAAAATTCAGGAAAACTAGGAAAATAGTTTGATCCATTGAGATGGTCGACAGAGAAATTGAGTATCTGAAGAGCAGAAGTCTCTGCAGCACCTTCTAGTAAAGTAGTGAAATCAAGCACGATATCGTTGAGAGAAAGAACCTGTCCTTCTACCGTATCCACATCCTTGTCCAGAGGAACTCTTGACAAACCAGAAAAAAGAATAATAAAAAATACTGACATCATCAAAGCAATGAGAGAGAATAATTGTGCCTTTCTTACTGCCATAGAGTCACCTCAGTGATTGCAGGTTCATAGGTATTTGTCAGGTTCGCTCGAGGCCAAGAAATCTTTCGCTGGGAAAGCTTTACCTGACTGCCCACCTGAGACACGAGACTATCCCTTGCGTAGACTGGAGTAGTGACATTATTGATGATAATCGAGTAATTGAATCCATATTTCTTTGGAAGATTATTCACCGATTCCTGAATAAGGCTGGTTGCATTCACCGAATAGCCATGAGTCTCTAAGAGCACTACCAATTCATCAACCGTCAATTGATTATTCCATCCTTCCTCATAGATTGCGCCTGTTGGAAGCTTAAGCTGTGTCATGATAGGACTATCATAATCCCTGATCTCGACATTGAAGAGTTCGTAGGTGACGGTATCGATCTGCTGATCAATCCCTTGCAAGGAAGGTTCTGAAGAACGAAAGCTCAAGATAGTGATTGCAGTGATGAAAAAGATAAGAACTACCAAAAACACGTCAATAAGAAAAAAATAGGCACCTCTCTTTGAACGAATCACAAGAACATAAGAGGATTTGGCTTTTAAAAACCTTACTCTAACGATATTTCTGACCACTGAAGACCATTGAGACGAAACATCACCTCAGGAATGGGCTCCCCGAGAAGAGCAAGCAAGACTAGGTGCGTCTGAAGAGTCGCTACCGCTGTTGTTGTGGTAATCAACACTCCACTGATACTGCAATGCTGATCCTTCTCTTTACCCTCATAGACTGAGTCATAGGACCGTTTTGAAGGGAAGAATACGACAGTCCCTTTATCTTCAATGGCGGCACCATGCACCCAAGAGATCATCCTTTTTTTTGCATAGGCATCAATGATCCTTCGAGTCGCGTGATTATCAGTACCATCAATGATGATATCCGCGTCATCACAGCAAGAGATGGTCTGTTCATCGATATGCTGATCGCAAGAAATAATCTTCGTCTCTTCCTGAATCTCCTTTAATCTTCTTGAAAGTGCAATCACTTTCTTCTCACCAATATCAGCTTTCGTATAGAGATGCTGCCTCCCTAGATTATGGTCTGCCACCACATCATCGTCACAGAGAATCAGTTTTCCTATACCCATACGCATGAGCAGGTGAGCACTCGCAGAACCTAAAGCCCCCACTCCAATGATAGCTACGGTTGCTTCCTGAAGCCTCTTCTGGTTTTTTGGACCGATAAAGGCAGTTTGTCGAGTGCAGATATTCATACGGGAGAAAAAGAAGTGAGGCTTTTTAAAACCTCCTTTAGGTCACTACATGAACTTTTATAAATACCTCATCCTTCGTACCAGCATGGTCAAAGGCTTTATCATCTCAAGCAGCTACGAAGTGCAAAAAGAAGCAACTATCACTGTATTTGGCAGGCTTGAAGATGGTCGA
>JAGQJW010000042.1 GCA_020430425.1 Nanobdellota archaeon | reverse complement strand
GATTGCTAGTATTGTCTTATTCATTTTTTGAACACTGGAGATCGAAGACCGTAGTCACTGGAAAATCGTCCAGGAGTTAGCATGAAACCAAGGCTGAACATATTATATTCAGGATTTGCAGGGAAGAACTTAACATCTCCTCCAAGCTGCACGCCAGGTGCAAGAAATCCAGCTCGAAAACCAGCATTGATTCCTTGAGTCTTGATCTGAGCAGTTCCTTCAGGAACAGTGATCTCTTTTGGATCAGTTCCTTGACCAATATATTCTCCATTGAAGAAGACTTCTTCTCGCTGAAGCTCAAAATCGCTTTGAGAATCTGCAACTACGTTAGTTCCTGCATAGAGAGTCAATGGATAATGACCATTCTTGAAAAGAGTGTAGCCAAGTCCGAAACTTCCCAGAAGAGAATTTGTCTTATTCATTCCCGTATAAAGAACGTCTTCATAGGTTCGACCGCTTGACCGGGTGACGCTAGAAAGCACTTCACGATCCAAGTCCTGAACAGAATAATTATCATTGAGGGTTGCTGCAAGTTCTACACTGAAATTGTCGAAAAGAGGAACAGACAAGAGCAGGTTGCTGCTTACTTTATGACCAGACTCATCAACACCTTCGACAGGTCGAAAGTTTGCAGAATATCCGAAGCCAAGATTCTTGTAGAACCTATTCTTGTTTTCTTTGAGCTTTGCTTCAGTTTCGTTCAGTTTTGCTTCAGTCTCATAGTCCCCAGCCAGAGCCTTCTTTACCATCCAAGGATACTCAGGATTTGAAAGGAGGTCATCGATGTTCGTAAGGTCTCTAAGGTAAGAGCCAGTCAAAAGTTCAACTTTTGCTGAGTCTTCATTAATTCTTTGTACACCAATTCCTTCAGGAAAATAATGGCCTTTCTTGTCAGCATTCTTCTCAAACACAGAAAGAATATCATAGTATACATCTAGAGTATCTTGTCGAGTAGGTTTCTCGATTCCTCTCTTGACGAACTCAGTCTGTACAATATCATTGAAAGAGTAATAATTATCATAGTCTCCAGTCTGCTGTTTCTTATCTTGGGAAAAACCAAGAGTTGAGATGAACATAGGTACGCTAACGGCTGCAACCTTCAGAAAATTCTTTAATGATTTATTCATTTTTCCTACCTCTTATTATTGTATAGTTTTCGTTTATCGGGATTCAACTCATCAAGAGAATATCCTGTGCAATTGCAATCATAGGTTTTTGGAGAATTCTCTTTGGATTGTTTCTTTGCTTGAGTCTTCAGATCCTGGACTACCTGTTCTAGGCTGTCAAGAGTCCTTTGTGCATCGAGAAATTCCTGTGAAGAAACTTGTTGAGGAGCCTTACCAGAAATTCTCTGTGCTGGCTCGTATGGTCGAGTGGTCTTTTGAGAAGTCGAATTGTGAATTTTCACATTCGAATTCTTAATGATAATATTGTAGTTGTTTTCTTTAGAATTGAAGTTTTCGCAGCTCGAGAATAGTGCCGTAGCACCAGCCAAAAGCGCGATTGCGTAAGTTTTCGGTTTGGTCAGGTATGATTTCATAGGTTAACCTCTTGTTTTTTTACTTCTGTACAGTAATAATAATTGAGTTGGGTGAATGGGTCTGACTATATAAATCTTCCTTTTTGTCGTCTCTGAATAATGAAAACAATTCAAGCTTGCGAGAGTTTAAAAAAAGAGGATTGATTTCGAGACAGATGAAGCCGCTTATTGTTGGAGGGGGACCTGTTGGAGGCTATCTCGCATCACATTTTCCCAGTGCAACCCTTATCGATCAAAAAAGCACGAGAGGCTCTCCTGTACGCTGTACAGGCATTCTTACTGACGATATCTCTACATTCTTACGACCACAAGAACTCAAAAAAAGCACCCTCAACACCATCAAAACCGCAACGATTCACGGACCCACTCAAACAGCCAGTGTGCCCATCGGTACCAACCACATCATCTGCAACAGTACTTTTGAGCGACAATTTATTGAAAAAGCTGAAAAAAACGGAACCAGAATCCTCTTCAAGCACAAATATTTGAGCAGTACAGGCGCTCAACACCACGTTCGAGATATGGAAAACGGCAAGAGAAAAATCATCAAATCAGATCAATTAGTGGGGTGTGATGGCCCACAATCAACCATCAACAAGGCATTTTCCATTCAGAAAAAAAAGAAGCAATATATGGGATTTCAAATAAGACTAAAAGTGTCAGAACATGAAAATGCAATCCAATTTTACCCCCATATTGGACAATACGCTTGGTATGTCCCCGAATCGGAAAATATAGCTCGAGTCGGCGTCTGCACCAGTGGACAACCAAAGCCCATCTTCAATGCATTTCTCAAGAAATTCAAGGGGACACAACTCAACATCCAAGCAGGATTCATCCCCTACCACCAACCATTCCAAAAAACAACATTCAAGGCTTCAAACCTACAGGTAAGCCTCTTAGGAGACGCTGCAGGACACATCAAAAACACGACAGGAGGTGGCATCGTGCCAGGAATCAAGGCAGCTCAGCAGTTCATTGATACTGACAGCAATTATAAGGGCATGAAAGGAAGCCTTCAGCGAGAATTATACAGCCATTTCCTAGTGCACAACATACTTAAACAGTGCACCCCCAAAGAATGGGATGCCATCATCAAAGCGGTTGAACACCATAAAGAAGATTTTGGTAACATATCAAGAGACCAGCTCTGGAAACTAGCACCGAAGCTTCTTAAGAACAGGACCTTCATTGGATTAGGTCTAAAAAAAGCATTCAAGAACAGAATATTTTTTTAGGTTTAGGCAAGATAAGAAAACACAATTAATTTAAAGAAACTGGCATCTCGATAGACAAAGTGTAGCTGAGGGGAATAAATGGCTAAGCATACGAGAACTGAAAAAGCATCTATACAAGGAAAAGGAACAAAATCATTTAATCTGAAAAAGACCTTCTCAAATCCAAATTTGAAGAAATATTTCTTTAATGAGAAAGTACTCATCCTCATCCTTATTCTCATCCCCATGTTGATTAGCACGCACTACCGTATGCAGACTTCAGATCTTGATATCACTCAACAATGGGCTTTGGATTCTTACAAGAATCAGTTGAGAGTACAGGTTGCTCAACAGATAAATACTCAATATCCAAACCTGCCAGAAGCGCAACGGGACCAATACATCACCCAACAACTCAACGACATTATCGAACAACAAAAAGATCAGATACAACCACAGTTAGATCAAACTGCCGAATATTTCAAGAGCAGGATGCAAGATGAAAACGGCAATACCTACCTTCTGGCAATAGATCCCTATCTTTGGCTGACTGAAGCAGAGAACTATGTAGAACATGGTTATCCTGGAGACGTCATGACAGCAGAAGGTTCAGACCTGAGCAGACGAAATGGAAGAGAACCATCAATCACCTCATTCAATTTCCATCCTTGGCTTGGAGCACAACTGTACAGAATAGGATCTGTTTTCGATTCAACATTCACTGTCCAGCGAGCAATGTTTCTTCTTCCGGCAATAATTATCGCCCTCTCAATAATTCCTGCATTCTTCTTAGGAAGAAAGATTGGAGGAAATTTATCAGGATTTGTAGCGGGACTTCTTGTCGCACTCAACACCAGTCTTTTAAGTAGAACTCCAGCAGGATTTTCAGATACGGATGCGTACATCATTTTTTTCCCACTTCTTATCTCCTGGGCATTCATGGAAGCAATCACCACCTATAAAACCAAGAACATAATCATCTGGACAAGTATTTCAGCAATATCATATGTTTTATTTACAAAAATCTGGGGTAACGGCTGGCACATAGCAGGAGTTGCTTTAGGAGTTGCTTTTATCTATTTCCTAGCACAAATCATAAGAGAAAGAAAATTACTAACCACCGCAACTAAAAAGAATATATTTGAGCTCAAATCAGCCAAGATAGTTTTTGTTGTGATTTTATTTCTTTTTGGCATATTAACATTCAGTTATTTAGTAAATGCAGGCCTACACCAAAATATTGGCTTTTTTGAACCCATAAAAGCAATATTCTTAGGACCCTTATCAGCTCTTTCAGTGAAGGCAGTGGCCTCAACCGATGTTTGGCCAAATGTCCTGACAACAGTAGCGGAACTGAACGAAGGGAGTTGGAGTCAAATCATCAGCTCAGTAGGAGGAAAATTATTTTTCATAATGGGCATATTAGGAGTTCTTCTCACCCTACTACGAACTGATTCGAAAGGAGAGTTAGAAGTGAGATATGTCGCCCTCTTAGGCGTTTGGTTCATTGGTCTTAGCTTGGCAGGAGTTATGAGTTCTAGATTTATCGCTTTGCTAGCAGCACCATTTGCCATAGCATTTGGAAGCGCGTTTGGAATTTTATTCACGAAAGGATCAGCACTTATGAAAAAGCAATTCCACATCTCAGGAATAATCCCCAAAGCACTCATTATCATAGTCCTCATATTTTTACTTTCAGGATCATTTACCCAAGCAAAACAAGTTGCATCAAATGAGGTCCCTTCCATGACAGATGCATGGTATGAAAGCCTTACTTCCATCCGAGATAATTCAACCGATGGAATAATCACTAGTTGGTGGGATTTTGGACACTGGTTCGTGAATATCGCACAAAGAAGAGTGACTTTTGATGGCGGAGGTCAAGGAAAGCGAATTTATTGGGTTGGAAAAGCACTCATGACAACTGACCTTGAAGAAAATAAAGACATCCTTCGCATGCTCAATTGTGGACAGGAAGAAGGATATGATAGGATTCTTGAATCAGTTGGAAATAGCTATCGAGCAACAAATATTATCACAACCATCACCTATCAGAACAGGGAGCAGGCCGCGCAAACACTATTAGATGAGGGAGTTCCAACAGAAGATATAAATTCAATCCTTGAAAAAACCCACTGCTCTAACGAGGAACTTCTTGATCAATATTTTATCGTTTCACAAGATATGATCGGAAAGGCAGGAGTATGGGCTCACTTTGGTGGATGGAACTTTACTAAAGCAAATATCTACAATATAGCAAAAAATAATAATTTTGAAGCCGCATCAACAAAAATACAGGAACTTGGATACAGCCAAGATGAAGCGGAACAATTTTATTTCGATGCAATCAGTCTTACCACCAATAGTCAAGTTGATAGCTGGATTAGTCCTTGGCCAAGCTACATCACTTCAAGTCCAAAGAACTGTGTTGAACAGAACGGCTCGATGTATTGCGACATCAAACAAACCGTTGGAAGCCAGCAGGGCCAACAGATAGTCATAGATAGTGTCCTTATCGATGAGAAGGACCCCTCAAAAACAAGAGTAAAAGTAGTGGTAGTTCAGGGGAATCAAATAGTGGGCAGTGAAGAATCAACTCCTGTAACTGTTAGTTTGGACACGGGGATGGGAATTCAAACAACCAATATTGAGGGAGGGAATTTCCCCTACGAAATAGTGGTAGTAGATAATGGTGGCCAATACCAAGCAATCATTGCAGATCCATTACTTGCAAGATCCGCGTTTACCATGATGTTCTATTTCAATGGAAAATATATGGACGGATATGAAAAGATAAGTGATAAAACAACATTTACAGGACAACGAATCATCGTTTATAAGGTTGATCTAGATAAATAGGTACTCGAGAATGAATGAAAAGCAAATTGAAAATAATGTCGATGAGTATAAAGTTAAATTGAGTGGAATAAGACATTTTAGAGACTCGAAATTTTTTCCAAGAGTACTCTCCTTTTTGAAGGAGAAAAAAAATAAAAGAATACTTGAGATTGGTCCGGGAGATGGTTCAGGATATGAAGCTCTCAAGGAAGTTGATGCAGATATCGTTAAAAACTACGAAGCGGTAGACCTAGCAAATATGCTTTTAGATAAAGTAAAAAAAGACATCAAATTATATGAAAAGAATCTCTCCGAAGAAAAAATTCCTGTAAAAGATAACACCTATGATATAGTGATGGCCTTTGAGGTAATTGAACACGTGAGAAATCCTTGGTCTTTTATTGAAGAGACTAAGCGAGTAATGAAAAAGGGAGGATATCTCCTCATAAGTTTTCCAACTGGAAAAAGTATCTTCTCTAAAATAAAATTTTTATTCACAGGAAATGTTTGCAATTTCTACAAAGACAATGGACATATAACCTTCTTTCCAAAGGCAGTTCAAGAAAACATATTCAGGGATTTTAAACTAATAGAAGAGTTTTCTCCACGATTTAACGTTCCTTATTTCCCATACATCAAAATGCCAGGAAGACCAGCATTTGCTGATAAGAGGCTTTACATATACAGGCTTAAAAACAAATAAATTTAAAGTAAATCCTATTCCTGACATTATGGCGACTGGACTTGCAATCATGTACCACTACGTTCGGGAACAGGACGAGAAGAGACCCCATAAAGGAATTTTTGGCCTAGGAATCGACTCATTCAAGAAGCAAATAGAAGCCATTTCAACCAAATTTACCTTTTGTACAGTCAATGAATTTTCTCGTATGACAAAAACAGACAATAAACGTTACTGTATGCTCACCTTTGATGATGGACTCAAAGATCATCACGAAGTTTTCGTTTATCTAAAAGAAAAAGGAATAAGAGCCACATTTTTTCCAATCACCAGCACTTTTGACGAAAGTAAAGTGATCAATTCACACAAAATGCATCTTCTTCTCGAGAAGACAAACGCTTATGAATTAGGGAATTCTTTAAATGCATTTTTAGAGAATAAACATCCAGAACTGTTCCAACAGTTCCACGTCCACGACAAATATAAACGGTGGAATAAACAATTTGGAAACATATTCACCATCAACTTCAAATTTGCAATTGCAAGCTTACCACAACAAATCTCGAAAAAATTTTTGGATGACCAATTCAGCACATACTACGATTCAGAAGAGAAAGTATCTAAAGAATTCTATCTGAGTGAGGCTCAAATTAAACAAATGCATGACGATGGTATGGAAATAGGTTGTCACACCCATAACCACAATAATCTAAAAATCCAAAGCTCCATCCAACAACAAAATGAAATTGAAAGATCAAAAAATATTCTTGAAGGCATCATAAAGGACCCAGTAACATCCATATCATACCCCTACGGACAATTCAGTCCAGAAACAATACAGCTTGCAAAACAAAATAACATTACGTCAGGAGTAACCACCATACAACAAATAAACCACTCAAATACTGATAAAATGACTTTTGGCAGAATAGATATTGCATACTTTGAAGAAAAGATTTTGGAGCATATAAAATGAACTCAATCACCATTATCACAGGAGATCAGCTAAGACACAACTATTTTGTAAACCAAATATCATCTGAATTCAATGTACAAGCAACATTCTCAGAGATCAAACCGTTTGGACCAACATTAATCAGAACAAATAAGGAATCATCAAAATATCAACTAATGGAGAACTATTTCAATCAATTCAGAGTCGTTGAAAAAAAATATTTCGGAAAACATAGACAACTCATAAATACCAGACAACAAATTATTAAAAGAAATGCAATCAACCTTGAAGAGAACATACGACTACTAGAAGAGACAAAACCAGACCTGATTCTGTGCTTCGGTTCAGGAATTATAAAAGAAGACATCATAGATCTTTTTCCTGGAAAAATCATCAACCTACATCTAGGCCTATCCCCACATTATCGAGGAAGTGGTACCAATATTTGGCCAATCATCAATGAAGAGCCAGAATATGTCGGTGCAACAATCCATTATTTGGATAAAGGAGTGGATACTGGCCAGATAATAGCACAAGCGAGACCAACACTCAGCAAAAACGATAACCATCACGACTTGGGATGTAAAGCAATCATCTCAGGAACTGAGAAGATGAGAAGCGTAATAAACAGCTTTTTTAATAAAACAATCAAGTCATACGAACAAGAAACCACCACAGGAAAACAATATTTTAGAAAGGATTTTACTCCTGAAACCATCCAACTCCTAGAAGAGAAAATTTCAAAAAAGGTAATATCTCGATCGATTGAACGACTAGAGAGAGAAGGAGATCCAGTTACACTCATAGGGATCTAAGAGATAGATATTTTTCTGATAACTGCTGCAATATCTTTCGTTGACGAAGATATGCTTTTCCATCAACTGGACCACAAATCTTATCCCTAAAAGACAGTAGTTCATTTTTTTTCAAGTCAGGATTTTTCAAAATAGCCCTTATTCCGTTTATTAATTCTTTTTTATTATTAACAACAATTGATGCATTAGACTCGGTAACGTACCTAAAATGCAAGTAATTATAGAATCTCTTTGCAGGAGAAAATCCTTTCTTTTCTTCATGAGTATCAAATTTCAAATTAATCGTTGGCTTCAAAAAAATACTGGCATCTAAAATAATGGTTGAGGGATAGTTAATAGTGCATAATGAATATTTCATTGTGGATATAAGGTTTCTTAAATAGTCTTTGCTAGGAAAATATTTCTCCCCAACCATTTCGCTTTTTGCAGGATCATCAAAAAAGAAAGAGTATTTTTTGGACAAAGAATCAAACATCCCGTTATTAGGATTATTAGGATAACCCCTTACCAGCAGAACACAATCAGGAAAGTAATCCCTCAAAATCTCAGAAATAATTATTATGATTTCGTGTTCTTTTGGCTGGTGCAGGCTTGAAGTCATAGTATAAGTTATTATCTTTTTGTTCAAAGGAATGTTAAATTTTCTATAAAACTGCAATTTAGATTCTGGTTTAATCTTGAAATATTGATCAAATTGTAGCGCA
>JAGQJW010000041.1 GCA_020430425.1 Nanobdellota archaeon | reverse complement strand
CAGGAAATAATAGGTTCCTCCTTGGTAGGTTGCACTGATGCTCTTCCTTCCTTTTGCTGGCTTTCCTTCAAAATAGGAAGTAGGATCATAACCAAAAAGCATCAAGCCATTCTTGTCGGTGTTGAGTTCTGTCATCTGTAATTATTCCTGGTAGTTTATTTTTTTTATATTCTTTTCTTCTATCTCACAACCTTTATAAACATTGGTTCTTCTGAACTCTCTCATGGCCATTATTGAAGTGAAGCATCTCACGAAAACTTTCCAGACAAAACAAAAACAGTCAGGTTTTCTTGGCAGTCTTCAATCATTGTTTCATCCTCAAAGAAAGACCGTTGAAGCCGTACGTGATCTAAACTTCACTATTCAAAAAGGTGAGCGAGTCGCCTTCATCGGTCCAAATGGGGCTGGAAAAAGCACCACCCTTAAGATGCTTACAGGAATTCTCTATCCGACAAGTGGAGATATCTCTCTTCTAGGATATACTCCTCAACGAGATAGAAAAAAGCTTTCCTATGAATTAGGAACTGTCTTTGGCCAGAAATCTCAACTATGGTATCACCTACCGCCAATGGACACGTATGATCTATTTGCTGCAATATTTGATATTGATAAGAACGTCTACGCGAAAAGACTCCAAAAACTCATCAAACAATTTGATATCCAAGATTTCATCCATACTCCTGTCAGGAAACTTTCTTTAGGGCAACGAATGCGTTGCGAATTGGTTGCAGCACTCTTGCATCAACCAAAGATACTTCTGCTTGATGAGCCGACCATAGGGCTTGATATCCTTTCAAAAAAGGCATTGAGGAATGCTATTCTTGAATTCAATAAAAAAGAGAAAACAACGATTCTTCTTACTAGTCATGATGTTGATGATATTGAAAATGTCTGTGAGAGAATCATTATCATCAATCAGGGGCAGCTAGTCTATGATAAGCCTCTTGATGATCTTAAATCAGTCTATCTCCAAAAGAAGATAATTAAACTACAGCTAGAGGAAAGAACAAAAAAACCACTCAAACGAAAAGGCATTCGCGTGGTTGCTGATACTGATCTGACCATTTCCTATGAGGTGGACACTACTAGACAACCTCTTCAAGATGCTATCAAACAATTGCTCTCTTATCACTTGAACATACTGGACATCACTATTCAGGAAGTTTCTGTCGAAGAGATCATCGAGGAGATCTATAAACAAAAATGAATGCGTATCTTGCTTTATTCAAAGTCAACCTTCTTGAGCGTCTCCAGTATAAATGGGATCTGTTTCTAGGCGGTTTTGGAACGGTCGTCTACACGTTTGCTCTCTTTCATCTCTGGAAAGCGATCTACTCTCAATCTACCATCGGTACTTTTACCTTGCTTGCCCTTTCTTGGTATACCTTGATAGGACAGGTTCTTCGATCGGCAGGTGGACGTCCAGTCAATGACATTAGTGAACAAATACAGAATGGAACTATCGTGTCTTTTCTCAACAAACCAGTCCAGTTTCTCTATCTCCAGGCAAGCACTCAGTATGGTAAAAGACTATTTCAAGCACTAAGTGGCTTTCTCTTAGGTGGTGTGATGCTTAGCTTTCTTATCGGATTCATCCCTCTTCAACTAATCCATCTCCTGCCTCTATTGCTGATCTTTTTTCTAGGAACTTATATCAATTTCATCTTAGGATTCTCTCTGGCAACATTTGCCTTCTGGATAGAAGATGCAAGACCAATACATTGGATCTATGACAAGGTCATCTTCATTTTCGGCGGATTTCTTTTCCCTTTGGATATTCTTCCAGCCGGCCTGCAAGCAATCTCTTCAAAACTTCCTATGGCCTATTTCGTCTATTATCCTGCAAAGCTTGCCGTCCAATTCAGCTGGCCACTATTCTGGCAGATCATTGGGGGTCAAGCGATCTATATCCTGGTCTTAACCCTGTTAGCACATTATCTTTTAAGGAGAGGCACAAAAAATCTAAGTGTCAATGGAGGATAGAATGGGCTACTTAAGATTCATCAAGACCTATGTCCTTCTCAACATCAGCACTGCAATGGAGTACCGGCTCAACTTCTTTCTCCAAAGCTTCTTTATGATACTTAACAATGTCGCTTTCATCCTCTTCTGGTATTTTCTCTTTGGAACTCTTGACTCCATAAATGGTTGGGGACTTCAGGACTTTGTCGGTCTCTTTGGTTTTGCTGCACTCTCTTTTGGAATCAATGCTTTCTTCTTTGGAAATTGGACGAGAGTGGGAGAGATTATAGTGAATGGAGAATTGGATTTCTATTTGAGCCTTCCAAAGGATGAACTAAGCCATATTCTCGTAAGCAAAAGCTCCTTTAGTGGTTTTGGAGATATGATCTTTGGCATAGTGATCCTTCTTCTTTTCTATCCGATAACTTTGACCAATGTGCTCATCTTTGTTCTTGGCTCGCTAGCTGGAGCTCTTATCTGGGCACACTTGCTTGTTTTTGCAGGAACACTTTCTTTCTGGTTGGGGGAATCTTCGGGATTCTTCCAGTCACTTTCTCATCTGACTCATGTCTTTACCAGTTATCCTTCAGAACTTTTTCCTGCAATCATCAAGATGGTCTTCTTTTTTATCTTCCCCGTCTTTTTCATTACTAATGTAAATGTCTTTCTCTTGAGAGATTTTCAATGGATCTGGGTGGTTGGTCTGGTGATCGTTACTTTTCTGGTTGTAGCTCTCACCAGATTTGTCTTCAAGAGAGGGATAAGGAGATACGAAAGCGGTAACTTGGTCACTTCAAGAATCTAGTTCTGTTTGAGAAACTCTTCATAGACTTTTCTTGCCATTACCTTCTGCTGATCGATGCTGAGGTGTTTCTCCAACTCTCTAAATGGCACCCATTTTATCAAGCCTATCTCTGTAGGGTCAGGACGAATCTTCTCTCTATCTTCTATACTGGTGATGAAGATGATCTGCTCTTGTCCCTGGAATCGGTGGTGGTATATCTCGATCAATTCCGGTGGCCAGTTGAATTTATTCTTGAAAGGACACTTCTTGATGATAGAGACGTCAACACTCAACTCCTCTTGCATCTCTCTTTTAAGGGTCTGTTCAGGAGTCTCACCCTCTTCGATTCCGCCAGATGGTGGTTTCCAGAAACTATGATTTGTCGCATCAGTGATGAGAAGCACATCCTCTCCGTGAAGGATGTAAGCTTGTACGCCTTGCCGGTAAGGTAATTGCTCTGCCATATTTTTTTCTTCTCATTTTTCCTTTTAAATAGTTTCTTTTTCTGAAGAAATCATTATAAGCAAGACTCTCATTCTTTTACTATGGAACTCGTGGAAGTACATGACAAATCAGAAAATATTAATGATTTGGTGAAAATTAACACGCCTGAGACTATTGAGTATCGTTTTCCTGAAACCTCTGATGTGATGCAAAATCTTGACTATATCAAAAAGGCTGCTTATCTTAATGCTCCCTCAAAGGCAACTTCATATAAGGTCTTAGGTTATGATGAATCTTATACTAAACCAATGGAAGGTTTTGCCATTACTGCTACACTTATTCTGCAATACTTTGGTGCTAAGCCCTCTCCTAACAACTGAACAGCTAGCCATTCATTCTTTCTAGAATAATTCTTTTCTTGAAGCCGCCCCTTTTGTTAGCCTTTTGTTCTCTAATACTCTCTACTTCTTCTGCTGAAATGTTCTTGTGCTCATAGATGGCAAGAAGCACCTCGTTGATATCTGCCAGTTCTTCAATAGTTTCGTCTTTGATGAATTCTTCAACTTCTTCTTGAAGTTTCTTCTTGAGCTCTTCCCAGAATTCTTTCTCATCAGCAATATGGGTGTGAGGAATCTCTGCGTTCTCCTTGATGATCTCTGGAATCAGATCCCGAACAAGTTTTGGTGTCATACGACTTCTGGCGAGAAAGAGCTATAAAAATACTTTTATTTTCCTAAAGAACATTCATCAGGATATTCTGTTGATCAATGACTTTGCCTTATATCTGATATAATTGAGGGGGCTACTACAATCATGAGATGTCCCTGTCACTTTGTTGAGGATGAGTTCACCTGCTTTCAATGCAATTGCTGCTCCTATGACAAATCCTGCTGCACCATAGATTCCTGATCCTGTCGTTGCCTCAAGCTGGTTATATCCTTCGATACCTGCAAAAAGAGCTGCTGTCTGGTTCAGATAGGTCTTGTATACTTGGGCGGGTGGTACAGTGATGAGGTTGTTTGCTGTTATCTTGGTACTGTTTCCTTCCATTTCTCTTTGACGATTGATCATTTCCACTTCTCCTTTCTTCTCTTTCTTGAGCTCTATGAAGTGTGGATCGAAATTCTTGATGAATTTTCTGGTGAGTGCAACGCCTCCCACTATGTAGGTGAGAAATGCTGGAAGAAGATATCTCCAGGTCTGGTTCTTATCTTTTTCTGAGAGCATATCATTAGCGTAGATGCTTGCCTTTGCCTCTTTGTATAATGTCGTTGGGGGAAACAGGGTCATCAATGCATATTCCCAATCGTTGTCGAATCGCTGATAATCTTTATGGTGGCCCATCTCGTGTGCAAGGATCGACTCGACATTGCTGTATGCGACAACCGTCTGGGTCATAGGATTATAATAGTCTCCCCTTCTCGTCTCAGAGAATAGCTCTCCTCCGAAAGTTGATGCTAGCCCAATGGTCAGTCTTGCCAATAGATTGTTTCTCTCTTTGACTTTCTTATCGGTGAACAGTCTTCCTGTATCCTCCCATACTTCATTATGATTGATCCGTACGGTAAGGTCTTTGATATCCTCTCGGTTTTCAAGAATGGCAAGTGCTGCCTTTGATCGCTCGCCATCAAGACCTTGTCCCATATCCCAATCCCAGAGCAAGGTCTTAGAATACAATGAGAATAGTCCACCAATCTGTCTTGAAATCCACCAATCGCTGTGCTTGACTAGTGTGTAGTTCTGAGTGGTCAGCTTGAAATCCTCTTCGAAATCAATACTGTCTGTACTGATGATGAGTTCTTCTAGATCTGCCGTCTTTTTTCTATGAATATGCTTACCATCTGGTTGCAGATACTCTGCTTCAAGAACTTGGACGGTCTTAGGAACCTGATAGAGCTTCTCTTGGGCTGATTGCTTGCTGTTCTGAGAGTTGATGCTGTAGATGATGGCAAAAGGTAATCCTAGCAGTACTATCTTTCTTAGGCATCCTCTCTTCAATTTTGCAAATTCTTTTCCCATTCTCTAGTTCCTTTATTTGTTTTTTTTCGAGCGGTCTAGTTTATAAATATTTCTTAATTCACTACTTTGAAGTAGATATAACAGAAAACTTTATAAATAGATCCTTATAAACGCAGGTCCATATGACAAAACCGACACGAATGATCACTCATCAGGAGCTTTCAGACAAGTTCGACCACTTCTCCTCACTAGGGGTCCTTGTACCGAATCTTACTCTGGCAAAAGCGAATCCTACCTATCTGCATACTACAGAGAATGGAACGGAAGTCTACGCGAGCACCAGAACTCTCATTGAAGTCCCTCATGGTCATGTCATTGTTTCAGGACACGGAAATGTAATCAATCTTCTTGAGCTAGAAGAAAAGGCCAGGGTCCAATCTCAAACACCTAGACTGACCTATCGACGGTAAGCCGATACATTTATTACTTCTTAATCCTTTTTCTCTCTCATGTCAGAAGAGAATAAGTTCATACGGCTTTTTGGAAACCAAATACCTATTCTTGGAATCCTTCCTGTCAGCGAAGATAAGACTGGAGAAGAACTCTTTGCAGAATATGAACAATATCGACTCTCGGGCATCGATGGAGTAATCCTCTCACCAATGAACGGTGATGATGGCTTTCATTCACTTTTTGCAGCCTGCGAATTCTTTCATTACAAGAAGCTCTCACTACCTCTTGGACTCAAGCATCCAGACAAACTCTTCTCCTACAAGATCGCAACCAACTATCACCTTCCTTTTATCCTTCTTGATGAAGCCGTCCATCTCAAAGAAGAGGATGCAGAACTTTTCGATCACGCGAAACTACGAGAGACCTATGAGAATCTAGTGGTCATCGCAGGAATAGAACAAGAAGAAGCACTCGAGGATCTTCCTGCTCTTCTCAAGAAAGGAAAAGACCGTGCAGATGCTCTTCTTTACCTTAACCATCAAGAACAAGCAACCACTGAATCAGAACTCTATGATCTCTATCAACGACTAGGAACATATAATGCTACAAGAACTCCTCTCGTCACTTTTCCCATTCCTTTACGGATGCAAGGACAATTACTCTATCCAAACCTTGGAGGAATCATCGGTGATGAAACTTTTCGAAAAGGAAATACCTTAGAAGGAACCCTTGACCAAGAGAAGATCGACCGTTTCATGGAACGGGTCATCGATTATCGAATCTCCCGACATTCTATGCTTGAGGCTCTAGGAAAATGAAGATCGACAAGAAAAAAATGATCTCTTCACTCCTTCTTGCACTCTTCTTGCTTCTTCTTTTGCTACGTGCATTTCGATTGTAACCTTTTTGGCGTCAGTTTTATAAATTGCTAGTGAAATTTCTTTAAAGTACTCATATGAAAAAGATTGTTATCAATGATAAGATGCAAAAAGGATATGTCTATTATCTGACCGAACCAGAAGGAAAGCACTTTGATAAGGAATTCTCACCGGATCTCACTCCAAAAGAGATGCTTGACCTTGGAATCTTTGGAGGAAAGTATCTCAATGACTGCAAGAAAGAGTTTCCTACATCTTGGTTTGAGAAGGCAAAGACCTCGACACGAAAAGATCCATCACTCAATTTCTTTGAAGTCGATGCATCAAAACCTCTTTCTTACTGGAAAGCAAAAGGATGGATCCACCCGCAGGACCCTCGAGGCTGGTTCCAATGGTACTGCAGATATCATCTAGGACGGCGAAGCGATGATGATGCTCGTCAGATCAAGAGATGGAAAGCAATGACTCGCCACATTGCACAACTCAAGAAACACTGCACGCCAAAGGATCTTAACTGTCGAAGAAGACAACGGCAAGCACTTCTGCACTGGGCCTATGACAGCAGGAAATGGTAATCATCTCTCCTTTCTTCCTACATACCACTTCGCCTTGAAGCCATCCTCATGTATCTCAAGAAGAAAATAATCATCTTTCTGGATAATGAAATACCCCCTGATCTTATCATAGAGTTTCTGTGCATCTGTAAAAATCGGCGGGAGATTATCATCAACAGTCACCGTCTTTGGATGGAGAAAACTCATATTGACCTGAGGTCTCTGTTGCTGCATAATGCTCTTGTTCTGATAATTGAGAGAATCAGGATTGCTGAATGAAAGAGTTGCAGCAAGGATGATGGTTGAAAGACCCATGTCGTCCTTCTGAAAAGGATATTATTTAAACTTGTGTGAGGAGTGAGAGGTAGAGAAGGCAAACTATAAAAAGAATGTTTCTTATTTAGCAGCTAGAAGAGGTAAGCTGTGACTCTAGAAGACAAAATTCAAGAATCCTATCCTGAATCCTATCCTTTGAGGACAGGGAAGTTAACGGGGGAATATCGAAGTCTCTTTCTTTCAGACATCCATCTCGCGACAAAATCCTGTAAAGCAAGGCATCTCAACAAGTTCCTTAAGCAAGCAGAAGGGAAATTCGAAGAGGTCTACATTATCGGTGACTTCATAGATATGATCAATTTTCGCCACAAGCTCTATTTCGACTCTCACCATATGGATGTCCTTCGACGCCTCCTCTTCAAGATACCTAAAGAAGGGGCGAAAGTAAGATATATCCCTGGCAATCACGATCTCTATTTTCGACCGTTCATTGAAGACAACCCTGGAGAATTCGGGGATGTGGATATCATCAATTCCTATGATTATAGATCAATGGATGGCAAACGCTATAAGATCACTCATGGAGATGAGTTCGATGTTTTCATGAAGCCAGAATTCTTCTGGCTCTCTCGACTCGGAAATGCTGCCTATGATGTGATGGTACTTGCGAATCAGGCGCTGAACTGGACCAGAGAAAAACTAGGTCTAAGCTATTGGTCCCTTGCTCAATACGCAAAAAAGAAAAGCAAAAAACTAGTGATTGACCGCTACGAGACGGCACTTGTCGAGGTGGCAAAAAAAGAGCAGTATGATGGTGTCATCTGCGGACACATTCATCAAGCGGCGAATCGTCAGCTAAATGGAATTCATTATCTTAATACAGGTGATTGGGTAGACAGCTGCACCGCATTGGTTGAGACCAAAGAAGGAGAGTTCATCCATTACGATTGGCACCACAAGCTAAACGAAAAAGATCTCTCTACCGAGGACTAGATGAAGATTCTCTATGGAGTACAAGGAGTCGGCAATGGCCACCTCACCCGCTCAAGAATCCTCATCAAAGCACTCAAGCAAAGAGGTCATGAAGTACAGGTTATCTTCAGCGGAAGGGCTGAAGAGAAATTTCGATTCGTTGAAGATTTTATTCCTTATGATGTTTATCGAGGACTTTCTTTTGCAACAAGCAATGGTCGAGTCGATCATCTTAAGACCCTTAAAGAAATCCGACCGATCCAATTCATCAAGGACCTTTCAACCATTAAGATAAAAGACATAGACCTTATTTTCTCAGACTTTGAACCGCTCACTTCACGAGCAGCAAGAAAACATCATATTCCTAGCATCGGTATCGGTCACCAGTATGCATTTCTCTATAACATCCCAAAAACAAAGAACCTTCTGGCTCAATTCATCCTCAAGAACTATGCACCTGTAGATGTGGGTATCGGTTTGCATTGGCATGACTATGATAGCC
>JAGQJW010000040.1 GCA_020430425.1 Nanobdellota archaeon | reverse complement strand
CAGTCTCGAAGATGTTTATCTGTCGCTCCTATTTTTTTGAGTGCTTCTTTTGCGATGCTTTCATCAACACCAAGTCCTGACATTTGTTTTGCAATCGCTTTTGCAATGTCTGATTTTTCTTGCATGACGACTCTTGCAAATTTCTCCCAGCCTCGTTTGAGGATATCAAGATACCAATAGTCTAATTCTTCTTCTAGAAATGCTATATCTTTTGCAGGATCATAGCTTCCTGCTTCTACTGGCTCCCCTTTCTCATTGACGCTTCCACTGACATCGATGACGTGGATGAGTGCGTCTGCTTGATTGAGATCATTGAGGAACTGCGCTCCCATTCCTTCTCCTTCATGTGCTCCCGGAACAAGTCCTGCAACATCCATGAGATCGACAGGTACGAATCGGTAAGGTCCTTGCACATACCCCATCCGAGGATTGGCTGTTCTGCCAAACTGCTCTTCTTGAGCTGCATCCTTGACCTTGACGAAACCGACAGCATGGTTTGGTTTGATGGTGGTGAAGGGATAGTTTGCGATATCTACTTCGCTGAGCGTTGCTGCCTTGAAGAAGGTACTTTTTCCTACACTGGGCTTTCCGACGATTCCAATGATCATTGTTGAAACTAATAGTAATGTCCTTATAAGCCTTTTGTGCCGTTCATAGAAGAGTTTTTATAGCGGGGATAGTCTCTAGAAGTATGGATCCCTTCTTCGTGCACAAGCCAAAATCACTGTCCGAGATAAAGGGACAACCAACCTCGAAAGTTGCTGATTTCTTTACTCATTTCAGGAAAGGAGAGGCTCTGTTCATCTATGGTCCTCACGGTACGGGCAAGACCAGTTCAGTCTATGCTTTTGCTGCAGAGAATAACTATGAGGTGATGGAACTTAATGCAGGTGACACGAGAAACCAGAAAAATCTCACTGAATGGCTCAGTCAGGTGACTGGTCAAGCAAGTCTTTTTGGCAATAAGAAGATTATCTTGCTTGATGAGGTTGATGGTCTTTCTGGGGTGAAGGACCGTGGAGCTACAGGGGTAATTGCAAAATTCATCTCGACTTCTTTGTTCCCTATCGTCATAACAGGAGTTGATGTCTTTGATAAGAAATTCTCAGCTCTTAAGAAGAGTTGTGATCTGATTGAGTACAAACCTGTTGGTATTGATGACATGGTTGAGGTCCTTAAATCATTTTCTCATATTGATACGGCTCAATTGCGATCTATTGCAAGGAATGCCAGAGGTGATGTGCGTGCGGCTCTCAATGATTTATTCACTCAGATAGTTCTCCAGTCTGAATCGGAGTTTGAGACAAGAAAACAGACTGAAAAGTTATCTGATGCTCTTATCAGGGTTTTCAAATCAACGGATCCTGCAGTTGTTCTAGGTAGTTATGATGATGTGAGTGAGGATCTGGATAAGATTTTTCTCTGGGTCGATCAGAATATTCCTAAAGAATACACTAAAATTGAAGATATTGAAGAGGCTTATGGTGTAGTCGCTCAGGCTGACCGGATGTTTGGAAGAATTCGTCGATGGCAATACTATCGTTTTTATGTCTATTGCTACCTCTTGCTTTCAGTAGGTGTTGCCTTGTCTAAGGAAAAGAAGTATCCTACTATTCCAAGGTATTCTCAGCCTTCAAGGCTTCTCAAATATTGGCAGGCAAATATGACTTATGCCAAGAGAAAAAGCATCGTAGAAAAGATTGCTCTCTCTCAACGGATATCTACAAAGAATGCGCTCATTCAGTTTCACTTGCTTATCCCAAGCATTATAGGTAATAAGGGGCTTCGTGATGAGCTGGAGATAACTTCTGATGAACTGGCATGGGTTCAGAAGAAGTATGGTGGAGAAATATAAAAAAGAAAGCGACCATTGCTGGCCGCTATGATTTGGTTTAGTTGAGCTGCTCTGGAGTCAAGACAGTGGTTCGCCCAGTTGCCTTTACTTTGCTTGACATACCGATAAGATATCGTACTCCGCTTTTCTCACAAGTACCAAGAAGTGATTGCTCGATGCCACCATCAAAAGTAACTGCGTAGACCGTATTTCCAAGGCTCTTGATGGTATTGTCTAGTTCGCTGACAGGAATCTTTCCAAGAACTTGTAGGTCTCGATCAAGGATGCATGCTGCTCTAGTTCCGATGAGGTCTTCAAGCATATTGTTGAATGCTTCTTTTTCCTTATCACTTATCCTGCTTCCACCATTGCTGCTGCTTGGTTTATTGCTAACTGTCCTTTCCGTTCGCTGATTGTTTCTGTTGTTTGTCCGTGGATTATTGCTTCGTCCACTCATCGTTTTTGAGATGTTGTTTCTCTGCTGGGTTGCAGATGGTGCGGAGCTTTCTAGGTTAACCTGTTCGACGGCGACTTTTGCTCGCAGTGCTTTGTGGATCTCTTTTTTGGTAAGCTCTTCCACTTCTTTTCCATCAGGTGCTTTGGTTACATAATCAATTTCAGTAGTTCCCATAAGTTCCTTGATGATAAGATCTCCTCCTCGGTCTCCATCAACAAAGACGGTAACGGTCTTTTGCTTGCAGAGTTCAATGACGGTCTTTGGAACTCCAGTTCCTCCTACTGCCACTGCATTTTTGAATCCGTACTTGAGAAGGTTCAAAACATCTGCTCGTCCTTCAACGACAATGATCTCGTCGCTTTCTTCAACGTTCGGTCCTGCTGCAAGTCGTTCTTTTCCAAACTCTTGGATTTCCATGACTCGAACGCTGTGTGCAACCTCATCTGCAAGTTCTTGTGAGTCTGGCATGACGCCATCGATAAGTTCCTTGAGAAGTTCTTTTGCTCTGGTGATGACGAACTGTCGTTTAGAGACTCGGATGTCTTCGATCTGTTTGACTTCTACCTTTGCGTTGCAAGGTCCGATTCGTTGGATGATCTCAAGTGCTGCTCCGATGATTGCGGTTTCTGACTTGTCCAAGCTGCTTGGAATGATGATCTCCCCTGCAGTCTTTCCGTTCTTTGTCTCAGTATTGACTTCGATTCGTCCGATTCGTCCTGACTTCTGAAGTTCTCGAAGCTCAAGGTCTTCTCCTAGGAGTCCTTCGGTCTGGCCAAAGATTGCTCCGATGACGTCTGGTCGATCAACGACTCCGTCGATTTTGATTTCTGAATGAATGATATATTTTGAACTGACTTGTGCTATTTTTGCCATTTTTGTTTCCTCCAAAAATGTTCAAGAATCAAGCTGGCCTAGAATTTCTGCTGTCCTAGCTCGCGTGATTTTTGCCATTTTCTCATACTTCTGTATTTTTTCGTTACAAGGATAGGCTCATGCTATTCCTGTTCCATTTATTTCGTACTACCTAGAAATAGACCTTTGCGTTGAACTAACGTCGATGCATGGCTAAGGGTTTCTGTGCCCTTGGATGACTTGATGATAGTGATCAGGTGATCAATTTCTTATGATAGTGATTGATGATGATGGTAAGCGTTGTTGCCCGAGACACTAACTCCCAGCCTCATTGCTTGGCCCCAACAAAGTTGGTCTTGGGGTCTCTTACCTCCCAAGGATTGCCGTAAGCTCCTTTGAGTACTCTCGTGTCGGGCTGTAGTACTTGCGAGTGTCTACCTTTCATAACAAACGGGACGTTTCTCCGCGAGTTCGGGTAGGACCCATGCAAACACAGAAAAGAGAAAGTATACCCTCTTTTATAAACTTTGTTAAAGTCTATTTTTGAAGAAAAAGAGATAAATAAGGTTAAAAAAAGAAAAAAAGGCTATTTTGGCCTAGTTTATTTCTACAACTACATCCTGGTTATCGATAGTTACATTGCCTGAATCCTGCACGACATTTTTAGTGTCTTCTCGAGGATCATTGGCCGCTTCATAGATAATAGTTGATTTCTCTTTGAGATCTTTGATGTAGGCGTCATAGATTGCTTTAGCCTTCTCCTGTGCAAGGAGTTGTCTTATAGCTTGATCTAGTGTCTGTCCGCCGATATCATCTTCAAGAGAGAGGTAGCCTGCAGGGATGACTGCATCTTTGATCATGATATGGTATCCAAAAGAGGTCTTGACCGTTCTTCGTTCACCGATATCCATGTCGAATCCTGCGTCTTCAAACTCCTGTACCATTTCTCCTTTGCTAAAAGTGTACTCTCCGCAGTTGTTGATGCTTCCTGGATCTCCGCTGTAGTTGCTGACGAGGTCACAGAAGTTTTCATTGTCTGCTGCATCAAGTGATGCTTCAAGCTCTGCTACTCGCTCTTGTGCAGTACTATCATTGATGTTGTCATTGACGGGGATGAGGATGTGACGTACAGTGACTTGTTCTGGTCGAAAGAACTCAGTCTTATGTTCTGTATAGTATGTCTGTACTTCTTCATCTGTTGCATCAAGATCTTTTGATTGTTCTTCAAACAGTTTCGCTAGCTTAAGCTGTCTTTGATAGATATCTCTCATCCGGTCAAGACTGGTCCCTTGCTGGCTGAGGATGGTCTGGAACTGTTCTAAGGTTAATCCTGCTGAACTCAACTGTGAAGTGATGTATTGATCAACTTCAGTGTCGGTTACGGAGATTCCTTTCTTATCTGCTTCCTGCAGAAGAAGTCGTTCTTGGATGAATTCTTCTAGAAGGTCTTCTTTAGTAAGCTGCAGCTTGATATCTGTAGGGATTTGGTCCCAGTATTCATCAAGTTCTGACTGGTAGATAGGCTCACTATTGACCGTAACAAGGACTGTCTGGTTTCCTTCCGGAATTGTTTGTTTGTGAGAGAATCCTCCTAGAAAGAAGGTTCCGTTGCTCACAAAACCGATGATGATGAGTGCTACCACCAAAAGGAGCACGGGGAAAAAATAATCTTTTTTTCTCTGTGATTGATCATAGATGATTTTTGCTTTGTGAGAATTCGTTTTTTTTGGTGCAGCTTTGCTGCTTTTTGTTGTTTTTTTTTGTACCATACTCATACCCTCGCATACCTGTTATGCCTGCGCAGTTAATAATGTTTCTGTAGTCATCTCCTCTTCTTTTTAAGTTTTATCCCCTTGAAATACTTTTTTGAGGTGTTGGTTTGAGTCGCTGGAAAGTGATTTGAGTGGTATTTCAGCAGTTTTTCAAAAGGTTTTTAAACGTCTTTTTATAAATAGCAGATATGCAGGATATCGTTGTAGGAAGGAGTAAAGCTGATATTGAGAAGTTTGGGATGAAAGGATCAATCTTTATCGGTCGGCATTATATTACGATGGGAAATACTCATGCTCTTTCTAATAATGTCTATATGGATGTTGCAGGGGCTCATGTCATGTTCATCTGCGGGAAACGTGGTGGTGGAAAATCATACACGATGGGTGCTCTTGCAGAGGGTTTTCACCTTCTTGATCCAGAGATAAAAGAGAATCTTTCTGTTATTTTGCTTGACACCATGGGTATCTATTGGACGATGAAATATCCGAATCATCAGGATAAGGAGTTGCTTGAGGAATGGGGTCTCAAGCCAGAGAGCATTCCTGTCAAGATTTTCACTCCTGAAAAATATTATCATATCTACAAAGAAAAAGGAATTCCTACGGATGTGCCTTTCACTCTCGCTCCAAGCCAGATCGATCAGGATGATTGGTGTAATGCATTCAAGGTCGATAAGTATGATCCACAAGGCATAGTCATAAGTAATGCCATCGCTTCTCTTAAGAAGACGGGAAAAGCATATGCTATTGAGGATATCATCAAGGAATTGGAAGCAGACACGCAGGCTGATCCAAAGATTCGTGATGCGGTAGTCTCCATGTTCAGGTTAGCTGACACGTGGGGCGTCTTTTCTGATCACGGGACTCCTCTAAGCGATCTTGCTAAAGGTGGACAGATTACGGTGCTTGATGTCTCCTGCTATGCTACTATGCCTGGTGGATGGGATGTTAAGGCTTTGATGGTTGGTCTGGTCGGTCAAAGGCTTTTCGTTGATAGGATGGTTGCCAGAAAGAATGAGGAGTTTGATCAGGTGACCAGCGCGGTAAATTTCTTCTCAAAAGAGGCTCCTGTCAAGCAGGATATGCCTTTGGTGTGGCTTGTTATTGATGAGGCTCATGAATTCCTTCCTCGTGAAGGGAAAGTGGCTTCAACTGACGCGTTAGTAACGATTATGCGTGAAGGTCGACAGCCAGGTATATCTCTTGTTCTTGCAACTCAGCAGCCAGGAAAGATTCATACTGATGTCATGACGCAAAGCGATACAGTTTTAAGTCATCGAATCACAGCTAAGATAGATGTGGATGCTTTGGGTATGCTTATGCAAAGCTACATGCGTGAAGGTCTTGTAGAGGAACTCGATAAATTACCTCGAGTGAAAGGCGCTGGAATCATCTTTGATGATGCCAATGAGAAGATGTATCCTCTTCGTATACGTCCTCGGTTCACTTGGCATGGTGGCAGTAGTCCAACAGCAATTCCAAAAGAGAAAGAAAAAGGTGAATTTTTGTGAGTAAGAAAGATAAGAAGGGTACTGGCATGAAAGAAAAGTATTTTTCCTTAGCTTCGCTCTTCCTTTTTCTTCTTTCCTTTGCTCTTCGTTATCAAGGAGTACTCTCTGATACTCTTAGTTCTCTATTGATTGTTGTTGTCTTATTTGCTGGTGCAGTGTTCTTGCTCAAGCATGCAAAGAAATCTCCTTCCCTTTCTGATATAATTTCTTTAGGGGTGGTCTATCTTCTTTCCTTTGTAGACAAGTCTGCTGTATTGAACCAGACACTTTATGGGCTTGTTCAGCCACTGCTCTTTGCATTAGTTGGATTCTTTCTCTTACGAATATTTGATATATCTTTAGAATATAAAGGACGAGATATAAAAAAGATCGCTATCATCGTAGGTGTTTCTTTATTATTTGCTTATCTTTTCTTGTTGTTGAATGAACCGTTTCCTGGTTTCATCAGAGGTTCTTTGTTCCTGCTTATCATCTACACTTTTTTTGTCAGTCTTGGAGAAGAGCTGGTATTTCGGGGAGTGTCATTCTCACTCATACGAAATGCTTTTTCCCTAGAACAAGCAATGCATGTTCAAGCAGGACTCTTCACCTTTATTCATCTGGTAAGCATCGGCACTCTATATCAATTCTATAAGGGTGCAGGGAGTTTACTCCTAGAAAGTGCTGGTCTCAACGTGTTCATCTATGCTGTAGCTCTTTATGGGTTCGCTATCATTGCTGCAAGACAGGCTATCGGAGAGAAGAAAACGAATATACTGTATCCGGTACTGTTTCATTGGCTAGTCAATTTCTTCAATCTGCTGGTATTGATTTTTTAGCTGCTAGAAATCGCTTCCACCAAATGAATAGGGTTTTATTGGTTCAGAAAAATCCAGAATGTAGTTACACGAGGGACAAGTTTCATACTTCCAAGGGTTTGATCCTAATGAGGTGTTGCAGTGTCCACAATATCCTCCTCCATTTCCTTGATCGGTCGCTACATGATGGACTAAGGCAACGTGCTCTTCTAAAGTTTTGTCTTCTTCCTTTTTTGACATCTTATTCTCCTTGTTGTTTGACATACCTTTCACATTCTTCGTGTTTGTTTGATATGCAAGGATTATAGTCTTGGTTCTGATTGTATTCTCCGTAGTTATAGGTGCTGATACGACATTTGTATTCTCCGATTCCTGGACAATGCATCAGGTCTTCTCCCATCCATTTGATGAAAGGACACCTTCCGTCCTGATGTTTTGGAACGGGATGTAGCACTCTTGTCAGTTGTTCAAGTCGTTCATTCATTTCTTTCACCTGTTATTATGGTGGTGAGAATGCTATTGCCTTCATAGAACAGGTTTCCCAGACCATCTTTTGCGATGCTATTTTTATCAACTGCTTGTTTGGTGGTTCTGATGGTAACTTCAATGGAGCAATCGTTTGATAATATCTGTTCCTGCTTTGAAGACTCGATACTGACATATCCTTTGTTTAGATATGAGCTGATAAGTTCATTCATTTTGTGCGTTGCAAGTTCTTGAGAACTGTAGAGTCCTTGTTTTTTTGACCAGTGATGGTATGTTTCTATAAGGCCGGGAGCAGGAGTGTCGTGCCTGATAAAATGGCCATTTTCAAGAACTTCGTAGAGGGTGACTTGAACAGTCTCTTCCAAAATGCTTTCTTGTTTCATATTTGATCTCAAGCAAAAGAAATATTTAAGTATAAAGCCCCCCTTACGGGGTCCTATGGATGAAGATATTTTTCTGGCTATGGGCCTTACTGAATCGGAAAAAAAGGTATATCTTTCACTTCTTGATCTGGGAGATTCTACTAGAAGCAAGATAGTTGATGCTTCAGGAATTGCTGGTTCAAAGGTCTATGAGATTCTAGAAAAGCTCTGTCAGAAAGGTTTCATTTCAACATATGTCAAGAATAAGGTGAAGCATTTCAAACCTTTGCACCCTCACCAGATATTGAATTATCTTGATTCAAAAAAAGAAGAGCTTTCTTTTCTTCAGCAGAAAGCCGAATTGATGCTTCCTTCTCTTCTGGCAAAATTCAATTCCTCAAAAGAGAGCCAAGAGGTAGAATTGGTCACTGGATTAAAAGGTCTGGAGATTATTTTTAGAGAACAGCTAGAGTTGATGAATGAGGGGGAGACCTGTTACGTGATCGGTGGAACCAAAGGTCATGATGAAGATGCACTTTCTTCTTTTTTTGAGAAAGTACATAGAAGACGGGATGATAAGAAGATAAAAACGAACATGCTTTTCAACAAGAAGCAAAAAGAAGAGGTTCAACACACCTATGCTTCAAAGAACTATTCTTGGACTACAACAAGATATATTGATCATACTTCGCCTGTTGCAATAAATGTCTATCAGAACAAGACCATAATAATCATTTTTGGAAGAGCTATCACTTCAATCTATATCACTTCACAAGAGGTCGCGAACAGTTTTTTAGAATATTTTACTCTTTTGTGGAATCAAGCATTAAGATGAGAAGAGTTCTTTTGCAACTTCAATTGCTTTTTGCCTGTTCTTTGGAAATGCAGCAAGCATGATGGAGAAATGGATACAATCTCCATGATCGACAAGGGAAACGGTATCATTCTCGATAAAATCTTTTTTATCGATTCTAATGAATAGTCTCCCTTTCTCATCAACGCGATCTTCCTGCTTAGCAATAATAC
>JAGQJW010000003.1 GCA_020430425.1 Nanobdellota archaeon | reverse complement strand
CATAGGAAATTAAGGTGTGGTGGTGTTCTCAAAGGTCAAAAAAAATGTATTCACTGAGTAATGGTTACTTTTACGAAATATTTATAAGATGAGGGTGCTTTTCACTATTTATCCTAATTGAAATTTCAGGTGCACATCAACATGATTATGCAAAAAGAATTCATCGAAAAACTCAAGATTTTTGGGTTAAACAGCTACGAAGCAAAGATCTGGGTCGCACTACTCTCTCGAGGAGTATCCAGTGCAGGAGAACTCTCAGATATTTCTAACGTACCTCGAAGCCGAAGCTACGATGTACTTGAATCCCTTGAAAAAAAAGGATTCATCGTTATGAAAATCGGAAAACCTATCAAATATCTAGCAGTTCCACCACAAGAAGTTCTTGAACGAGTAAAGAGCAAAGTACATGAAGATGCACAGTCACAGGCAAAGCTCCTTGACAACCTGAAAGAATCAGAAGTTCTTGACGAACTATCACTTCTCCATAACCAAGGAGTGGATCTTGTTGAACCAACAGAGCTTACTGCATCATTTAGGGGACGAAACAAAGTCTACGAACAGATCCTTCTCATGCTCAAAGAAGCAGAAAAAACTTTTGTTCTGGTTACTACTGAACAAGGTCTCATCCGAGAAGCAGAATATTTTTCTCGAGCATTCAAGAAAGCCCACGAACGAGGAGTGCAGATACAAATCGGAGCACCTCTTACTGGAAAAGCAGATGAAGCAATCGCTCTTCTCAATGATTTTGCAGAGATCAAAAATATTGGAGATAAGATCAAGGCACGATTCGCCATCACTGATGGCCAAGAAATCACTTTCCTTCTTTTTGATGATGAAGATGTACACCCAACCTATGATGTGGGTGTCTGGGTCAATACTCCCTTCTTTTCACAAGCAATCATGGATCTCTTTGAGATCGTCTGGAAAGATCTTGATGTAGTGAAAGTAAAGAATTAAAATGGTTCACATTCATGAAAATTTGAAAGAGAAATCTTCATCGGATGAATCTATTGAAGAAACAGTACAATTAGTTGTTAATGATGTGAAAAAGGAATGGTTTCGTAGTTCTGTTCAGTTTCCTTTGTTGGCAACATCAGCAGTCTTGCTCCTTTCTGGAGGGGTTTATTTTCTTAAACATACTTCCGAACAGGAAGGAAAAGTACAAATTGAATCAGCTGGTCATAAATTATTCTATCACCCAGGAGATTCTCTAAAGATAGATTCAGAAAGTTACTTTCTTTCCAGAGATACGTTGGGAAATTATACTTTAAAAAAAGTTCAGGAAAATCCTTTCGAGAATTATAAAAAATAAAGAGGAATAAAATGGTATTAATTGATCTTGTAAATATTGCAGCAGGCGCATATAAAGGATATTTGAATGCTTCAGGTGTCGAAGTAGACCCTTCTTTTCTCCCTCTAGTTGTTGGAAGTTCCACTGCAGTTACCACCTTGTATGGATTTGTAGCACACCCTAGACATAAAAGACTGGTTCAAGGATATGGACAAGAATCTATTGATAAAGTTCTGGATAATCCTGTCACCACTTTTGCTTTGGATAATGTCCGCCAATATAATGCTCAGGATGAACCTAACACTACGAAAGCTTCCTTGAAAAGAGGAACTGGCAGAGCAATTATGAGTACTATTGAAGTTGGTGTGGGTTATAGTCTTGGATATTTTGCCCAAAAAATACTCAACTGATTTTTTTTCTTAATATTTATTAAGTTCAATTGATATTCTTTTTTCATGCCAGTTGATCATAATAAAATTGTCTTTCTTGATGTCGACGGCCCACTGACCAATGAAGAGCAATGGTACAAGCTAAAGGCAGACTATTACGGAATAGATACTTCTCTTGATCAGAATATTCTAAAGATTGATTCATTCTATGCAGAACAAGAACGTAAACGACGAGTAAGAGATTTCATCCTAGAATCACCTCTCCCTCCCTTGCGAATCGTAGATCATAGTCCGCCATTTCTAGAAGATGCAGTGAATCGCATACATCGACTCTATGATCAGACCTCCTGCTCTTTCGTGTTGAGTTCACAATGGCGAATAGGATTATCTTTAGAACAGATTCAAATGGTAATGGAACGAAGCGGTCTACAAGTTCCTTTTGTCGGAAAAACCCAAGACAGCTTCACCGAACATAGGGCGTACCTTATCAGAGAGTATCTTACACAAAGCCAGGCATCTTCTTATGTCATCATCGATGATATCAATTTTGAAGGATTTGAACTGTTTTTTGGAGAACGATTCATCCAAACACCATTCACCACTTGTGTATCTGAAGAGAATATAGAAAAGGCTATATCTCTTCTTAACAAATAAAAGAGATACTTAACCTTTATTAACTCATTCTCATTCGTTGTAGGGTGAACGATCAAATACACATAGTTGGGACTAATCATATCTCGACTGATTCTCTAGAGGATATCAAAAAGGAGTTTCTCGCTTTTCAGCCACAGATCATCTGTGTTGAGTTAGATAAACAGCGTTTTGCAAGTCTTACTCAAGGTGAACAGAAACTTGGATGGGGTGCGCTTCGAGTCCTTGGTGTTCGGGGATTCCTCTTTGTTGCTCTGAGTAAATATGTCCAGCAGAAACTCGGAAAGAAAACTGGAATGAAACCAGGAACAGAAATGCTGTATGCAGCCCAACTCGCAAAGAACAATCAGCTCACTCTTGGACTCATCGATAAACCAATCGATCAGACCATCAAGAGACTGATGAAAAAATTACGTTTCGTTGAAGTAATGCGGTTTTTCTATGATATCACTTTAGGCCTGCTTCCTTTTGGTAAGAAAAAGAAGGTAGCTGTCAATATTGCAAAAATACCTCAAGAAGATCTGATTGAACAGCTTATTGGTGACTTGGCAAAAAGATACCCTACTGTCTATCAAGTCCTCATCGATGAACGGAATCATTATATGGCGCGGCGACTAGTTATTTTGGCCAAGAAGAATCCAGAAAAGAAGATTCTTTCAGTAGTTGGTGCAGGGCACAAGAAGGAAATGGAGTCTCTTCTTGAACAGTATGAGAAAACAATCGAATTGGTTTGAGGAAGGAATACTCTTCTCATTTTCCTAAAAATTTAAGGGAAAAATAATTCCACAGGAAACAAAGGGGTGTGTGTTTTCAAAAAAATGTCTTTTTACTTGCTTAATCTGCCAAATTTTGCTTCTTCTTTGCTTTGCATAGGAAATGAAGGTTTGGGTTCTTTTTAAATGTTTCTTTTTAAACCATTTATAAATGAAAAACAAAGAGTTTATAAATAACCTTTTCTTTTCATCCTTTAAAAAGAACGGTGGGGATTAGAAACGAAAGGACATTTTTTGTCTTTTCATGGGGGAATAAATAAAATGAGTGAAAATATAGCTGAACTGAAAAAAGGCTTAGACGTAAGTATAGTAAACATTGTTGTATCCACTAGCCTGGGTCATGATATCCCACTAGAAAAGATGGCAGCAACACTCTCAAATACAGAGTATAACCCAGAACAGTTTCCAGGACTGGTCATCAGGATCAAAGAGCCAAAGACCTCAGCACTGATTTTCAGCTCAGGAAATGTTGTCTGCACCGGTGCACGAAGCCTAGCAGAAGTAGAACAGTCCCTAGAGAAGATCAAAGAGACACTCACCAAGATCAATATCACCATCACTATCAAGCCAGAAATCAACATCCAGAATATGGTAGCTTCTGGTAGCATTGGTATGGATCTTAATCTTAACACCCTTGCTATGAAACTGGACAATACAGAATACGAACCGGAACAGTTTCCAGGACTTGTCTTCAAGCTCAATGAAGCAAAGGCAACCTTCCTCCTGTTCAGCAACGGAAAGATCGTCTGTACTGGAACCAAATCAGAAGCAGAAGTCTATAAGGCAGTACACATGCTTATTGACGTACTCAAGAATTTAAAGTAAATTCTTGACCCTCTAGGAGCTCAAAAATGGATGGGCGACTGGACAAGTGTGAATAAGCTTTTTATTTATTTTTAAAGAAAAAGAGGTAGTGAGAACTCTCTTGTGAGAAAAAGGCAACACCATGGATATCGGAGAACAAATTCAACTGTTTCAGGACTTCTTTGAATTGAACTATTATGATGACATCATCAAGGCAGTCCAGAAAGGAACCAAACACATCGATGTCGATTTTGCTCTTCTCTCTATGTTTCACATAGATCTTGCACAAGAACTTCTTGACAATCCAGAAGACGTCTATAAAACATCACAGCTCGCTGTAGAAAAACTCCACCTTCAAGGAGACACGAAGAACTTCTTTGTCCGATTCATGAACCTTCCTGATTCTCAGACCATCTCCATCCGAGACATCAGAAGCAAGCACTTGGGAAAACTCATCCAAGTTGAAGGAGTCGTTCGGCAGAAAGGAAATGTCCGTCCTCATGTGACAAGCGCAAAATTTGAATGTCCCAGCTGTGGAAATATCATGAACATCATCCAGGTCGAGGAGAAGTTCAAGGAACCGACACAATGCGGTTGTGGTCGAAAAGGAGGATTTCGACTGCTCTCAAAAGAACTAGAAGATGTTCAGAAGATCGTACTTGAAGAACCAACTGAACAGCTTGAGGGAGGAGAGCAGGCAAAACGATTCAATCTCATCCTTCGAAATGATCTAGTCACTCCTCTCGGTGAGAAAAAGACCAATCCGGGAAGCCGAGTCGTCGTTACAGGCGTAGTGCATGAGATTCCCATCTCTTTACATGGGGGAGGGAAATCAGTAGAATTTGACCTGATGCTTGAAGGAAACCATGTCGAGCCGGTAGAAGAAGAATTCATCAATGTAGAGATATCTCCAGAAGAAGAACAGACCATCAAAGAATTTGCTGAATCTGGAAAGGCATTCAAACGATTGGTCAAGAGTTTTGCACCTACCATCCATGGTCATGAGAAAGTCAAGGAAGCACTTCTCCTTCAGATGATGGGTGGAGTCATCAAACCCCGAAGCGATGGAGTAAAGACCAGAGGAGATATTCACGTCCTTCTCATAGGAGATCCCGGAGCAGCAAAATCACAATTACTCAAAAGAGTGAGTGTCATTGCACCAAAAGCCCGATTCGTTTCAGGAAAAGGAGCAAGCGGTGCAGGACTTACTGCGTCAGTCGTCAAAGATGAATTCCTCAAAGGATGGGCACTTGAGGCAGGAGCACTTGTCCTTGCAAACCAAGGAATCGCCTGTATCGATGAGCTTGACAAGATGACTGACGAAGACCGAAGCGCAATGCACGAAGGTCTTGAACAGCAGACCATCACCATCAGCAAGGCAAACATCCAAGCAACCCTTCGGTGTGAGACTACTGTCCTTGCTGCAGCAAACCCCAAGTTTGGTCGATTCGATCCTTATGAAGTCCTTGGAAAACAGATCAACCTACCACCTGCACTAATGAGCCGATTTGATCTCATCTTTCCCGTACGAGATGTACCGGACAGGGATAGGGACAATGAGATTGCAGAATTTATTCTTAAGCTTCATCAAGATGTCAAACGAGCTGATGAAGTGGAACTAGATACTGATTTCATCAAGAAATATGTCGGCTATGCAAAAAAGAACATCAGACCTCGACTGAGTGATGAAGCGCTAGATGAGATAAGAGATTATTATGTCAAGATAAGAAACATGGGTGGAGACGGGGAAGGAATCAAAGCAGTCCCTATCACTGCACGACAGCTAGAAGCATTGGTACGACTGACAGAAGCAAGCGCAAAGGTCGGCCTCAAGGAAGTCGCTGGCAAGGAAGATGCAAAAAAAGCAATTGAACTGGTGCATCATACTCTCAGCCAGATCGGACTTGATCCGGATACGGGAAAACTAGATATTGACCGAATCACCACAGGAGTAACGGCAAGCCAGAGAAACCACATCGTCATTGTTCGAGAGGTCATCAATGATCTTTCCAAGCAACATAAACAAATCCCAGAAGAAGATATTGTCAAAGAGTGTGAGCTAAAAGGATTAGAGGAAGCAAAGGTTGAGGAAGTACTTGCTAAACTTTCAAGGACAGGAGACATCTATCAACCAAAAAGAGGCTTCTATTCAAAACCATAGGCAACCAAAATGAGCACCGAAACATCAACACCTCAACGAGAAACCGCAAAAATATGTAGTGTCAAGGATCTCCTTACCGGAACCTATGTCGTTCAGGAAGGATGGCTAGCAAACTATATCGAGAGCAACCATCGACGACTCTCACGAGTCAATCTCCTGGGCTTTGTCGTCTCAAAACCAGGACCATATGATTTCACGCTAGATGATGGAACAGGAACCATCCAAGTTACTGACTTTGCACAGCAGAAAAAAACGGTCCAACTCAAAGTAGGAGATCCGGTGCTTCTTATCGGTCGACCTCGACAGAATAATAACATCATCTTTATCGCCTGTGAAATCGTCAACAACAAACAGCTCAAGGAAGAACCGGGATGGTTAAGCTATCGAAAGAAGGAACTTCTAGAAGTAACAGCCGAAGTATATGATGAACCTAAAAGACCAAGCCAGACATCAGTCTTTGCCCAAGCAACAAAAACATCAGCACAGCCGGTTGCAATCGAAGAGCTTCTCGATGGCGAGGAATCTGTCGAGGTAGTTGAAGAGCTAGTTCCGGTACAAGATGTTTCAGGAGAAGACATCATCACATTCATCAAGAAAAAGGACGGGGGGGACGGCTGTCTCATCGAAGACATCATCTCCTATTTCGGAAATAATATCGATGATCATATTCTCACCCTTATCACTATGGGAGAAGTGTATGAGATAAAGCCTGGGCGAGTAAAGGTCCTTGAGTAAACCTATTTTCTTTGAAGATATCCAAGCTCAATGAGATTCTCTTTTCTTTTCACTTTCTTTTTGTAATCTTTTATCTCATTGTAGATATTCCATCCAATAGTGATTGCACCAACAATACCAAAACTCCAGTGAACAGCATCCATAAGATAGACCGTTCCTGCACTTGCCGAGATTGTTGAAGAGACAATATATTCAATCGTCTTACCTTTATTGGGTAAAATCACTTTTTCTACGGCCCGTGTAAAGTCATCAACGGATGCAAAATCAATCTTATTAATCTCATACATCATTTTGTTTCTCTAAAAGATCAAAGGAGTAATCCATACCTCAAGTGCCGCAGCAACAAAGATGATTCCAATAGAGAGAAGAATCAGGTCAGCGGCATCAAGTACGATGTGCTCAAATTTTCTTCCTTCAAAATCATGTCTGATGACACCAATCGAGATAATGCCGCCTGCGAGTGCCGCAACAAAGTAACCAAGGATCTCTGGAACCCCATGAATGATATACTTGAAAAGGCCAATAGTAATGATTGAGAAATATTGGCTAGCTTTCTCAAGACCGACAAGATGGGCCACTGTTGCCAGATTGCTCCTGATAAAATTACCTACTGCTGTTCCGATGACTGAAGCATTCCAGGTGAGAATGAAGATTGCACCAGCTCCATAAAGGAAAGAGAAAAGGATACAAAATACTAACACTTTGATATTGTTGAGAAAGATCTTGGCAAAAGCAGAACCTGTGTTAACGGTAGATAACCCCGTCACTCTTCCATTGATATGCTTGATCGTGTCGATCTGGGTCTGAAAGACTCCAACCATATCTGTGCCTTGCTGAGCAGCCCAGATACCAAGAGCAAGTGCTGCAACCGTTGCAACAATCATCGTTATCGAAGAGACCTTTCCTGTTGAAGCATCCGGTTTTGAAAACAGGAGCACTCCCATAAAAACTGCTAAAGTGATTGCTAAGGGGGTATAGACATAAGTGGCAACGACACCAAGAGTGACTCCTAGAAAGAGAGCCATAAAAGCGATAAGTGCTCTTGAATGTTCTTTGAGCAGGACTACTTCTTCAATATCCTGCAAGTCTTTTTTCTCTTCTTCCTTGATGATATTCATCATCAAAGGAATAGAAGCCATGACCGTCAAAAAGACAAAGACCAAACTAGCCTGATCCTTGAAGATCCAAGTTGACAGGAGAATAGCAAGCACGCAATAGACAAAACCCATCGCAATGAGCTTTGAAGGTTTGTTTTCAGCCTGAAAAGGGTTGGAAATGCTTTCTAAGACCATATATCTCTCCTGTCAAGCAAGAGAGTATATAAAACTTATTGAAGGAGGGTTTAAAAATAACTTCCTGTTCTTCTTCTCCTGATGAAGATCACTATTGAACGGACAAAGGAAACTATCGAAAAAGAATTTTCCGGTAAAGCAATGGATCTCCTTAAAGAAATTGGAGTGCTTGTAGAAGATGTGCTCATCATCAAAAATGGTCAGCTCGTTACTGAAGATGAAGAACTAGATGATTCAGATGAGATAAAACTTCTATCTGTTATCAGCGGTGGCTAAAGTAGCGAGCCTGTGGTCACGACACAGAAATAATAGGCACTACCAAAAGAAGGAAAAGGAAACAATATGAACTGCGAACAATGTGATCAACGGGCGATATCGACAAAACCCTCTTTATGCAAGGATCACTTCGATTCCTTCATCCTTAAGACTGCTCAAGAGACCATTGATCAGTTTGGACTGTTCACCAAGAATGATCGAATCTGTGTTGCTGTGAGTGGAGGAAAAGATTCTCTTGCACTTCTTGATGTGCTCACTAGGCTAGGATATGCTGTTGAAGGACTTTTCATCAACGAAGGTATCACGAACTACCGAGAATTCTCTCTCAAAGATCTAGATGATTTTATTAAACGATCAGGCATCAAGGTACGGACGGTCAGTTTCGAACAGGAAGCCGGATTTGGACTGGATACGGTAATGAAAACAAAGCAGTTCCACGCCTGTACGGTGTGCGGTACTCTTCGACGATACCTTCTCAATAAATATGCACAAGACTATGATGTGATTGCTACAGGACACAATATGGATGATGAAGCACAGACGGTATTGATGAATCTTGCCCGAGGAAACAGCTCTCTTTTCCTGCGAACAGGACCAAAGACCACAGAGAATGAGGCAAGCATCAAACGACGATTTGTTCCACGAGTCAAGCCTTTCTATTTTGTCAGCGAGAAACACCTACTTACCTACACCGTAATCCACCGGATCAAAACCGATTTTGGCGAATGCCCTTACGCTCCTGATTCTTATAGGATGCATCTTACTGAGATTCTCAATAGGTATGAAGAAGAACACCCAGGAACAAAGAAGCACATTCTAGAAACCTATCTCGCATTACGAGAACCACAACAGCACGTAATCAGTATTGAAAAGGAAGAATTCGATCACCTTTCTGCGGGCGATGTAGAGATTCCTTCTGGAAAAGCAGAAGAACTCATAGAAGAAATAGCGTCCGTTCTCAAGAATCAGTAAAGGTCGCTTTTGATATCTTGGGCTGCTTGAAAACCAGCTTAAGCTCTTCAGGGGAGAGTTCCCGAAACTCACCGACCGGAACATCTACTGCCAGACTTCCGATGTGGGTTCGATGCAATTGCCGCACATAATACCCCAAAGCTTTACAAATTCTCTTGATCACTTTGTTCATGCCGCTATGAACGGTAATGGCAATGGTCTTCTTGTCAAGAATGATGATCTTTCCCTTTACCACTTGCCTATCTATCTTGATGCCTTCCTCAAGCTTTTTTGCATCACTTGGTTTGAAGGGAAGATCAAGTACTGCAATATAGGTCTTTTTCACTTCGTGGCTTGGATGCATTACTTTGTTTCCAAAATCCCCATCATTAGTGAGCAGCAAAAGACCGGTTGCATCACGGTCAAGACGACCTACACTAAACACCCTCTTTCCTTTAGGAACAAGTTCGAGAACCGTTTTTCGATCGTACATATCACGGGAAGTACAGAGGTAGTTCTTTGGCTTGTGAAGCAGGTAGTAGACCTTGTCCTCAACAGCTATCTTCTTGCCATCCACCTTGATATCATCGACGTCTCTGTCTGCCTTGTCACCTAAGCCGATGACCACTCCATTGACCTTGACTTTTCCCGCTTCAATAAGCTCTTCAGCCTTTCGTCTAGAGCAAAGACCTGACTCTGCAATGATTTTCTGTACGCGATCCATGTTGTACAGGTGAGAAGAGTAGTTTATTTATAAAGAAGAAGGTATTTCTTCTCTCTTATGAGAGATTTTGTCTATGTGGATGAAGGAAAAGAAGCACCTTTTCTCGATCAGGCCAAGACTTTTGGCTATGAAGAACTTATTCTTATCTACAAAAAAAAGCCAAAACAGACCCCAAAAGATGAAAAACTCTCTCTTTTGACTGCTTTAGTCAATCAAAAGGGAAATGACCTCCACATCGTGTTAGGCACTAGTTTAACACAAGTTCCAAAGAACGCACATTTTCTTGTAGACAATGAATTCGATGAAGAGAAGGATTTTGTGCATCAACGACGAAGCGGCCTGAATCACGTCATGCTCAAAGAGTGTAAACAGAAAGGAGTTATCATTCTCTTTAATCTCTCAAAGCTTCGAAAACAACCAGAAGAACGAATATCTCTTATTCTTGGTCGGATGAAACAGAATGCACAGCTGTGCAAAAAATATGGAGTTCCCTTTGAATTGGTCAGTCTTGCAGATGAGGCCTCTGCTATGAGACACGCAAAAGATATCTCTGCAATGAAGCGAGCACTCTTCTCTTGAAATACTAAAGGCAAGTACTAACAAAACCTTTATATAACTACAAACGAGAGTTCTTTAAATATCATTAAGGTATTTTTGGGTGTGTGAAAAGAGTGGGGCACAAAAGCAAGCTACAACTGACACGGATACTTCTTGTTCTAGTAGTGCTAGGCTTGCTGATGGGATCAGCAAGTGCTGCATCAAATGAGCTTCAGGGAAATGTTACCTGTAGTGCTAGTAATCTCTTCACGTTTCAGATAGGAAATGTTCGAAATGATGGAAACTATCTTACAAAACTCTCTGGGTTTAATGGACAAGAAACGAGCACAGCCACAGACACTTCAACAAAATTCCAATCACAACTTCCAAACTACTTCAATTCATTTTCAGGACTCCAATGTGCATATCCTGTAAGCAACGAAGGAATAGGAATCTATGCAAGAACGGAAGACTGGGGAGTCGGCTCTCAGGCATTTGGAGGTTTTCTTTATGTTTTTGAACCAATCTCAACGGTCACACTCTCAAGCAAAGTAAGAATATTCTCAAGTCACAATGTGGATGCGTTCTCACACCTTCAACTGTATTATGCTTGGGATTTCGATCACAACCAATCCTTACCTTCAAACCAGTTCGGAGATATAGTCTCTTCAACAAATATCGTAAGCAACTCCTATATTTATGTTCATGACCTATGGGAATCAGAAGACAATGAAAGAACAGGAAGTCAAACTGCATCAGCAACCCTGACGCTTCAGCCAGGAATCTATTATCTCATGGGTGGAATCTCTCTGGATGATAGGGATGATAAGGATGGAAAAGGAGAAAAGGCATTCTGGGAAGTCGCTTTTGATAACAACTGGATCTATGATGTTTGGAATTCAAATGGAAAGTTAAAGGCAGATGACTTTGCTATCACTTATCGTTTAATGACTCCAAGTGAACTCAAAAGCAACTATCCAGACTATGCAAATTCGCAAACTTGGTGTTCAGAATTTGGAGAGTATGATCCAGAAACGGGAATCTGTTGTGGTTATGCTGCTGCTGATTTCGGGGCAGCAACTTCTGATGGAAGAATCTGTGTTCAACTAGATACTGGTAAAGGACAATGGCAGAGTCCTGCAGGGTGGTGTGGAGCGGTCGGAGGATCATTCAGCCCTTCCTTAGCTACTGATTATACTGCAACGGACGGAAGTGATGGCTGTTGTGGGGATGATTTTGGCTGCAGCGAAAAAAGCATTTCTTGCGACTCCTTTTCAGACTCAAGATCAGAATGTACTGGCGCAGGCTGCACTTATTTTGAAACAGCTTGCACAGTTATAACCTACAACTGTAAAGATTATGAGACCGCAACTGGAGCCTGTAGCTCATCAGCACCAAGCGGTTGTCAGACATTCACTCTCTATGGCTCTTCTTGCATCAGCGGTCTTCTCTCAACAGCAAATACGGGAGTCTCCTGTGCTGATCTCAATCCTGATGAATGCAATGCCTATGCGGATTGTGCTCCTTCTGACACTCCTCTGTGCACAGGCACCTTTGCTCCAGACTGCTCATCAAGCTGTGACTCTCTTTATTGTCAGAGTTACACTCCATCTGATTATGGATACATCTCTGAAAGTGATCTCATTTGCTTACAAGATGATAAGAGTGGTCAGCTTTCACAAGGAAGAAGTGATGGTGCAGAATTTATCTGGAGAAGCGCGTCCAGTGAAGAGTATATCATACACTCTGACGAGGGAACCGATTATCTCAGCAACAGCGACAATTGGTATGTCTGCAGTCCAGATGATAGGACTGAAGGAGACCATTATCTTTCAACAGGAGAATATCCTCCACCACCTGCAACAGCCGATCCAAACACCTGTGTCGGAGCACTCAATATCTTGGCGAGCGATGGAATGTTCGAAAGAGTTCTAGGCTATTCGGGAGAGATTCTTTTTAGAGAAAGTGAAGGACAAGAAGCATTTACTTGTTCTAGTGAATCAAAAGCCATCTCTCAAGAAAACTTCTGGAGCGACACCGGCTGCCTCAAATACTGCTACGCAGATAATGATGCTGTGAAACTCCTTGATGTCCTTTCTGATAGCCAACTCACTTCAACTTTCGTTGATGAAGCATGCATGCTCATCTATAGTGAACAAGTCTGCAATAACTATGTCGCGACTTTGGATGAGTTCATAAGCACGAGCACCCTGTGTGATGGCGATACTTGTCTTCCTATCAGCTATAGTTCGAATACCCCTTGTGAAGACTTCAATTTGATCGATAACTCATTCTACGGAGAAAGTTGCGATCTCTCCAAAGAGTTTTGTACAACAGGAACGTATGTTCGATCCAACGGAGATCTTATATCCAATCCTGCAAGCAACTCCATCTGCTGTGTCACCTCTGATGCCACTTATCAAGGAAATTTCTGCGAAACAAAACCGTCCATCAATACTCAAATAGATGAAGAAATCTGTAAAGAACTTTCAGGTGATTGGATAACCGAGCCAGAAGAAAATCTTGATTCATTCTACTGTCTTTCCCCTTCAGGAAACAATAGCCGATGCTGTCTTGGAGGAACTTGGGAAGTGACCTACGCACAATCACGAGAAGCGATCGATAACTCAGAGCAGTTCTTATGCACAGCTTCCTTTGGTCAGGAGAATCGATTTGTTGAATGTTGCGGCGACATAGGAAATGATGACTCTTGCTATAACTCTCGAGACGAGGCCTACAAGATAGGATCAGCAGACGCAGGAACCTATGTCACACCAGGAGCATCAAACTATCTTATCCTTGATTGGAATAGCTATGATGACGCGACAGGAGCGCTTATCGACGATAAGAATAAGCAGATACTCAAAAGAGGATCACCAGCAAATTTTGATTTGAGTGCAGCACAGGAGAGAAACCGGCTTGACTGGAGAGGTTTTGAATCGGTAGAGATGGATGTCTTTTATAATGTTAATGAGTTTGGCTCAATCAAATTCTACAACGGAGCAACCTTCCTCTTTTCAGCAGACTTTGACAGAGTTATCACCAATGGAGATGCTGCTGGCACCTATCATCACCTTAAGATCCCCTTGGCTGGAATCTCTTCATCACTTCTTTCGCAGGTAACAAGAATCACTGTAGATACCACTAATGACGCAAGTTCTATGTACCTCGCACTAGATAGAATCTACTTGACCAAGGGAGATGGAACTGATTATTACTGTGCAGGAAACGTAGGTCAATGGGTGAATAATCTTGATGGTCCAAATGATAACACTGGTTTTCTGGATTTAGGATCAGCTCTTGGAAGCGAGCCCTACAAGGACGCCTGTGATGCCAGCAATAGTTTTGGCTGGACAGGAAATCTCTGCTGTGGTGATGATTCACAAGCAGGAGAGCCAGAGTACTATGCAGACACCCAAGCTGGCTGTTTTGAAGGAAAGAAAATTTCAGAAAATACAGTGGTAAGCTCTGCTCTTAAAGACTCTTCTTATGATGATCTTCTTTTCTTTAACAAAGCATTCTACCAATGCAGTCCTGACAAAGAGAGCCTGAAGTATACCACTATTGGGATAGATTATGGGGGAATCACCGGAAATTTACTCATTCCAACTGAACAAATCCTCACACCAGGCGACTCCGTTGGTGACTACGAATGTACCCTCGATGAAGTAGGACGAGCGTATTGGGACTATTCTCTTGGTCTCGCCTGTGAACGAAGAGGATATGACTATCTCTTCTTGAATGAGACGGCAGATCCGAGTCAAGCATACATGAATCCTTACCTTTACAGTATCGGAGAATATGATCTCTCTCCGGAAGCACGTTGCTGTGGTGAGGTTAGTCCAATTGCCATACCTGATGGAGAAGGAATCGGTTTCACCAATGGAGATCGAGAGTGCTTCCAGACTTCAAGTGATCCAGAAGAATACTCCTGGGAGATCTCTCTAAACGGCCTTGGAAAGACTATCATTACAAAGATGTTGGCCTCAAAGATGTATGAAATTATCAGTATCGATGACTCTTATGCACTCCACTGCGATGATATTACTCAAGTCTCTCCAGAAGGAATCGCAAGCGTTCCAACAGAATTCGATGACTCTTCTGTTGACATCTTCTGCGCGGCAAGAACAGGTGAAGAAGAAATGACAAAGACTCTTGTCGGCTTTAGCATTTCAGGAGACTCCTCAACTCAAGAATTCCTTGCAAACTATGCGAGCTATCTTTCTTTCGTGAATGTGATAGATAATACTCCTGGAGCAATCGATGCATTCACCCACGCCTGTGACACTACAACTGCAGCCACCGATGATTTCTTTGTTCTCTGCCAACCACAAGACACTACTAAAGACGGCTCACTGATCCACATAGCACTCAATGAAAACTATCATCTACTACTCATCTCCCAAGTCAGTGACATCAATGATTTCAATGGTTTCTTCGATGAGGGCCAGACTGAAGTAAGGACCTATGTCCAGCAACTTATCTACGAATTCCTCAACATCTTCACAAACTGGTTCACTACTGAAAAAGCAGCACCGGATCAACGACTCCCTTCACTTCTTGGTGAAGCAAGCGATAAGAATCTAGATATCCTTCAGCTTGTTATCCAAGGAGAACAGAATACCGGTGTCAAAAAAGAACTGACAGGATATATAGAAAATATTGACAGTACTGGTGAAGAATGGGTGATCGCAGAGTTCACTAATCTCTACACGGACGTACTTCCGCTTACCAGCAGATATTTCGGAGGAGTGAACAATCTCAATTATCAGAAAGGAGAAAATCTGCAACTTGTCCAATTCCCTGTGGACCAAGCACGAGATACTGTTGATGATTTTGATTGGAGATATTTTACTGCAGCTCTTCGACTGGACCTGAATTATGACGTGGGTAATCCTATCACCGCGACACTCAATGATGGTGTTATTGATCTAGGAGAAGATTGCGATTATGCGGGTAGTGAAATCCTCTTCAGAGATGTGACTGCAGATGGAGTAAACAACCCTTCAACCACTTGCGGCGAATGGGATCCGAGAAACTATTCTTCCAGGAACAGCACTCACGAAGTCTCCTGCAATAGTGGTGAAATAGATTATACCAACTGCAACTACTGTGGAGATGGTAGAACACTCAATGGGGAAGAGTGTGATGATGGAAACAGAATCAACTCAGACCTCTGTAGCAATGACTGTATTGCTGCACAATGTGGTGATGGAATACTTCAAGTAAGAGCAGGAGAAGAGTGTGATGATGGAAACTTAAATTCTGGTGATGGCTGCACTGAAGCATGCAAGACAGAAATCATCTGGTTCTATGATGGGGATGCTGATGGCTATGGAAATACTTCTGTCACACTCACACAAATAGATCAGCCTGAAGGCTACGTCGCTTTAGGAAATGACTGCAACGATGGTAATCCTGAGATTAATCCCGGCGCAACAGAACTCTGCGATGGTGTAGATAACAATTGTAACTCCAATATTGATGAACAATTTGACTTAAACAATTATTATATAGATGCCGATGGTGATGGCTTTGGCTCCGAGAATCATCCTGTTTCCTGTTCAACCAGTGAAGCCATCGTTGATAATTCAGATGATTGTGATGATACAAAATTCAATGCAGAAAACAATTGCTGTGAACCATTGAGTTCAACCGCAATTACTTGTTCAGATCTTAGCATTTACTACTGTGCTGGCTTTGGCTGTACCCCTTCTTATTCTATCTATGGAAATTTTTTCTGCTCTGGAACTCTTAATATAGATAACTGCAACAACTATCCGGCTGACGGAACCTGTCTGACAACCATCTGTCAGGTGGTAGATTATTAAATAAGAAGCACGTTCTCGCAAGACATATAAACTAGTTCTCCCTGTCATTTTTGTATGAGACAGCCTATCGCTAACAAATCACACTACGCTAATGGAATCACCTTATTAGATAAACAGTTCGATGATCTTTTCCATCACGAAAAAGGACCTGGAGCCCTTCCCGCTTCAAAACTAGAGAACAATACTGACCTGAAAGGCATCATCGTTCCCCACGCACCACTTCCTCTTTGCGGACCTTGTGCAAGCTGGGCATACAAGGCTCTTGCAGAGATGCCAGAAAAACCAGATGTCTATTTCCTTATCGGACAGGCTCAGCACTCAACCGGAGCAGGTGCAACCATGGAGACTCACCAGACACCTTATGGTGAGGCACGGGTCGACCAAACGCTTCTTCGAGCAATTGTAGAGAAAGGACATCTAGCTCTCAATGACAAACTGCACCAAGAAGAATCAGTCATTGAAGTCCAGCTTCCCTTCCTGCAATTCATCAATAAATCACGAATGGAAGGCATCAAGATAATCCCTCTTCTCCTCAATACCGATTCTGAAATCAACGAACTAGCAGTTGACATCAAAGAAACGCTTCTTGAACAGAACAAGAAAGCGGCGTTCATCTTCATCACAAACTTCACCAGCTATGGGCGAGACTTCAAGTACGTCCCTTTTACGGATAACATCCAAGAACAGATCGTTGATCTAGACAAGAAACTCTTTGGAGCACTCACTACTAATGATAAGGATACCTTCTTTGAAATTGTCAAAGAGAATGTCATTCCCATCTCCGGATATGCAGCGTTGCAGATGTACTTCAAGCTCTTTGGTGATCGGCCGATTGAACTGGAACAATACTATCTTTCTGGAGACCTAAACAATACCTATACGGCAAGCGTAAGCTACGCGGCTCTTGTCATCCGGTAGGCAGGTAAAGGTTTAAAAAGAATCAAGACTCAATCAACTCCATGAAAAGGGGTCAGATAACCCTTATGGTTATCATCGGGGTGATTTTACTTTTTACGGTAAGTAGCCTGCTCTACGTCAGCAGAATCAGCTATAGTGATCGGCTCCAGGCCCAAGCAGCAGAATCAGTAAATGAATTCATAGAATCCCATTCCCTCAATCAATACGTCACCAGCTGTGTTCAACGAGTAGGTACTCAGGGCCTTCGACTTCTAGGAAAACAAGGTGGTGTGCTCTATGATTATCAAGGTGGCTTAACTCCTACGACAGGTGATTTTTTTCTCGGAGAAGACTATTTCTCTTATTTTGATGGTCAGGAAACCTATAATGTCAGCTATGCTATCAAACCCGTCTCTCAAAACTATTGCCTCTCCTATTATCCACAGAATATCTTGACTGAAGTACAAATAGAAAATAATGAAGGATGGCAATATCCCGTTCCAGAACTTTTTTTTACCCAGTTCCAGACTCGATTCCAAAGCTTTTCAGAACACGGTTGTCTCAAACTTGATGGATCAAAATATCTTGAGAAAAGCGGTTACCTAGGATATGCAAACTTTCCTTTCTTATGCACGCCAGAAAGCGCAGCAGACTACCGATCAACTCTTTTCGGTGATGTAACCTGCGATTACTATCATCAAGGACCTGCAAATGTCGATCCTTCCATTGAACCCCCAAGCATCGAGGAACAACTGGAAGCTTTTATCAAGACGAACATGCCAGACTGTTTTGATCCATCTATCTATGAGGAACAAGGGGATCAGATCACCGTTGACATCGAACACTCCAATGTCAGCGTCTACTTCCTCAACCCAAAAGGCATCCTTATCAATTCACAATTCCCTTTCGAAGTCGCTCTCAAGGGAGAGAAACCCATCATAGAGTTTGTTGATTTCCAGCAGAAGATCAATCTCAATTTCCTTGATACGTATAACTATCTTCACGACCTGTTCTCTAAAGTGATGAGAGATCCTTTCTTTCACTTTCAAGAAGATTATAAGACTCTTGATTCCTACAAACCAAGCTTTGAGATCAATCTCATCAAAGGAAGCTGTGAAGAAGGCTGTTCTCCCTACCACTTCAAGCTTGATGATATTCTCTCTATCACCGACACCAATACTGATCTTTCAGGAGAACCCTATACTTTTTTTGTAGCACTCAAACAAGAAAAACCAGCTCTTGATTATATTAATAACCCTGATCAGAACTATCGATTCACTCCAGAGGACGAGACTGATCCAGTCAAGATAAACTTCCTCTTCTACGAAGGAGAGACGATGAACATTCCTGTACAGGCAGTCGATCCCAATGATGATCAGTTGACTTTCTCCTTTTCAGGATGGAAAGAAACTGAAGACACCATGGTAGATGTTATGTGCTGTGCAGATAGTGATGAGTGTACCATCCAAGACTATTCAGAGTGCGAACTCAGCACCAAACAATATCCTACTCTAGATATTGCTTGCTGTCAAGAGAACTATCCTGCGGGCTGCAACAAAGAGTCAGTTCGTGATGGAACAACTGCCTGTCTTCTCGCTGAAGATGCACCACCACCGCAGATTCTTAGCAAGAGCTTTACGATCACCAATGGAATGATCACCTACTCTTTAGACCAGACAGATATAGGATTCCATCGATTCACCATCAACGTCACTGATGAGCATGGCGCTACCGATTATCAACAGGTCAATGTTCTTGTGTATGACTCGCCACTAGCAGTACTCACTCCAACAAATGGCTTTGATGATATCCCTGATACTCTTGCTTCTATCGAAGACATCTACACCCTTGAAGCAAGTGAATCTCGTGCATCAGTATTCACGTCAGACCAAGCACTTTCCCGCTACGTCTATCGAGTGCCTCTTGAAGATTTTGAACTCAAGACAGAAAGTGAAACATTCACTTTACCCAATGAAACGTTTACCTTCAAAGATATTCTCCCGAAAATATTTCGTAAAGATACCTTCTATGAGAACCTGCAGGAGATCAGCATTCTCACCGAAGTCAGTTTACAAGTAGAACAAGATATTCAAGGAAGAGTGGTCTCCAGCCCAGAAGTCATCCAAGAGGTCACTTTATATGAATGCCTTCCACATGGTTTCTCCAACCCCGGACCTGCAACTATCTTCTACCCTGAAGCACCACTTGATTTCTATAATATCTCACCTTATGATGAAAATGGAGAACCCTATTATCAAACCTATACAAGAAACGGAGTCTCTTCCCAAGAAATCTTTGACCTTCCTCATGTATGCTGTCAACCGCAACCGCAACCTATCAATGGGGCAGCAATCACTGGAGGAGGAATCTTTGCAGATACCGATAATCTTTGCTACCAGAATCTAAATATCCAAACCTGCTATCCTTTTTCAGACCCTCTTAAACACATCAGAGAACTTCTTGGAAACCCGGTCATAGAAGATGCATCAAGAAAAATCCTTACCCCTGGTGATGCTGGTTACGTTGCTGCCTTTGGAAGTAACCTCTACCCAACCGGTGATGATCCTTACCGGATAAGAACAGTGGGTGGACAGCAAGTACTTGGAGATGGAATCAATGACATCTATACTTTAGAGCTTGAACAATCCTGCAGCGGTGACCGAGGAAATATCTGTTCAGGAAATGTTGATCTCCAGTGGGATGCAACAGACTGCGAAGACTTCACACTCTCAAATCAATACGCCCGCTGTACGGGACCTGGATTACCTGCGGCTGCCAATACACAAGAAGGCTATGTTGATAAGAGTGGGTACCCCTATACCTATCGTTATTTTGGAGATGCATTCCCTTCAACACTCGGAGATTTTTCCTGTCAAGGAGGAGATGCGACCTACACCTACAACATATCTTTATCCTGCAACGAGTTCGGCTATAAACAATCATTTGAAAAATCCGTACTGAAGGTAAGTTCGTCAAACACGCTAGGACTTAATGCGCAGACAGCACTTGCTATCGAAAAAGGATACTGTGCAGGACCGATACCTGCAACTATTTTCGGATCAACCATTTCTGCATTTCGAGGCAGAATACTCCCTGGTCCTTTTGCTTGCTATGCTACTTGCGGAGGAGATACAGGCTGTGAATACCAGTCAATCAACGACTGCACTTGTGGCTATGGAGATCCTCTCTGTAACGGTATTGAAGCAAAGAACCTGCTTGCTGATGATGCCGCAGGATTTACCTGTGTCGGAACAACTGTCTGCGGAAGTACCTGTGATATAGAAACCAACAATGATAAAGCACAGTGCTACTGTCAACTCTCATCAACAACAGATGGAGCAAAAATATCCTCCTTCTCCTATGATCATTTTGAAGGATATTTCGGTGACAAAGGAAGTTCGTGGGATGTCAATGGAATCGGCGATTGCTGTGTCGAAGGTAGCCATCTCTATGCCGTCTCAGATTTCGCTATCACTTCGGCATCTGTCTGTTTCGATGGCTCTTTACAGACCTCAGGTCGAGTATTTTCAACAGTAGAATTCGGCGATAATGCGCTTCTTTCCTATAGAGGACAGGTGCACTACTGCTCTTCCTCTCCCCGTTATTGTGCTGATCCAGCTTTTACTATTCAGACAAGATTAGGTCACAGTTTTCCTCCAACACAGGAATGTCTTACCTTGGACCCTTCAACTGGAGATTGTTTCTATGAGGATGAAGATGAGTCTCCTTGCATCGTCCAGCCCTACAATCGAGATCCGATTCTCAACAGCATTGTTCGGGGCATCGGTACTGGACAATATATCGAAGATGCTTACAATATCGGCGGAACGTTAGGCGGATATGAATGCACACCAGTCGGCTGGAGAGTAAACTAGAAAGTGGTAACAAAACTCCTTCTCTTTGCAGAATCTTACGAAAAGAAGCCAAAAGATTTATAAAGCAAATTAAGCTAAATCACCTTTGAGGGTGTGAATAGTTTGGGCGTCTCACAAGCGAAACTACTTAGTATACAAATTATCGTCTTTTTCTTATTAGTAAGTCCGCTTTTGGCAGAACTCACCGTCACTGATATTCCTTCAGGTTCAGGAAGCTGCTGCATCCCTTCTTATGGAGACGTCGTCTTTTTTGATGCATCGCAAGCAACAGAGGCGCAGGCCTATTGCTCTGACCGGGGATTCGTCTTTGTCGATTCCTGCTATGCCGATGGAGCTGCAACTGACCCAACACTTTTCGAAAGCGGCTACTGCTGCCGAGAGATTGCCGGAAGCTCAAGCGTCTACTCTTCAGACATGTCCAAAGCATACTGTGAAGCGGCAGGATACCAATTCAATGGAGATCAACCAACCTGTGGTGGCACTTATCACACCGTCTATGGGGAAATATTCAATTCACAGACTGACGAACCACTTTCGGGAATCACTATCAAAGCAGATGGAGTTTCTGTAGCAAGCGATGAGAATGGTCAGTTTGATTTTTCAGCACATTATTTTCTGGAAGGAACCTATGACTTCTCTGTCTTAGTCCCTGCAAGCTACTCTCTTGACTGTAAGCAAGATCTCGTTCTTACCAGAACGGTCAACGAAGATAATTTCTATATCAACGTCCAACTCAGCTGTAGCGAACGAACAATACCTATTGACACCTGTGAAGCAGAATGGGTCGTCAATATTGACGGGACGCAAGTCTCTCTCGTTCAGGCTGACGCACTCTACGACGGAGGATACGGTGAATGCCAATCATATGGCGCACTTGGATGGCTACGAGAACGAGCCATCAAAAACACCAACACCAACTGTACTTATACAGGAGAAGTGCCTACCCGTTATACAGAAGTCGGTTGCGAAGACTATGTGACTGTAGATGGCTGTAATGATGGTACGCTTTCAACAGGAGAACTCTGTGACGGAACCAGTTTTTTCTTCAATGAAATAACACAAACCGGACTCAGCTGCTCTCAAGCATTAGGAGCCGGCTACAAAGGAAGCGTCACCTGCAGTTCAGGCTGCTTCTTTGATTTCAGTTCCTGTCAATCAACCTGTGACTGTAGCACCGCAGACCAATGCACCAATGAATGTCAAGACGTCTGCCAAGAAGAAGATATCTGTCAAAGCTGTGAAGACGCACTTCGTTTCATCCCAAAAGCAGGGGTGACCCATTCTTCAGATGATATCTTCAAACTCTACAGCGATCTTGAGAAATATGAAGACGCATCACTTTTTCCAGAAGCACCTATCGAGTATCATCTAGGAACAAAGGATGTAACGCTTCGATGGAATTTTGATGATCGTTCTGTCTGTGCAAGCGATCTGTTAGGTTTTGATGTCATGGTCTGTAAAGGATCAGGCGGAAGCTGCGATCCGGATGGACCGATCTATACGGAGTCACTCAATGGAGTCAACTATGAATCGGAATATATGTTCAATGATATACTAGAGCCTGATGCAACTTTCTGCTACAACATCGTTGCAAGAATGCAATCAGGAAATGATATATCGGCTTTTGAAGAAGGATCCTATGTGTGCTTTGGAACAGGAGACAGCTATTGTCTCACTGAACAGCAAGAAGGAAAGAACTGCATGGACCTCAAGACAGGAGACGGATACGGTCCTACTTCCTGTGAACTCTATTCAACCACTACCAGGACCAATCTTAAAGCAAGCACTACTTCATGTGATGGTAAAGCCTGCATCGAGACAAACTATGATCCGGCAAGCAAACTTCCTCAAGACTCAGGAGCATACTGTGTAGAACAACAGCTCTGTGAATCCTGCAATGGAATCTTTGGATTGTTTGCAACGTATAATCTACCAGCGCTCAACAGCAATCTCTTCAGCGATTATTCCTGTTCACAACTCCTCTTCAAAGCAGAAGATAAAGCAACAATTCCTGGCTACTCAGGCACCATACAGCAAGGCCAGTGCTACCTAGACGAGTCACCAACACTTTTCTCATTCTATGATGAATGCTCACAAGTAACGAGCTGCTATGACTACAAGAGTCAAGGAACCTGTTCATCTGATCCTTGCTATAAATTCACTGAAGGAGATGTGAGCAGCTCAGGAAAACTGAACAATCCTCAAGTCGGATGCGAATGGATTCCTTATAATGAAGAAGTCGGTGTCGGTATCTGCCGACCAACACAACCGGAGAAACAGGACTGCAGCAAGTGTGACTTCGACTCTCCGATCGGCTATTGCTCAACAGAACTCTGCAACCTCTACGCACAAAGTGAAGGAGACGTTCCTAGCTGCTACCTACAAGAAGAAATAGATCCGACTTACCAGAGTCAAGCATACTTTGGAGACACTCCAAGCTGTATCAATACTTATGATTATTCCTGCCTTCTCTATTCCACAGAGAACGATTGCACTGGAGGAGAGCTTCCTCAGATTAACGTCGCGTATGACCCTGATGTGGAAAACAACGTCGAGTCAAATGATTATCTTCTTGCAACTGACCGTATAGCAGGAAACAATAAACAGACCTATTTCAGCAATGATCCTTTTGATCTAGGAGACTGTCGATGGAATGCAGACCAGAACCGTTGCTACAAAGATTCCAACCAGTTCACCGGATCACTTGAACGAGATGATTGTGACAGCGATGGACGAGCACTTGACAGCAACTGCTTCAAGGATATCACTCCGCCAAATACTACTCTCTTCCTAGATGACTCTGCAGATGAGATATGGTACGGTGCACAAGAACTCAAAGACCTCTCGTTTGGAGTCAGCGATGACTACAGTGCACCAGAAGAGGTAAATACTTACGTCTCTTTACTAGGAGAACACTGCTTTGCAGATGGACAAGTCCCTTGTGATGTTGAAGGAGTCGATGGCAGTTGCATTGCAGGACTTTCCGAACTAGATTATGATGCAATCGATCAGGCATACCTAGACGGGTGCTTTATCTATCCACAGTACACGCTTGCAGATCTTGCAGACCAAGACCTCCTTGGAACCATGCTTTCCGGCGATGGAATCTACCGAGTCCTCTATTTCTCAGAAGACAAGGCAAGAAATCTAGAAGAACTCAAGCTTTCAAAACCGATCCATGTCGATGATACCAAACCAGAAATCACTATCAGCGAACCGGAAAAGACCGTACATGAGATCTATGAAGACACCTATCTTACTGATACACGATTCACCGTCAGTGTTACAGAGACTTCAACCTGCCAAGCAACCCTCACCAGCTACGGTGCAAAAGTAGGCTTTGAGACCAATTATTTCTCTGCAAGCCCTGGAGAGAATATCCTCTTGAACTATCCACAGCTCAATGATGGATCCTATACACTAACAGTCGTCTGTAAGGACTTGCTTTCCAACGACCAAACTGCAGAAAAACCGTTTAGTATCAATGAAGATGCAAGCATCACTCCGCTCACCCCTCTAGGAGAAGTTTTCTTAGGAGATGCATCCATAAATCTTCAAATAAACACTCTCTACAAAGGAACCTGCACCTATTCTTTTGAAAACAAAGACCATGATTTTGTCTATCGCGAATCAGATGCGACAGGACATCTCTACAGCCAATCACTTACTGCACCAAGTGAGAACGGTGTCTACCGATTACCTATCAGCTGCAACTTCGAGACCGGAAAATCAACTTCAGGGAAACCTGGAGACATCCTCGTGTTTGCCATCGATCACGTCGCACCAATCGGAGGATTGCAGGAAGGAAAAGAAAACTTTACTGATGGAACCACTGAATGGAAGAGCTCAAGAGACTTCACTCTCACCTGCAACGATGCAACTTCAACGACACCGTTTGGAAACAACTTCGGATGTGAAGCAATCTACTACTGTGTCGTTCCTTTCCTCAAATCAACTTCTTTTGATACAACCTCCTTCAAGGATAATCCTGCGAGTACCTGCTCACTCGTTGGCGGAACCTATGCAAAGATCAGCCAGACTGATGATTATGCAGAAACCTTGCAGACTACTCTTCGTCTAGGACTTGAAAGCGAATATACTTTCCTCTACTTCTTCTTTGAGGATCGAGGAGGAACCAAGAGTCCGGTCCAAGCGATCAATACAAAAATCAGAGATAATACTATTGTCATACCAACTGTCGAAGTCGGTTAAGGAAAAAAGAGAATGAGACTACAGACCGTAACCTTAGTTTTTTTGCTATTAGTAGTCTGTGCGCCTGTTGTCCTTGCAGAAACCATCAACTATAACGCAGGAACCATCGACAATCCTCGACCAACCATCAACATCACCTATCAGCCAAGCGATGCACCTATCATCCTTCGAAACTACGAACTCATCGGACCAGACGGAAACCCTGTCCTTGATCAAGATAACCAAGCAGTCGTAGAGGAAACAGGACACTGGATGGTCTATCTGCCAAGCAGTCCTGAAGGAAGCAATGCATGGGACAAATACCAATTCAAGATCACCAAGTTCCTTCCAGCAGGAAACTATCACCTCATCATCACTGGGGAAAAATATGACCCTCGAGCACCGATAGGTTCAGGAAAAGAACATATTCTTGATATCTCTATGACTGTTGATGGAGAGACGATGCGCATGTGGGTCTCTTCACCTCGAATCTCCCAGATCGAACCAGCAGAAGAACAAGATGTTGCCGTGTCAAGTGCGCAATCATTCACTCTAGAGATGAAGACGGAATTCGAGACAACGTGTACTATCCAGCGAGAACCCACAACAGACTATACGCCTTCAAGCCAATATTTTCAAGGAAACTATTTCAACAACAATAATGGTGTACCAACCACGACACACCGAATCCTTGCCTTTGACCAATCATTATTAGGATCTCCTATCGAAGGGACGTCTGATTCCTATGAGCAGAATGATGTCTCACTCACCCTTCGAGGACCATTTGATTATGGTACGTATGACCGAAGCGCAAACTATCTGATCATCTGCAGACAGGACCGAGTCAGTGGACCACTCTACCATGAAAAGATCCTTTATGTCGGCTACGACCTTACTGCACCGATCATCACTGCAAGCTTCACCCCAGACCTTCTAGAGGATTCACAAGAGATGACCACCACTCTTGGTATCAGTTCACAGGGAGATCTCATGGCCTGTAGCTATCTTTTCACTGATCAACCACCAATTGAAATATCAGCAAAACCATTGCCAACGGTCACTCACTGGATCACCGAACAGTTCACAGGAATAGCAGACTATACTACAGAACTCACTGATAATTTTGAGATGGATCAAGGACTCGTCAGCGATTATTTTTCCTATGCACTCAACACTCCTTATTATTTCGGAGCACGAATCACCTGTGAGAATCTTGCAGGACTCTCCACCCAACAAGAGACGGGATTCACTATCGAACTCACTGACGATCTTACTTTCACTATCACCAACAGTGAAGGAAAAACACTCTATGACAATTATGATCTCTACTCATCACTAAGACCTGCAGTTGATGTAAAGACGAATATCTTGAGCACCTGTGAGTATCTTCGAGACGGTTCATCAGCACTCATCGATACGGAACCATCGCTCACCCACACCTTCACCATTTCAGGAGTTGCAGATGATACCTATGGTGCGCAAGCAACACTTCAGTGCCAGATTCCCGGATCGGATGCCTATTATCAAAAGACTCTTCCCGTCGCTCTTGACTCACACGCACCATCAGCACCTCTCTTTGATGCACCAGATTATACTTGCGATGGCAGTATCGGCGTTGATGTCATCCCTCCCGTAAACAATTATCAGACACAACCATATCTCTATGGAGACAAAGTCCAGTATATCTATGCACTCTATGAAGATGGAGAACTGCTCGGTTCAGGAACCACTTTGTTTACCGGAACAGGACTGCATCTCGATGAAAATCTTCTTGGGATCACTTTAGGACTTGGCGACTATGGCAAGGAATATGAGTGGGAAGTCACTGCAACAGACGGAGCTGGAAAAACAAGCCAGACTTCAAGCGTGGCAATCCAACGATTGCATGAGAATGACTACCAATGCGACACCCAAGCACCAGTTGGTAACTATCAAGCAATTCTGAGTACGCAAGGCTATGAAGTGAGCGTTACCTGTGACGATCCTGAAGAGAACTGTGCAGGAACCTACCTGTATGCACAGCTTCCTCTAGGAGGAGACTGTGATTCTGCACGCCTTCAGGCAACGCCGCTCTCAACAAAACTCGTATTCGGCTCAGACAGCCTGTTCTGCTTTCAAGTCAGAGACCTAGCACAACCACAAGAGCATACGAGTCCCGTATATGCAATACCTATCACTCCAGAAGTCAATATCCAACTAGAAAGCCCTGCTTCAGGAATCGGTACCACCACCTCTTTTGATATGGTCGTCAATACTTTGAGCAAAGATAATAGAGCAATGACCTGCAAGCAAGGACCGCTCTCAAAAAGCATCAGTGATCTTCTTGCCCAAAGAGACTATGCAGGAATCTATTCACAAGGATCACTTGCTCTTTTCGACCAGACTGATAGCACACAACACGTATTCTCCTTCAATGCACAGACAACCTCACCATTCGACTATTATTATACTCCTGATCTTGAAGTGCACATTGAACCCTGGGTCATAGCCTGTAAAGAAGAAGGAACAACTGTCTATCCTGTAAAAGTCTTTGACCTTGGATTTGATCGATCCCCACCACAGATCACCGTATCTGCACAACCTATACCCGTACAGAATCCTCTTGATATGAGCACGATCCTTTCTGTCGAAAGTGACGAACCGACCTTTTGTGAATATCGAGACATCAAAAACAATGAACAAATATATCATCCATTCAACCCATCAGAGTTTGAAAACTATGATACCTATTCAACCTCTCATGAAGACTCTATTAGCTATGAACTACAAGACATTCTCGATGTCACCCAAGAAGTGAGATGCTACAACCTTGCGGGACTCTCTGCCACAAAGACCGTGAGCTATCAAGTCCAAGCACAAGGAGATATTGAAGTAATCATCAACGCAGATGACATCTATAACACTCCATACATCCTTCTTGAAGCACGGACGCCAGGACAATGGGCTGATTGTCAGATCAGCGTCGACAGGACTGATTTCAAAGATTTCAACATCGCAACTGGGCAACAGGCACTTGATTATACTCATGAGCATCAGCTCTCTCTTGAAGATGGCACTCATGATATCGCAGTAAAATGTGATGCGTGGTTTGATGGCAGCATCGGCTTTGCAAACAAGCAGATCACTGTGGATACCAAACAACCAACCATAACCGCGCAAGTCAAGGATCCCACCTGTTCGCTCACTACCGTCGAATTCCTCTTGGCACTTTCAGGAACTGGAACAGACATTGCTCAAGCAACCTATGAGATTGCTGATACGCAGGATCAGATTCTTGCAAGCGCAACCATAAATGAAGTATCAACAGAAGTAACTAGTCTAAGTCTGGTCCCTTCACAGGTCTACTTCTTGGATATAACTGCAACAGATGAAGCAGGAAATACCAAGACATCAACAACGAGCTTTGCTGCCAGTGATGCAACAGCAAACCAATGTGATTCTACTCCGCCAGAATCAAGCATCTCAGTTGAAGATGTCTATGGAGGAGTTGAGGTGACTATCACGTGTACCGATGCAGACTCTGGCTGCAGTGATACTTTCTATTATTATTTCGATGAGACTGGAACCTGTGAAAATCCAGAACCAAATCAAATACAGTCAGCAAGCTATACTGACCTGCCGCTCTTTGTCGATTCGACAACGACACTCTGTTACTTCGTCACCGATGAACAGGCAAACCCTTCATCCATAGAAAAGGTTTCACTAGAAGTCATCACCACTTGCTATAATGGTGTGCAGGATACTGATGAGGAAGGTCTTGATTGTGGAGGAGTCTGCGCGTTACAGGACTGTACTATTTGTGAGAACAATCTCTATGACGCACAATGGGAAGAATCAACAGACTGTGGTCTTGTCTGTGCTGTCAGCTGCGAAGAAGTCGTCTGCGAGAATGGAGTGCAAGATCCAGGAGAAGAGAGTGTTGATTGTGGAGGCATCTGCTCTGCTGTTCGAAGCTGTGAGAATCCTCTAGGTGATGATGCCCTCTGCTACAATGGAATACAAGATGCTGATGAAGAGGATGTTGATTGTGGAGGAACCTGTAGCCTGAGCTGTGAAGATGCAGCAGCACAGGAACTCTCTATCAAGATCATCACACCAGAATTCGGATTAGCTTCAACGAAAAACTTTACCTTTGAAGTCTACACCACGCAACCAGCAACCTGTCGACAAGGACCTCTTCTCAATGCACGACCATCTGACACGACCGATTGGTATGTGACCTTACAGGACTTTGCTCAGTCAAATGGACGGACCCACTCGCTTACTATCTATACACAAGACTACATACAATTTGATCAACCAGGTGATGTGGTGACTACACCATGGGTTGTCATCTGTCAAGGAAATGAATCGACAGTGGTTGAAGAAATCGATGAATTCGGTTATGATCTCAGTCCTGCAATCATCACCGTATCTGCACAACCAAATCCAGTAGTTGATCCAGGAAATGCAGTGACCACTCTTTCAGTCACCAGCGATGATCCTGTTGCCTGTACCTATCAGGACCAGAATGGCATCTCCCACTATTTCTCAGGAGAAGACGTCAACGATGCATTATCTTATGGTACTGAACACGAAGTGACCCTCTCCTACTGGGGAGTCCACGACTTCAGCCACACCAGTCTTATCAGCTGTAGAAATCTTGCTCAAGCACTCAGCGAAGAAAGCATTACCTTGACCGTTGCCTTGACCAACGAAGCAGGCATCTCCTCAAACATGGAGGAGTTCTATGCAACTTCACAGGTACCTTTGAGTGTAAGTACCGAACACCTTGCAACCTGCCAGTACAGGCTCTCCCCTGATGAAGCGTTCCAAGACCTTGGAGCAAGCGTCACGAATGAACACGAAAAGACCATCAGTCTTGAAGAAGGAGAGAACACCATACAAGTACAATGCGTCAGTGAGAGCACCGGAATTCTGAGTGAGATCGACGTCAAGGTAGTTGTCGATACGGTCTCACCACTTATGGAACTACAAACCCTTTCTCAATCCTGCGGTCTTGATGGCATCTCTTTTACCATGCTTGCAGATGGAACGGGAAGCCTTATCGATCACTTCGAATACAATCTTACTAAGGATGGTCAGGAAATCGCAAGCGGTGTTTCAGATCACTCTGTAGCCTTCCTTCCAGCAAGCCTCATAGAGAATGAAACCTATACTCTCAAAGCAACCGCCTATGATCAGGCAGGAAACGAAATCACTCAGCAAGCAAGCATCGTTGCAAGCACCTTTGATGATCTTATCTGCGATACTATCGCTCCACGAGGAAGCGTTACTTTAGACCAGACCTGGCAAGGAGTAGAAGCAACTATCACCTGTACTGATTCCGATTCTGGCTGCAGCGATACCTTCCTTTATGAAACAACAGATTTGCTGTGCAGTGGACAAGGAAGCATCGCGCAATACAACACCGATCTCCCTCTTATCATCAGAGAACAGACCACCTTATGCTATACGGTTTTCGATCAAGCTAACAATCAGTATAATGACTCGGTAGCGATCAACTATGAACCGCATTGCTTCAATGGATTCGAGGATCCAAGCGAAGAAGGCGTCGATTGCGGCGGTACCTGTATCGCAGAATGTGGTACTTGTGACAACGGAATCAAAGATCCTTTTGAAGAAGGTGTCGATTGTGGAGGAGTCTGTGAAACGATCACTAGCTGCACCGATATAGAGACCCTCTATGGAAACAATGCCTCTTCTTTCCTAGATGTTGATGAGGATGGTCTTGCAGATGATTGGGAAGAATATTATTTCGGAAATCTCAACCATACAGGAGATGAAGACTACGATGGTGACGGGTTCACCAACCTTGAGGAGTTCCTCAATGGAACGGATCCAACCGTCTTTGATAAACGACCAGAATGTACCGTTGATAGCGACTGTCCAACTGGTTATGTCTGCGATTACACCTACTCTTGCGTAGAAGGGATAGGAACTGAAGGACTAGATACAGGTATTAATCTACTTGGATTGATCTTCATCATCCTCGGAATCCTTTTGATGGGAGGAGGGATCGGCTACATCATCTATTCAAGACGGCAGCTAGCACAACAGCAAAACAACGGTCTTAGTGATAAAGAACGAAGACAGCAAGAAGCCGCTCTTTTAGCACAACGAAAGAAACAGGAAGAAGAACGAGCCGTCGCCCTTAAGAAACGAGAAGAAGCACAGGTAAAGGCAAGAAAACAACGCATCGAAGAACGGAAGAAACAACGGGAATCACTCATAGGAACCTTTGACCAGAAGAAGATAGCAAAAAAAGAGACGGCTCAAAAGTCAGAAGAAAAAACTGAAGAGCCAGAAACCCCTAAAGAAGATGAAAAACTGGATAAAGGACTCAAAGGAGATTATGTAGATGTACGAAGATTAGGAAAGCAAAAGAAAAAAACTCCTGCGAAAAAAAACATAGTCAAGAAATCACAAGAAGATGTCTTTGAAGCACTTTCGAAGATGACCAACCAATCAAAACAGAAAACAACCACCAAGAAAAAATGAATACCTCAAAAGCACAAATCAATCAAGTATTTGTCTGGATCATCGTTGCACTCGTCATCGGAGCAGTCGCCCTAGTAGGGGTCCGCTCCATCGGAGGACTGCTTGAAGACAAATGCTCAATAGATCTCATCCGTTTTCAAGACAAGCTAGAAGAATCCATCAGACTCAATAACGATTTTGGATCAGTCAATCTTGAGACGCTCACCGCCCCTTGTGATTACACGAAAATATGCCTTGTTGATGCTCGGGCAATCCAGCGAGGAATACCACCCGATCTTAGTTCACAAGACTCCGACCTCTCCCCTTTCTTTTCAGTGATCTCATCAAGTGTTGATGATCAAGTACAAGAAAACGTGTTTCTCTTCAACCAGAAAGAACTTATTCCTGCAGGGTACATCTCTCAGGTACGACTAGACAAAGGAAAAGATGATGCAGAAAGCCTCCCTCCTTACGTACTGTGCTTTGAATCGAAGGCAGGACGATTCACTCTTAAGCTAGAAGGACTAGGAAAGAACACTCTCGTATCCACACAAGAACCATGACTCATGATATCGAAGAAAGCACAACTCCAAATACAGTTCAACTGGATCTTTGTCATTATCGTAGGTTCGATACTGCTCATCTTCTTCTTCGGTCTCATCAACAACCAATCAAAGACGACTGACCAACGAATCAGCATCAGCCAATCAAAATATTTCGAGACAGTCATCACTGCAACCGGACAGAAAGTAGGAACGCTCAAAGAATATGATATCCCTGGCCTGGAAGTAGATTTCACCTGCGATGCACAAGGACAGGTCTATGACTATTCTGTTGAAGGGCTTCCCGCACGAGACACCAAATATGACATCATCTTCACTCAGGACCAGCTCATAGGAGATGATATCCAAGCATGGACGCAGATATGGGAGACCCCTTTTCAGGCAGGAACCTTCCTGTACCTCACCAACTCAAAACAAGGATATATCTTCTACAATTATAGTAAGTCAGTCGGTCTGCCTGATGCAACAACTCAGTTTGAAGAGCTCTATGAAGACTTTCCTCATAACATTTCTGTAGAACTTGTCGACGATGACCGATTCCTTTTCGAAGATGCACTCAAGAGAAACTATGAATCATACACCTATATCTTCCTGAAAGGAGAAGAGCCTTCTCTTGATAGCGATCTCATTGATGAGTCCAAGAAGAACCTTATCATCCTTATCCAACAAGGAGAAGGGACTACCTCTTTGTTTGATTATGGAACCGTCTCTTTTCTCTCTCTCAGTCAATATCAAGAATTCCTCTTAAAACTGCGTGGCGCAGGTGATGATGAACAGGAACAAGAAGCAGCATATGCTTGGCTCAACCAATATAGCTCCTCCTATCTGGGCAAAGCAAGCCTCTATGGAAGTATCTTCAGCGAAGATAAGGAAGTGTATGAATGCAACATGCAAAAAGCGTTCACGAGACTTCGACTCGTCACCAATCTCTATTATGAACGAGTAGATGACTTTCTTTTCAATGAAGACTATCAGCTCTCTCTAGCTTGTAAGCAAGCAATGGGAAAAGATGATGGTGTAGGCCCATCAGCATTTTTTCCTCACCAACGACTTGCCTATCTAGTCTCTCTTCTCCAAGAAGGTTTCCAGAAAGAAAATGTGGCAACCATCCACTACCAATTAGGAGAGCTCAATGATAACAATAAACAGATACTAGGACTCTCGCACTGTCCGCCCCTCTATTAAGATGAACAAGAAAGCCCAGATACAATTAGGAGAATCGATCTTTGTGGTCATCATCATAGTGCTTCTTATCGTCTTTGGACTCGTCTTCTATGCCCAAGCACAGAAAGAAAGCATTGATGCAGAGTCATCAGGATTTGATGATCTGGACACTATTGCCATCGCTCAATATGCAACCTCTCTTGTTGAACTCCAATGCTCCTTGCAGGAAGTACAGTATCCAAACTGTTTTGATATCACCAAACTAGAGGCTTTTCATCGGGTCGTTCAGGGGAACACTGAATTGGAAAAAGAATTCTACTTCTCCCAACTAGGAAATGCAAAACTCAACATCACTGAAATATACCCTGTTACCATTGCACAACCGCAGAGATCCTGGCAGCTCTATGATAACCAACCAACCACTTTAGCAGAACAAGCGCAAGCAACCCTTCCTGTCTCTCTCTATAATCCTATTGAGGACACCTACTCTTTTGGAGTGCTCACCATCATCCAATACAGGTAAACCAATGAACAAGAAAGCACAAGCAGAAATCATCGGTCTGATGATCATCGTCATCATCATTACTCTAGCTATGCTCTTCTACCTCTCCTACGTGACTACCGAGTCAGACTCTAGCACGAAAAGCAACATCAGAAAAGAATTCATCGACAATGAACTCTCTATGAGTTTCGTACAGGCTGCGGTACGGACTACTGTTCCTGAATGCGGAAACCTTCCTCTTGACATACTCATCAAAGACTGCGGACTGCAAGAGAGGCGGATCTCTTGTGCAGGAATGACTACTTGTGAAGCGGTAAGCATCACTCTAGAAACTATCAAGAACGAAACGCTTGATGTCTGGGACAAATCATACAGCCTGCTCGTAGATTATGGTGAGACCTCACAAATCGATACGCTTGAGTTTGATGCCTATGATTGTGCAGAGGGGACTGTTGGACGACGAGCACCAGGAGTGCAGCCCATCCCCTACTATCCAGAACCAGGAACAGCTTTTCTAGAACTTGCCATCTGCAAAAAATAAGATTTTTTGAGATCAACGCCACGCTTATGATTTGCAAGAAATGAATTCTCGCAAAGAAACGCCTCAGGCCTGCCATATGCAAAAAGTGAAACTTTTTGGTACCCTGTGTGTGGTGTAGGGTTTGTAAGAATTAGACTTTTACTTATAAATCTCTTAAAAAGTCAAAAGAAAGATTTATATAAGGAGGAAACGGTATTTTTTTCAAGGAAGTGTGAGGTAATCACGATGATGAATTCAAAGAAAGGAGCGGATCTCTCCATGAACGTTATTATTATCGCAGCGATTGCGCTGTTGGTATTAGTTATTTTAGCAGTACTCCTATTCCAATCAGGAGGACGAGTCACTGAAGGAACTAGCTGTACAGGATATGGTGGAACCTGTTCTCCAGAAGGACTCAAGCCAGAAGGAAACTATATCAGAAATCCTGCTTTTGACAGCAGCTGCGGAACTGGACAGCAGTGTTATGTTCCTCTAGGAGATGTAAACTAAGCATCTCTTCTCTTTTCTTTTTCTTCTTACCATGAAATTTTCCAAGAAAGCACAAAATATGCCTATTGAGACTATCATAGGAATAGCTCTTGGACTTATGATTCTTGGCCTTGGAATGTATTTTCTCTTCTTTGGAGGACGAGGCGCACAAAGTCTTAGCAAATGCGACTCACTAGGAGGAGTCCTCATCCAGACACAGTGTGACCTGAGTGTCACCAATCACCTGTCCATCGGAGACGATGGTAAAGGAAATGTCTGCTGCAAGCAGAAATTAACCGTAAGTGATGCCGCATACAACAACTGGCTTGAACAGGCACCAAAGGTGGAGACTACTACCACAGAGAAGTCGGAAACCAGCTTGACAGGAACAACAAGCAGGATAACTTTGGATAGCGTGAAAAAAAATAATATTCTTCTGACCTTCAACGGAGACAAGTTCGAGAACACGCTCCTAGAAGCAGGAGAAAACGGAGAAGTCGTCGTTACCGCTTCACACAATTTCGAGAATGGAGCCTATTGTCATTTATATATCACTGAAGCAGAAGCTGCAGGAACCGGATGGAAAGCAAAACCACAAAGCGATGGAAGCATCGCCTCTTTAGCAGGGTTCTCGCTTAAATCAGCAGCGTGCTCTCCTGATAAAGAGGGTCTTTTACAGCTTGAAATCGATGATAAGATAACCGTTGCAGGCATCTATAAGGCAGACTTCATCGTCAAAGAATCCGAGACAGGAACAACCTTAGGATCCGCGACAACTGTCTTTGAAGTGAAAAAAGATACTACTGACACAGTAGAAGAAGGAACGCCAAGAACAACCACTCCTACAGTAAGCATCACCCTCTCACAGAACTACCGAAAACAACAGACCTACTGCTGGGTCAACATCAATGTCATCGATTATGGAGAACCTCTGGATAAACCATACCAACTATTCATCAACAAGACCAATAACTGCAACCTTGCAACCTTCTCTCAAGAAGTCCCTTCCGTTGAAGAACTTCCTCTCAGTTCAGGAGAACACCTTTGCATACAGGTTGAGCAACCCTATAATGATGTGGTGGGTATCGAGAGAACAAAAAAAGAACTCAGAGACTATGACGCATCACAATGCGACGTCATCACCATCTATAATCAAGAAAGAAAATCTTCACAATGTGATATTACCTGTGAAGAGCTTAACCCTGATGCCTGTAACGATTTCACTCAACGAACCGACGCATGCGAATTCGGTATCAACTGCTACCAAAACAAGAAAACAGGAGCTTGTGAAACCTGTACCTCCAGTCAGGTTGATTCTTGCGCAGACTATAAGACTGAAGGAACCTGTAAGGAGAATGATTGTCTAGCAACAGACTGCACCTGGAAAGATACCTGGTGGTCTGATGGAAAATGTGTCCCCGCAAAGATTTAAATAGTCCTCTTCTTCAGTCATTTCTATGAAAAGGCTGCTAACGAGGGCTCAGACGTACATGAGGATGATTGTGATCATCATTTTTATTCTCGTCCTCT
>JAGQJW010000039.1 GCA_020430425.1 Nanobdellota archaeon | reverse complement strand
TGAACTGTATAGCATCTCAGGTCTGGGACGGGTAAAAATCCAGGAATTCGGAGAAGATATCCTTATGGTTTTACACCGTACGTGATCGCATTGATAGAATAATCAACATCTTCTTCATATTTGCATTTTTTTATTTCAATGGAGATCGCTTCTTCTTGTGTGAGTGGCTTTCTTGACGTGTAATATGTTTCTCCAAATTGTTTTATCATATTTTTATAGAAAAAAGGAGTTTTATGCTTCTCACCTAGAGGAACTTTGGCAAAAATTCGGTCCCCTGCCTTGGTAATGGTACTTCCATAAAAAGCTAGCTGGGTGATAGGTGAATCTTCAGATTCTACTTCAATGAATGCGGTAATGCTGTATCCTGTGGTCGGAGGGGTATATCTTTCTCCGATTCTCATGTGCATTGGATCTCTTGTATTAGGATTCATTTTTTGATTAACACGAGAAACTCTTATGACATCAAATTCTATGGTTTCAACTATTTCATTAATGTGCTTTGCTGCGTTCAGTAATTCTTGTTCTTTTTCTTCTAAATTGTTCTCGTCAAGTGCTTTCTCATCAAATATGCTCATTTTTTTCTCCCTCACCGTCTTCTGTGTATCTTTGGAATAAAATCATGATAATCTGTCGATCGATAGGGCTTGACCTGATCGTTTCCCATTAGCCTTATCTCAATTGCTTTCTCTTCTTTTTGATACTCTCGAGGAAGATAGAATCCTCTTCCGATCATGTCGGCCTCTTTGTAGCAAGGAATTGCGGCCTGGATGGTCTCACCCTCTTTGACCTGAATGCTGTTTCCTGAAAAAACTAGCTTTCGCACTGAAATATCTGTACTTGCTTTTACTATGAATTCGGTGACTTTCTGATAGGTCACCTCTCCATTTCGGACCTGTTTTTCATTTCTGATCGTCACTTTCTTGACCTGGAAGGTCTCGGAATTCACCAGTTCCTCAAGAGGTCTATTCTCTTCAACCTCTCTTCTCATCTGCTCTTCAAAATCAAGCTCAATCTCTTCTTGAAAGCCACTTGGCTTTGCCATTCCAAAAGCTGGTGCTGGTTTCATTCTCTATTTCTTTATTTTAGTAAGAAAGTATTGCAGGCAATCTATTCCGTCAAAGGTCGCCTTCTTTCGAAGACTCGGATCTCCAAACTGCAGATGATATCCTTCTCCTTCTTTAACTGGACTTGAGCAGACAGGGCAGAGCGTAATGCGATTTGCCTGTCTTTCTTTAATTCTTTTCTCTAGGATGCTATGGAGATTTCCCCTCTCAAAATCCTTCTGGAGAAGCAACAAGTCCTCATAAGTCATTGATTCCATCAGTTTAGCTAGCTTATTCATTGTTTCCTTCCTTTCTTATTCGTTCAAATATCTCTTGAGGATCTATGACTGGCTTCACTTTCTGTATCATCTGTACATAGTAGTCATCTTTGTTGGTCGCTCCTTCAACGATCTCTTTAGCAAGATGTACCCAACAGATGATCTTCACATTCCTTCCTGAGATGGTGCTTTCAAAATGACTAATCACTTTCCTGAGCTCCTCTAAGTGTTCTTTTTCAGTAATAGCCAAGAGCTCAATGGTGTGTGGTGCGCTTGAAAGCAGTCCCATTGCAATGATCTTATTCTGGTGCTCACTATGCTTCCAATAGTATTCACTGAATGCAGAAGCATTCGCTTGAGGGATGGTTGCAAGCAACTGAAGATAGTTCTCTGTCAATGGTTGGTTGCCCTGAAAGGTAATGATATTTCCTACGTGTTCTGTCAGAATCGATAATTCCATGAATGGTCTTGAAATAGAATATTCTAGACGGGGTTTTCCATAAGATTTCTTAGGAGATCTTTCCTTTTTGATACTTCCCGCCGCTTCTAAAATCGCGAGCTGAGAAAGGGTGTAGGGAAGGCTGAGATTCACCTGTTTTGCAATGGTTGATGCGGAGCTTTTTTCTCGAGAAATGACTTGCAGAATTGACTTTCTGGTCTGGTTGAAAAGCTCCATGTCCTTGTTCTATTGGTTGAGGTTTATATATGTTTTTATTTTCGTAATAAATTATTATTGTTTTGTTAGTAAATTACTAACTTATTTTTTTATTGATTCTTTTTTCTTTGAGGTGTCCAAAAAACGTAGAAACCTTTTTAAATCAGAATGCGTACGGAACAGTAGGTTCTTCGTATCTCGTCGAAGAATTCCACGGATATACGGCTTAGCCGTCAACTGAACTGAGGTGTGTTGAGTGCGAGTATTGATGCTTGGATGGGAATTCCCACCCTATTTCGCCGGTGGCGTCGGCATGGTCTGCTATGAGTTAGCGAAACAACTTGTCTCACAAGGAGTCAAAGTAGACTACGTCATGCCCTATGCTCCAGACTCAGTAAATCCTGACTTTCTCACTGTAACAGACGCCTCTCGACACGTTACGGAAAACGAAGCAAACCTTGGTGGACTTTCCATCACTCGCGTACCTTCACTTCTTGCAGCATATCAGACCGAAGAAGAATACCTGACAACACTCAAATCGATTGGCCAAGGAAAAGGATCCTCTTCATCAGACCATACTCGACAGCTCTACGGAGAAAATCTTCTAGAGGAAATAGACCTTTTTGCCAAACGAATGCAAGTACTCATCAACAACGGACGATTCCAGGATATCGATGTCATCCATGCACATGACTGGACCACCCTCCGGGCAGGATCAGTGGCAAAACGACTCACAGGAAAACCGCTCATTGCACACGTGCATATCACCGAAGTGAACAAAAATAATGGTCTTGGGGTGAATGCAGCCGTCTATGATATTGAACGAGAAGGATTCTTTGCAGCAGACAAGATCATCTCAGTCAGCCATGGCATCAAACAGACCCTCATCGACCATTATGGAATCCCTGCAGAAAAGATTGAAGTCATCCACAATGCAGGAGTAAAAATGGATCCTGTCGTCCATGATGGCATTGATTTCAAAGGAGACCATAAGGTCGTTTCCTTTCTGGGACGGGTCACTGGTATGAAAGGACCAGAGCACTTCGTTGACATGGCAGCAAAAGTATTGGAACACTGCCCTAAGACTAAATTCATCATGGCAGGAACTGGAGACAAGCTGCAGAGCTGTATCGACAAGGCAAAGAACCTTGGCATCTACGATAAGTTCTATTTCCATGGATTCTACAACCGACAGGATGCAAACAAGTTCTTTGACATCTCTGATGTCTTTGTGCTCCCTTCACATATGGAACCTTTTGGGGTGACTCCGCTTGAAGCGATGTGCAAGGACACACCAACCATCATCACCAAACAATCAGGAGTGAGTGAAGTACTCAATCACTGCTTCAAAGTCGACTTCTGGGATGTCAACAAGATGGCAAGCCAAGTCATCTCTTTACTGACCTTCCCAAAACTTCATCGACTCATGAAGGACAATGGTCGGGGAGAAGCGAACTCTCTCACTTGGGATAAACCAGCACATCATTGCCTTGAGGTATACCACAGATTAGCAGCGTGAGACCATGAAAAACACTATCATCTTACCGGAAATATACCTGCACGCACTTACTGCGTTTGAAGTAGGCACCAATCCGGAACATATCAATCATGGACTCATCAAATCAGGATTGGCCTCATGGGTCAAAGAACATCTTACCTCCTTGAAAGGATCTGACTATCTGACCATCAGCGGCCATACTCTTGATCTCCTTGATGAAGAAGCACCAGAACTCCTTGATGAACTGATTTCTGTAGTGGACAAAGAGAATATCTCTTTGGTTGGAGTTCCTTACTATAACACTTCATTAGCACTTCTTTCTCCAGAAAATCTGACTCTCCAATGGGAGAAGAACCAACAATCACTTCAGCACTATTTTGGAAAAAAAGCACAATCCATCTATCTTGCAGACCAGCCAGTTCCAGCAGCACTCAGTCCAGCTCTTCGTCAACTGTCTGTCTCTGTTCTTGGAGATCAATCACTACACGTTGAAAGCAAATCTCTTGGAAGCACTTTTGTAAAGGATCTTGATCCGCACGTCGGAGCACACAGCCCTTATCAAGAACGACCAGAAGCAACCGATCTTCTGGCTCACGTCAGTTCAGAATTGGTCTTACTTGAGCCTTTCATCTCACAAGACGCGGATCTTACGCAGACCTGGCAGCTGCTTGCAAATCAACCGCTTCTTAACCAACTGCAGCAAGGAGAACCGCAGAATATGTACAATACCTATTTTTCCTACATGAACATCCTTAATGATATCGCTCATACGATCAGGACAGTAGAACTGACCAAAAGAGGAGAATTCGAGACGTCGGCACAGATTGTCGAACACCCTTCATCAAGGGTCCTTGAAGTTCTTCCTTCGACAACTGAACAGGTGATACCTCATGCCTAAGAAAACAACTGCAAAAAAAACCATTTCAAAAAAGAATGGAGGGAAACGAAGAACACTCAAACGTATCCCTAAGGAGCAGTATTTTGTTCTCTTGGACGGAACAAGAGTGGGACATTACCTTTCACTTGCAGATATCTTAGAAAAGGTAGAAGAAACTGTACTGAATCATCATGTAAATGAAGTAAGAAATGATTTCGCTTCGTGGATCTCAGAAGTCTTTGAGGAGAAGGAATTGGCAAAACTAGTCAAGAACTCTACAAGTCCAGAAGAGATCAGATTACATATCTACAAGCACGTGATCAAAGAACACATCAGGAGATGAAAATCTTCTAAAAACATTAGTACTGGATCGGAAACGATCCTTAAAAAAAGAGGCGCTCAAAAAAGCAAAAAACTTTTTTGACAAGTAGCGGAACGAGAGTTCCAAAAGGGGTGAGGAAACATAAATACATTAGCAGACATGGTCTTTGAAGTCAGCTTTGAAGTCTGCAATAAAGTTGGCGGCATCTATACAGTAGTCTCTTCAAAAGTGCCTCTGATGCAAGCGCACTATGATAACTATTTTCTTATCGGACCACTCTTTGACACTGCACCAGCTGAGTTCATAGAGGAGCGACCGACTGAACCCTTGGCAAAAATATTCTCAGAACTCGCACGAGAAGGGATCAAATGCAAGTACGGAACTTGGGACATCTTGGGACGACCAAATGTCATTCTTATCGATGCAAGAAATCTCAATCAGTATGCTGATGATATCAAGAAACATCTTTGGGAAGCGTACCAGATAGATAGCTACGGTGCTGGAGGAGACTTCATCGAGCCGATGATCTGGTCTTGGGGAGTAGGAAAATTCCTTGAGAAAGCAAACCATCAGTTCACTCACAGCAAAAACATTGCACATTTCCACGAGTGGCTCTCAGGGTTTGCCATCCTCTATCTCAAGGATCAAGGATGCCATCTTCCAACAGTATTCACTACTCATGCAACTATGCTTGGTCGATCATTTAGCTCAACAAGAAGAAAACTCTTCCTTGAACTTGATTCTATCGATCCTGACTATGAGGCAAAACAACTAGGCGTCTCAGCAAAGCACACGAGCGAGAAAGCATTTGCAAGACATAGTACTGTCTTTAGTACGGTCTCAGACATCACTGCACAAGAAGCGCAGAAACTTCTAGGACGAAAACCAGAAGTTCTCCAGAATGGTTTACCTATCGATCTTTTCCCTACTTTTGAAGAATCTTCCTATCAGCACATCACCAACAAGAAGCGTCTTCAACAGTTTCTGATCAGTCATTTCTATCCTTATCATGTCTTTGACCTGAACAAGACGCTCTTCCTCTATTTTGGAGGACGATACGAATATGAAAATAAAGGACTTGATGTCATCATAGAAGCTTTGAGCCGACTCAATTACCAGCTCAAAGAAGAAGGGTTCGATAAGACTATCGTGATGTTCTTTTTCGTGGCTATGAATTCTGGAGGACCAAAACCAGAACTTCTTGAGAACAAAGAACAAGTCACTTCATTGGTAAATGATCTCAAAGAAAAATCAGATTATGTCATCCAACAACTGCTTCTGGATATCATTACTGATGACCGCTACAAGATACAACCGCTTCCTCAAGATTTTATCGAAGGCATACGACGAGAATTCCGTTTCAAGAAACCAGAAGGGAACCCTCCCCTGTGCACTCATATCATCGATGAGGCAAATGATCCTGTCATCAAGCACTGCAAAGCAGTAGGACTTACCAATAAAGAAGAAGACAAGATCAAGATTGTCATGGTACCAAAATACCTTGATGGAAAGGATGGTTTCCTGAACATGGATTATTACGAAGTGGTCAGCGCAAGCCACTTAGGACTTTTCCCTAGCTATTATGAGCCTTGGGGCTATACTCCTTTAGAATCGCTTTCCTATGGTGTTCCTGCCATCACTTCAAACACTGCAGGGTTTGGACTCTTTCTCAAAGACAAGATCATCGGAAAGAAAAAAGGGCTGCAGATCGTTGATCGACACCGAGATTTCGAGGAAGTCGTCCAGCAGCTCTATGAACTTCTCAATGAATATGTCAGATATAATATCCACGAACGAGTCAGCTGCAAGATGAATGCACACGCACTAGCAACCTATGCTGATTGGCGACAGCTTATCAAGAACTATATCATCGTACACAATAAAGCAATAGTAGGTGAACGAACATCGAAAGAATCTACCGATTAGACTACAACTACAAGCACGAAGGTCCAGCAAAAGGACTCATCGCAAATGGTCATGGTAGCTACTACTGCATCGATGAGGATTTCAGCTATCAAGGATGGTATGTCCATACAGCAAAACCTTGGAGGATGCAAAAGACTCTTGAGTCACTGACTCCTTTAGAAGAAGGAAGTGTCAAGGAATTCTATCACCAGCTCTATGGGCTTCGACGTATCTACGAGAGTGGTGCACAAGATACGGTTGTCATGCACCAGAAAACACTCCTCTATTCCTCGCAGGCAATGGGACCTGTCAAACTAACGCTTGACCATCGAGAAAGCTATGAAGTCTCTCGTCTTGGAAGGGTCTATGACATCGAAATCCAAGGAGACTTTGTCCTGATCACCTTCAAGCAACAGGATGAGAAAGGAGAGACTGAATACGAACAATATATGGGGATCCGGGGAGTCAAGAACGTACAGGTGCTCAACGAGTGGAAAGAGAAACAGTACTCTTATGACAAAGAACGAAAATCACAATCAGACTACTGGGTGTATGAAGCACTCGTCTTTACACCAAAGCATAAAGTAGTCATCAGCTCAAGCACGAATAAGGCAGAAGCAAGAACACTCTGTGACATCTCCTATTTCCATTTTGATGACATCCTCACCACAGTTCACCTCAAGACCAGAGAACAGCTTCCAAACTATCATTCCATCTATAATTCAAAACAACATAGTGCAGCAAGCCTTGCTTCTTGGTCTTTGCTGCAGATGCATCAACAGTTCCAGTTCGATCATCAGATGATTACTGGTATCTATGCAGGATACCCTTGGTTCTTTCAGCTCTGGAGCAGGGATGAACTCATCAGCCTTGGAGGATTAATGGACCTTGCACGACAGCTCAACGATACCGCTCTCTACAAGAACATCAAATCAATCCTTGCACGACATATCAAATCAATCCTTGCAGATGGAACACTTTCCAACAGATACCCTCACTCTGACCTTGGAAGCATTGATGCCTTTGGTTGGCTAGCAAAACGAATCAATGATTTTCTCATTATCTTAAAGGAAGAGAAAAAACTCTACGACCTTTTTGAGATTCCAGAACTCCTTCTCTGGTACAAGCTTCTCAAAGAAGGATTGGTGAAAGCAAAGGAACACCATCAGGAAGAAGGACTCTTCAAGAATGGATTCAATGAAACCTGGATGGATACGAGCTATAATGATGAAGGAAGAACCGGTTTTCGCATAGAAATACAGGCACTCCATTATGCAATCTATGACGCCATCATTCTTTTAGGAAATATTGTCGATAGTCCAGAAGTCCATGACTATGCAGATGAACAAAAACAATTTCGAGAAACTATCCGATCGCGATTTCTTATCAATGGAAGAGTCATTGATGGATTCTCACAAGACATCGACTGGTCCTATCGACCAAATATATTCTTGGCAGGATTTGTCGCGTTTGATCTGTTCACCAGAAACGAATGGAAACATATTGCTGTCGAATACCTTGAACAGCTCATGACTCCTTGGGGAGGACTCTCTACAATTGAAGCAAGCAATGCACTCTATCAACCTTATTATACGGGGCAGACCAACGAAAGCTATCATCGAGGAGACTCGTGGTATTTTGTCAATAACATCGCTGCAATGGTACTGCATCAGATTGACCCTCATATCTTCAAGGAGGCTATACAGCTTATCGCTCAAGCAAGTGCGACAGATATTCTTGATCTAGGACTGGCAGGGCACGGTAGTGAGATCAGCAGTGCACAAGAACAGAAAGCACAAGGCTGTCTAGCCCAAGCATGGAGTGTGGCGACCTATCTGGAACTGATGTCGGCACTCTATCCTTTGTATGATTAATTCTTAGAGAAAAAAAGAGCATCTTTTGATGCTATGATAAAAGAAAGAAAAATAGAACTACTTCTATTTCATCCGAACGTTTCGAAGACTAGGACTACCGCATCCTCGGCACCGAACAGTTCCCTGAAGAACCTTCATCTGCTGAGCCTTGAACTTGGTCTTGCAGTCTTTACAGACAAAGACGTTCTTGAATAATCGTGAATGTGCTTCTGCAAATTTTGCCATTTTGTTTACTCCTTTATTTGATTATGATTTTACTGTCTCGAATTCTTGATCAGATCTTAAGTCTTACTCAGACTTAATATCTTTCATCACTTTGTCAGTGAGGATCTCCCAGTAAAGGATAGTACATCCTTCAACAACCTTTCCATCCAATTCTTCAGGAATCTGGATGTCAAAAGTCTCGAAACTCTCTGAGTCCATGACGTTAGCCATATTTCCGGTAACTGAAAGAACCTGAGCGTTCTTCTTACCGATGATAGGTACTTCGACATTATCATGTCCAGGCATGACAAGGTTTCTCTTTCGACCATCGATCATTCCCACAGCCATGAGATTCACTTTTGCGTGACCGTGTTTTCCCGGTCGTGAAACGCTCACATCCGTAACAGTACAAGCTACTCCATCGATGATGATGTAACTGCCTTTTTTCATATGACCAATGCTTTCGAATTTGATTTCTCCTGCCATGAGTATCTACCTTATTGAATACCCTAAGGAATCTGAGAGTTATTTATAAATATACCGGTGGAATCAGAAGGGCATATTTATAAATAAGAGGTGAGTTATGCTCTTTTATGGACTTTGCCAAACGACGGGAAGAACTGCTTTCACTCACTAAGAAGCAGATTTCAGAATCGCTTCAAGCAGATACTCTTATCATCCAAGCACTCAATACCGTCGATGACCTGACCA
>JAGQJW010000038.1 GCA_020430425.1 Nanobdellota archaeon | reverse complement strand
TGAGCTTGAGAAGCTCTCTACCTCCACAAAAAAGGGTTCCGACAAGTTCAATGCCAAACTCGGCTATATCCTTGCCAAACAAAAAGGCTTAAAAACACTATCTAGTTCTCTTTCACACGTTGACGACGCTATTGTCGAGATAATCACTGCAGATGATTACGTTGCCACCTTGGATAAGGCACTCCAGAAACGTGTGTTGGAAAAAGGGGCTAAAGTGATAGCAGTGAAGAATCGCAACCAAGTGATTGTCAAATAAGAGGTTCAAAGCCCTTTCTTTATGGGGATGAGAATCTTAGCATGCAAGGCGTGCTGGAGAAGGTAAAAATGTTTTATGCAGTACAGGTAAAGGATCACATCAGAGTTCCACCTACGGAATTCTCAAAAGAATTGGATGACGCGGTCATTAGTCAGATCAAGTCCAAATACGCTGGATATATTTCCAAGGACTTCGGTTATGTCATTGATGTCATCAAGTTGGATCATGTTGATGAAGGAGTTATCATCCCTGGAGATGGTGCTGCTTTCTATTATGCTGAATTTGAGCTTCTGGCTTTCAATCCTGAGCTTCAGGAAGTGGTTGTCGGTAAGATCAAGGATATTACGGACTTCGGAGCATTCTTGACGCTAGGTCCTGTCGAAGGAATGGTTCATATCGGCCAGACGATGAATGACTTCGTATCATTCTCCAAAGACAAGCTCTTGACTGGAAAGGAGACAAAACGGACTCTTAAAGTGGGAGATAAATGCTATGGTCGAATCGTCGCAGTATCTTTCAAGGATCTTAACAATCCAAAGATTGGAATCACGATGCGTCAGGCTGGTCTTGGAAAACCTGAGTGGGTTGTTGACGATTTCAAAAAGAAGTAATTCCTTTTGAGTTTCAAAAAGAAATAGTTCTTTTTGAGTTTCAAGAGATTGATTCCTTGGCCCTTGTGGCTTTTTCTTTTCCATAAGGCTTAGCCGTTGGCACTAGCAGCAAGCTGCTATGTGTTTTCCTAAAGGCTTTGTCTGTGACGTCTAGAGGTGGGCGTATAGGAAAACAAGCGTTTTCTTATTGATGGGTGAAATCAATGTATTATCACTCCAGAGAAGCAAAATATTTAAATAGATATTTTTCAACCAGAACAGAAAGGTGAAAGGGTATGGACACTTGGTTTAAAAAACTTGGATACTATGAGAATCCATTTCTGATCAATCCCCTACGGGAGACAACTCAGTTGTATGGCAACGAGGATCAGTTAGAGGATGTTCTCTATTACATTGAGTCTGGTTCTATTCTCTTCGTTGAAGGGGTTAAAGGAACTGGAAAGACAAAATTTGTGCGATCAGTGATCTCCCATTATAAGGGAAGAATCATCTACGTTGACGCAGCATCACTCAAGAAGAACTTGAACATCGAGAACCTTCTTCGTGGAAAGAACGGTCTGAAGGGAAAAGTCTTTGGTAAGAAGCCCCTTGATATGATTCTGGTCCTCGATAACGTTTCAGAGCTTTCCTTGGTGAATGTTGAGCGGATCAAGTACTATTTCGATCAGGGCTATCTGCAATCAGTGATCCTTGCAGGAAATTCTCCAAGCAAGCTTCCAGCAAGCATGCTAAACAGGATCGGTAAACGAGTAGTGAAGGTATCCTCGCTTTCAAAGGAAGATGCTTTGAAGATGGCCTATGAGCGATTGGATGAGGACATGAACGATGAAGAACCTCTCATCTCAAAAGCTCAGATTGAGAAAATCTATGAAGCATCATCAAAGAATCCACGACTTTTCCTTATCAATCTTCACCGAGTCTTTGAGGAGATGGATTTCGAAGACGCTAAAGTGGTTGAAGATGCTCATCTTAAGATTCTTGATGACAAGCTTGACAAAGAAGATGAACAGGAGTTCGAAGTCAGCCTAGGTGCTCAGGTCTACACGAAAGATGACCAGCTCACCGATAAGAAAGGAAACAAGATCGTGAAGGTCGGTGAGTACTATCGATGCCCGACTGAAGAAGTCTTCTGTGGAAACTGCGGTGCAATCGTCAGCAAATCAGAACAGGTCTGCCCAGAGTGTAGTGCAGAATTCGAGAATGCAGAGATCGAAGATGAAGAAATCGGTGGTGAAGCTCATGTCTAAAGAAATGTGGTACGAAAAAGTAGGATATGCATACAATCCTTTCATTATTAAACCCGGATTCTTTGATGATGAGGTCATTGGCTATGATGAAGAGGTTGACAAGATCGTTGATCTTCTTCGAAATGGTGAGATGATCTTTTTGCAGGGAAATTTTGGTCTTGGTAAGACTTCAATTCTCAAATATATCATCAATGAATTTACAGGAAAGAACAAAGTAGTCTATATCAGCAGGAATAGAAGCGATCGAGCAATGGATTATGCTGATCTGCTCAAAGGAGCAAACAAAGGTCTTAAGGGCTTCTTGAGAGTCAAGGCAAAGAACGCGATCCTCATTGTTGACGAGACCGCAAAGATCAATGCTCACGATTGCAGGCAGATTGAAAGTTTCCATGAGACTGGTCACTTCAAGTCCGTTCTCTTTGTTGATTCCTCTTTTGATGAAGCAAGAATCAGTGATAGTATCAAAAAGATCATTGGAAAGAATGTCGTTTCTCTCAAACCTCTTTCAGAGAAGGCCGCTCTTGAATTGGTAAGAAGCAGGCTTGATGGTAATGAAGAGCTTATGAGTGATGTGATCATCAAAGCAATCTATGAGAAGTCCGAGAAGAATACGCGACGATTCCTAGAGAACCTTGAAGATGTCTGCAGATATGCTATCTCTTCTGAAGAAGATGTGGTGAAGAAAACTCACCTTTCTGTTCTTGATGGTGTGGCTTCAAAGAAAGAAGCGAAAGCTCCGAAGAAAGAGCCCGTCCATGATCAGAAAAGAGATGCAAACCTTATCGCTTTCAACGAAGACCATGAGGTTGATACGGTCCTCAAACATTTCAACATCGAACCAAGCCAAGAAGCAAGAGATCAGCTCAAGGAGATAGGTCTCTCTTGGAAGAAAGATGAAGAATGGAAACCACATAATAGAAAGAACTTCTATGCCTATGTGGAAAAGACCAAAGCTCTTGACAGCCTGAAATAAGGCTTTTTTTCTTTTCTTTTTCTCCTCATAGTTCAGTGTTAAGAAATTCTGAGAGTTCAGTTGAAGAATCTTTATAAACAGTTCCTTGTTTTCACCAGTATGATCAATCCTGTTGACACGAAAAGCCTTCAAGAGCAGTTCAGGAAAGCAAAGCCTTTTCCTTTCATTGCTCTTGATCAGTTTCTAGAAGGAGATTCGATTAAGGAATTGGCTCAAGCATTGTCACAGGAAGAGTTCTTTCTCAAAGAGAGTGATCTGTTCACTTTATACCAGACTAATGATCTCGTCTCATCAACCAATCCGGTGATGAAAAAGTTCTATGAGTTCTTCAAGTCAAAAGAATTCATCGGTTTTTGTAGGGAATTGACAGGAATAGATTTCACTCCTGATGTAGTCGATCTTCAAGGTTCCATCTATCAGGACACGAATTTCCTGCTCTGTCATGATGATCAGCTTGAAGGGAGAAAGCTTGCATTTCTTCTCTACTTGACCGATATGCAAGAAGAAGATGGTGGTGCTCTCACCTTGTTTGATAATAAAGAAGGCGTCCCGACAAAAGTGGCTCAGAGAATCATCCCAAAGATCAATCGTTTTGCTTGCTTTGAAGTGAATGAGAATTCTTTCCATGAGGTTGAAGAAGTACTTACCGATAAGCAACGGCTTGCAATAGGGGGTTGGTTGCATTGAATAAAGAATACCTGACTTCCCTTGATCTGATCAAAAGCCACTTTGCAAAGAAGGGTGTCATCAGCCTACAGGAATTCTTTGAGGAGCTTCCTGAAATGTCTTCCTTTGAATCACTATATCAACCTGCTGATTTTCGTTATGGAAAGGCAGACGTGAAACTTAACCAATTGACGACTGATTTTTTGGAGCATGTTACGCAAAGAAAACTTGAAGAGGTCAATGTATTCTTGTTCGGTCATCGCTGTTTCGATCTCAGGAAATTCTTTGAGAAGGAAGGCGTCTTTTTTGTCATCAACATCAGCGATGATGAATCCATTGAGGTGGGTGGAGACATCTTTGTGGTAAAGAAAGAAGAGCCTTTGCAGTTGCCTCCTTCAACGAACACACTCACGCTCATTGCAGTTGATAAGGAAGATGAATCCTTTGTCACCTATGTCAATCATTATATTGAGGATGAGCACAAGACCTACATCATGGGTTTCTTGTCCTAGAATCGAGAGACTTTCTCAAGCCAGCCATCTGGTGCTTGAACTCGTCCCATCTGGATTCCCGTATACAGCTCATAGAGTTTTGTTGTATAAGGTCCTGGACTGTTTTGTACAGGGATAACTTTTGTAGGTAAGGTAACTGTGCAGTTGATGAAGTTGTTGATTTCATCTAACCTTGGAGGAAGAAGAATCGTGGTGTAGCTTGCAATAGGTGTAACTACTGCCGCTGTACCTACCCCTCCAGCTTCTAGAATGCTTGCAGGACTATTTTTTGAAGTTTGCAGTCCTTCAAGAAATTCATGAAGAAGAAGAGGTTTCTGAATTGGATTGAGCCCGACTTGAGAAGCGACTTCAAGAAGAGAACGTGCAGTGATGGAAGGAAGAATGTTCTCGGTGAATGCTGGTACGCAAAAGTCGCCGTCTTTAGTGATATGGTAATGGTTCATTCCACCAAGCTCTTCAATATAAGGGCTTCCGAAAAGAATCTGTTGCGTGTTTACTTTCTTTGCGATTCTCATCAGCCAAGGATTGTTTGCATAGTTTGCCGCAGCCTTTACTGAGCCCATACCACCTGGTGCAACCCTTGCAAGAAAATCTCCTCCGATAAGGATGTCAAGTGATTCAAGTCCTTTACCGAAATAAGGGCCACTTGGGGAGAGCATGACACTGTAGATGAATTCGTTTCCTGATTTTATTCCTAACTGGTCCGTGCTTCCTATCATGAAGGGTCTGATATACAGGGATGCTCCTTCATTCTCTGGATAGTATGCTCTGTCGATGTCAAGAAGCTGGTGGACTGCTTGCAGCTGATCATCTAAGGGGATGCTTGGCATCTGGAGAAAGTCTGCTGTCTTATTGAATCGTTTTGCGTTCTCGATGAAACGAAAGGTATAGAGTTCTCCGTCCTCGTGCTTGAAAGCCTTTGCACCTTCAAAGAAACTATGGGCATAATGAAAGACCTTTGCTCCCGCGCCGATCTGAAAATCTTGAAGAGGAACGATTCGAGGATCTCTCCACTCTCCTTCCTTATAGTCCATAAGAAAGAAATGAGGGGTTCGATATTCTCCAAAAGAACTGATAGTAGAAGGGTTCTTGAAGGGTTTCTTTGAGCGCTCTATTCTGATATCCATAGTCTTTCAGACGAATGTCTATTTTTATAATTTCGTATAGATTTATAAACTTAGAAAGGGAAAAATAATATATGGCTAAAGAGGGTGAGAAAAAGCCAACACACGAGAGGTCTCTGCAGTATTATAAGAAGACGGTGCAGCTGCTCTCAGTAGGTCTTGAAGTACTGTTTCTATTTTTTGTCGGTGCAGTCATCTTCTTATTTGTTGCAGGTGGTGATGCACAGCATCTTGAACAAGAGAACACCAAGCTTATTACTCAGCAACAGGAACTCACTGCAGAACTCAACAGGTTCCGTCTCCAGTCAGCAGAGATTTCTTCAACATTTCCTCTTACCCAGATCAGTGGAGATGAGATGATTATCACCTTCTCCTCAGTAGCTGGAGTTCCTACTCAGATCAGCGTCAATAGTTCTCAGGTGATTGAGGAGTTTCAGGATGGTTATGCTAATCGAGAGCTAGTGGATCAGGTTGAGATTCCTTTGCACACAAAGTATGCACAGACTTGTTATGACTTTGCTCTTTCCTGTTCTTCTGATCAGCAGCAAGTTGATGATATAAAGAAATATTTTTCTGATGAACTGGATATCCTTAAAGATAGTGGGGTGACTTATCTTTCTGTTCCTCTGGGTGCAACCACAAAATATGTGATGGACTTTCGTGACTTTGTATCGCCTGTTGGTTTCGAGGACGAATTGATGGGGTGGTTTGCAAACCGTGAAAGTGATGAGGCATTCATCCAAGAAGTATGGCACGTCGTGTCGCAAGTGACGACATTCAGCTCAGAGATAAAAGAGACGCCAAGATATCCTTTGGAGACCTTATTTTTAGGAAGCGGTGATTGCGAAGATTCGGCGATTCTTTTTGCAAGCATGATAGAAGCAGCACAAACTGGTTGGAAAGTAAGTTTTCTCTATATGGATTCTGACCATATCACTCAACCATTCAAGTTCAATCATGTGATTGTCTCAATCAACACAGGAACAGAAGTATTCTTCATCGAGACGACAAGCAAGGATGAGATGAGTCCCTATGAAACTGTTGAGGGATTCTCTGTAGAGATTAACTGATCCTACTCCTTTTTTCTGGTCAGTCCAGTATAGGTGCTTGCTCCTGAGATGAGGAGAAAGAGAAGTTCAACAGTGTATGCTCCTGCAAGACCGAGTTCGTAGTTTCGTAGTTTCTTGATTTCCTTATGATCCCGATACCTTTCGACATCCTTATCATAGATCTCTTTTCTGACTTCAAGATGTCCTTTCCGTTGGTGAAGCTGGGAAACCAATTTGTCAACCTGATTAGGATACTCTCCCTGTTTTTGGACATCATAGAGTGAGTCCAGTTTTTCATCGATTACCGCAAGAGAATCAGAATAGGCATCTGCCTTGGTGGACATTTCTTCATATAACTGGGCCATCGGTCCATTGATGGTGATATCTTGACGATAGTCTCGTGTGGTGAAATAAGTACCGACAAGCAGTCCAGTACTAAGAATCATTCCTGCCAGACCGCCTCGAATAAGTCGTTGAGGACCTTTATTTCCGATGAGCGTATTTAGTGAATCCATGAGATTTCCCCCAAGTGTTGAAATGGTGATTGCATTTTAAACCTTTCCTCAACATTTATAAACAGGATTTGTTTCTGTGAAGCCATGAGTCTTGACCATAAATACGACGACCGAGCTGTTATAGGCTTTCTGGAATGGGTCCATTGTAAGGCAAAAAATGGTAAGGATATAGTGGTCAAGGCAAGGATTGATAGTGGGGCAACAAAGAGTTCTATCGATCAAGAGCTGGTCAAGACGCTTGGTTGGGGTCCAGTCCTTGGAGAGAAAAGGATTCGTAATGCGCATGGGTTCTCGACAAGACATATTGTTGACGGTCATATCATGCTTTCAGGAAAAGATATTCTAGAGCATTTTACCATTGCTGATAGGGCGCACATGAGGTTTCCTATCCTTATTGGAAGGAACGTCTTGCGACGAGGATTCCTTATCGATCCAAATAAGAAATTACCGAGGGAAGAGGAATGAAAGCTGCAGTATTGAGTCAAGGAAGCTTATCAAGCAAGTGGACTATTGATGCTATGAAAGAGTACTTTGATGAAGTTGATGATCTCAACATTAAGCACATGGAGATCAACTTTAGCGGAAACAAGGCTCAGATACTCTACAAGGGAGAACCGCTTCCTAGGTATGATTGTATTTTCTCAAAAGGTTCTTTTCGGTATGCCAATCTTCTCAAGACATTCACTATTCTTATCAATGGGGATTCCTATATGCCGATCGGTCCTGACGCCTTCACTATCGCTCATGATAAATTATTGACTCAGCTGGAATTGCAAAAAGCAAATATTCCTATGCCAACAACCTATATGGCTTCAACCATCGGTGCAGCACGTACGATTCTTGAACGGTTGCATTATCCTATCATTATGAAATTTCCTCAGGGGACTCAAGGTAAAGGAGTTCTTTTTGCAGAGAGTTTCGCTTCTGCTTCTTCCATTCTTGATGCGCTTTCTTATCTTCGTCAGCCTTTCCTGATCCAAGAATACATCGAGACTGGTGGAACTGACGTACGGGCTTTTGTTGTCGGTGATAAGGTAGTTGCCGCGTACCAGCGAAGGGCAAGCGTAAAAGAGAAGCGAGCTAATATTCATGCTGGTGGTCAGGGTGAGATGATTGACCTTGATGATGCAACGATCCGCCTAGCAATCAAAGCTGCAAAGGCAGTTGGTGCTTCTATCTGCGGCGTGGATATTCTTATTGGTCATAAAGGTCCAGTCGTCATTGAGATCAATAGTAGTCCTGGTCTCCAGGGAGTCACTAAATATACTGGTGTCAATGTCGCACAGAAGATAGCTAAATACCTTTTTGATCAGACGACAAAATTCAAGTCAGAGCATCATGGCAAGAAAGCAGAGAAGATCCTTTCAACTATTGAAAATGTCGATAAGGAACAGCAATTGATTACCAGTCCTGATTTCAGGGGATCACGGATACTTCTTCCTGAAGTCATCTCAAGGATTGCATCTCTTAAGGAAGATGATGATTATGAGTTCACTGCCAGAAAAGGAGAGATCACCATCAAGAAGTTCAAAATATAAGATGGATCAGATTACCATCTCTATCGATGAATTGGTTTTTCTTCAACGAGAGGTTGATGAAGAAGGGGTCGAGCTTTATGCTTCAAAGCTTGCTGCTGGTGAACCATTGGATCCCCTCTATGGTCGCTACTGCGTTCACACAGACCAGTTCTATGTGCTTGATGGTGCACATCGTTCCTACGCAAGCTATTTTCGGTCAGGAAAAAAAGAAATTGAACTTCGTTATGAGAACTGTTCTAAGCTCCACATGTATGAGCTGAATAAAACTGATCCCTGTATTATCAAGGATGGCCCTTTCTCGTTTAAAGGTTCAATCAATGACTTGGTGTTGGTTGATGAGGCTAGTAAAGAAATGGAGTTGAATTGAAATTCAGAAATTTATTTCTTCTTCAAGACAAGTTCAGCACTGTCTTTGAAACTACTAACGCTGTCGTCAACTGAAACAAGAAATAATCCACTGTTCTCATCATAGTACTGGAGTTTGTAAGGGGATGCATGCCATTCTCCTCGGTATGTTCCTTCAACTCCTAGTCCTTTTTTGTGCATCCTGTAAGCAATGTTTGCTGCATTACCCAAATTATTCATTTTCAGGAAATACCAAATCATGCTGTCATCTTGTGGAAGAAGATATCCTTTAAGAAACTGTTCTGGAGATCTATGGGCATGGTCATAGATTCTTCCTTCAAAGGAACCATCATCCTTGAGCAGGATGCTTCCTTCTAGTTTTCCTATACCACTTGGTGCCTGAACAAACTTGTAGAAACCGTTTAACTTGTATTCGTCCATTTTAGTTTCGGTAATACATTAATAGAAAATAAAAAAGAAAGGCTTATTCAGCCTTTGGAGATTCTTTCTCTTCAGCCTTTGCAGGTTTTTCAGTAGTCGTTGCTTTCTCTTCTTTCTTTTCGGTCGCTGCAGGTTTTTCAGCTTCTTTCTTGCTGGTTCCTTTTGCTTCTTCTACTGTTTTCTTGATCTTGTCCTGTAGGTTCTTTGGAGCTTCTTTCTTCTCGTACTGCTTGAAGTCAACGTATTCTTTTCCTTCTACTTCGACTCGAACGACTTGTTCTGCATCTTTGGTTGCGACAACAGTCACTCGGGAAGGTGGATTCTTGATACCGTTCTCCCACAAGAGTTCATTAAGATGAGGTCCGATCTTCAATTTCTCTGACTTCATGTGCTTGACAAGAAACTTCTTGAGTACTCGAACAGCTTTGTTGGTTCGTTTGTACCGAGGAGTGTTTGCATAGCCTCGTCGAAGAGG
>JAGQJW010000037.1:8257-9987 GCA_020430425.1 Nanobdellota archaeon | reverse complement strand
ATAACAACGACTCCCGCATAAACCGAGGCTATTGCAGAAAAACCCATTACCGAAAAGGCAGCAAAACCCAAAGCAAAAGATAAAGCCATCTGAATAAGAGCACCAACTGAAGCGACAGCACCGACGGTCTTGAGACGCTTGAGATCAAGTTCGATCCCAACGATGAACAGCAAGAAGGCGATACCTATCTCAGAGAGCACATCAAGAATAGCAAGGTCTGTTATCAGGCCAAGAATAGGACCGATGATAACACCCATAATGATATAAGAAGAGATAAGAGGCTGCTTGAGTGCACGGGCGATAAAACCACCAAGGGTTGCAACCATGATCACTAGACCAATGTCAGTAAAGATCGTTGCACCCACACTCATTTGCTCATCTACACCCCTTTATAGAACAGAATACCTCTTTTTGGCTTTAAAAATGTTTTCATTAGAATTCTCAAATCTAGAATTATAAAAAAGCTTAAATATCCTTTTTCAAAAAATCAACTCCATGTCTCTGAATAGAAATATCAAAATACTTCTTTATGGAGGAAATATATGGTATTTTGGAGAAGGAATGTTAGGACCACTTTTCGCCATCTTTACTGGACGGGTAGGAGGAGATATTCTCGACATCTCTTGGGCATGGGCAACTTATCTTATTCTTGCAGGATTGCTGTATATTGTCGTTGGAAACCTGACTGATAAGTATGATAATAAAGAGAAAGTCATGGTCCTTGGCTATGCTCTTAATGCACTCTTCACTTTCGGGTATCTGCTTGTCTCTTCACCTTGGCATCTTTTCTTTGTTCAAGCAGGGCTAGGAATCGCTGCTGCAATGGCAACCCCTACCTGGGATGCACTCTATGCAAAACATGAAGATAGGAAAAAAAGCGGCCACCAATGGGGATTGGCAGGAGGAGAAGCAGAAATCATCACTGGTATTGCGCTAGTTATTGGCGGCTATATCGTCAGCCTCACTTCTTTTGCGACGCTCTTTCTCATCATGGGATGTATTCAAGTAATCGCAACCATCTATCAAGCACAGATACTCAAGAAAAAATAGCTCCTTTCACAACACTAATTTATAAAACAAAAACCATTCTTCTCCTTCATGAACAATCTTGAGATCGTTCCCCATAAGATTACTGATGAAGTACAGCTCAATCAGATCTTTTTACGCTATTTTCCAGGGGGAACACTCAGGAGCATCTTCTATTATGAGCTTCCTCTAGAAGCAATCGATCGTTTTGAATCATACAGCAGACGACTCGTTGACCCTTTCTTCGATTCTTATAGACCCAAACAATTCTCGCAGCTCTATTGCATCAATATCAATCCTCAAGAACAGGTATTCATAGCAGAGCAGACGAAGACTGATATGGATACAAATATCACCGAAGACCTGATCTACCTTGTAGAGATGCTTGATGATACAAAGATAGGTCATGGCGAGATACGATACCGTTTTGAGAGCGAAAAACCTTATTTCCTGAACAAACCATTTGTCGGCTTTACCAAGACAGACGATGGCTTCACAGAAAAGGGGTACGGAACCAGACGCTTACATATCATGAACGCACTCACCCAGGCCCATTACCATCTACCACTCTATTCATCTACTCTCATGGCGGATCAAGCAAGAACTATCTGGGAGAAACTCACTTTCAAAGAGAAAGCAAAAAGATTCCTTGAAGAAAAACTTGAACGATTCCAGTTTCTCGACCAATCCACGCTAGATTTATA
>JAGQJW010000037.1:0-8234 GCA_020430425.1 Nanobdellota archaeon | reverse complement strand
AGAATTGCTATTATCAATAAGACAAAGTGTCATCCAGACGAGTGTGGACAGCTCTGTCTGAAAAAATGCCCTATCAACAAGATGGGAGATCCCTGCATCAGCATCACCCCTGAGAATAAGGCATACATAGATGAACCGCTGTGCGTGGGATGTGGTATCTGTCCAAAGATCTGTCCTTTTGGCGCTATTGACATCATCAACCTCCCAGAAGAGCTCAAACAGCAACCGATCCACCGCTACGGTGAGAACCAATTTGCACTCTATAATCTTCCCGTTCCTGTCTTTGGCAAGGTCGTTGGACTCTTAGGTCGAAACGGAATCGGAAAATCCACTGCTATGCAGATCCTTGCAGGAGTGCTCAAACCAAATTTTGAGAAGTATGAGAAAGAGGCAACCTATCGAGATCTCATCGATTATTTCAAAGGAACAGAGGCACAGGCCTATTTCGAGAAACTAGAACGGAACGAGATCAAGGTCTCTTTCAAGCCACAGCAAGTAGAACTCATCCCTAAATCATTTCAAGGAAGCGTTGAAGAGCTCCTTCGAAAGGTCGATGAGAAACAGGAGTTCGATAAGATCGTTGACATCCTTGAACTCTCAAAGATCCTTGACCGAGATATCACTCAAGTCAGTGGCGGAGAACTGCAACGAGTTGCCATTGCCGCCTGTGTTCTCAAGAAAGCAAATGTCTATTTCTTTGATGAGCCAACCAGCTATCTTGATATCAAACAGAGACTCAAAGTCGCTCGATTCATTCGAAGCCTTGCAACTGAAGATACTGCGGTCATGGTCATTGAGCACGACCTGATCATTCTTGATTATCTGACTGATTTCGTCCACCTTATCTATGGAAAAGAATCAGGATATGGAGTTGTTAGCGGACTCAAGGCAACAAAGAACGGTATCAACACCTATCTTTCAGGCTATATGCGAGAAGAGAATATCCGGTTTCGAGACCAACAGATCACCTTTGAAAAGAATCCACAGGAAGAAACGACTAGCGTGAACAAACTGCTCAACTGGAAAGACTTCCAGCGAAGCTACGGAAATTTCTCTTTGGAAGTAAAAGAGGGAACGGTCTTCGGTCACGATGTTGTTGGCATCCTTGGAGAGAACGGAATCGGAAAGACCAGTTTTGTCAAAGAGCTTGTAGCTGAAAGCAAAAAAGAAAATTCAGAACTGCTTGAACTTGCAGACACTATCGGCATTCTCAAGGTCGCCTACAAACCACAATATATCGAACATAATGATGAAATAGTGCGCCTCTATCTCAAGGATGCACTCAAGTATGAGCTACAGCTTATCAAACCGCTCAAGATCGACCATCTTCTTGACCTGACACTCAGTCAGCTTTCAGGAGGAGAACTCCAGAGAGTAGCGATTGCAAAAGTGCTCGCCAGTGATGCACATATCTATCTTCTGGATGAACCAAGTGCCTATCTTGATGTTGAGCAACGATTAGCACTCTCCAAAGTGATGAGCACGATGATGGAAGTTAAACGGGCAAGCGCACTAGTGGTTGACCATGACTTGCTTTTTGTTGACTATATCTCCAAGCGACTCTTGGTCTTTGAAGGTGAACCTGCCATCAAAGGAAGGGTCACCGGACCGTTTTCCATGGAAGAAGGAATGAACAATTTTCTTTCAGGACTGGACATCACTTTTCGACGTGATGAAGCAAACAACCGGCCTCGAGTCAATAAGATCGATTCCCAGAAGGATCGGGAGCAGAAGCTCTCAGGCAACCTCTATTATGGCTAAAACGGCTTTCTAGCCACAAAATTTATAATAGATGCCCTCAATTTCTCTTCTACCTTAACCACCATTAAGCACATCCTACAGGCACAGGGGATAACCAGATGGATGATACAAGATACAGAGGACAGCTTATTAGCTTAAGAAACCATTTCTTGAAGTCGACTTTACAGGATGCTGCAATTCTCCCTATAAGCAGAGAAGAAATCATCCCGCTTACCTTAGAAAAGTTTCAGACCTACTTACAGAAAAAGACTATAACTGCTGCAAGATCAGGCTCTGAAAAGAAGACAGATCACCTTTTTGAAGTACAGGACCGATTTATCCAAAGCTATTTCAGACCTCTTGGAAGAGATATCCTAGAAAAGATCGACTATGATCAGAGACTTATCCACCAAGAGACCTTCTACTACAATACTCAGATTGTTCTTAAGTATATCCGATCGGGAAAATCAAGCGACCTTGTTGAAACAGCTGCAGAGAAGATATCAAAGAATACTTCTGCACTTCTCTTTCCAACTGATATCTATGAGAGCAGGATAACCTATATCTTCAAATCATTGGGGGAAGTCGCAAAGACCATCAACCAATCACCTTTTATGCAAGTGGCAACAATCGACCAGAAAGAATCATTTCTTGAAGCAGTTATCGCTTATTACAAAGAATTCGAGAAAGCAGATGAGCTTCACAACCAGATGGACTTCTCGATAAAACAGCGATTCTCACAGTATACGCTCCAGCTTGCAAAAAACATTGCACATAATCAAGAGGAGGAGCAATTGAGTAGAATGTACCACCAATTCAAGAACCATATCTTTCTCAAAGATATCTCGCTGAACTAAAATGGATAATAACGCTGCTGAACAACAGGTCAATCTTCTTATGGAGAACTATTTCGTAAGAGAATTCCCTAATCCTTTGCTTGATGTGCCACAGGCATCCTATGAGCTTATCATCAGATTCACCCAACGCCTTCGTATAAAGACCTTGGACTCTCTTTTAAAACTCAATTTCAAGGAAATACCAAAGATCATGGACATCTATGATGAGTTCCTAGAGGATTATGGATTGCTTGAGTCTATCGAGGATGTACAGGAAGTGATGGAATATTTCTTCTCAGGAGTAAGCGGCCTGGAACTCTATGTGCAAAATGATGGGAGCAATGAAGAGATCGAATACTATTTCCAGAAGACAAAGACCAGATCGCAAGGGCTCAGCTATATGGATGTCATCAATGCACGTTGGGAATATCTTTTCAACCAATATGAATCACTCTCATCAAAACTGAAAAAAGGTGAGGATGATGTCTATTTCCAGCTAGAGAACCTCATAAAAACCCACCAGTACATGCAATCACTCCATAGAAAAATCTATTCACTTCCGGAAGACAGATCCATGACAAATCTTTTGTTTCGGGAACATCTTCTTGACACGACCATCAAAAAAATAGAGTTCCATACTGCATCAATCATAGAAAAGAGTCCGGTCATGGGCTACATCGCAAAGATAAACAGCGATTATTTCACCAACTAAGATGACACAGACCAATGAAGAACAACTTGATTTCCTGTATAGAAGATATCTTGATACTGATCGCTATGATGAACTTATCCACCTTGTTGATGAAGAGCAGCTCAATGAACCGACCGTCCACGCCTTCAAGAGAAAACTTAAGATCAAGGCTCTAGTAAAATCACTTCTTGGAGAAGAAGAATTTCTTGAACGCATCATTACTGCAAATGAACTGTTCAATGAAGAATACCGCTCTAAAGATCGGTTCATAGAACAGGCAAGAGATCAAGAATATTTTGACTCAGTGCTTTTCATCCATAATTATCTCATCTGGGGAACAGAACTCTTCTCAAAGGAACAGCACATTAACAGAGAAGATCAGAATTTGCAACGAACCCTATTCTTCAACGACCTGCAACGGCACGTACGAGATATCAAAAGCTACGGACAGATACAGACATTCTCCTTGCCATCAGTCTATCGACGAAGAAAAAAGATCATCAAAGATACCATTAACGAACTGTGCAGCAAAATCCAATCAAGGCACTTCCATAAAAATCCTTCATTGATCACCAGCAGCACCTATCTGCAGCTCCAGGAAGAACTTGAAGAATTCAGCTATCTTACCAAGCAGATCAACATCTATTACGAAAACTCTCCAAGCCTTCAGGAATCAGAAAAGGAGATATACCAATCAACCCTTGACAAGCTTGAACGGATCGATACGACCAACTACTCAACACATCATCTTCTTGCACTGGAAAAAGCAAAAGGAGTGCTCTACACCAGCACGTTTCTGAATTGAAGTAGTAGCATAACATTTATTAAAAGAACTAGCAGAACAGAAGACATGACTCGAGACACGGTTACTGCCTTAACATACAGCATCCTTATCATTCTCATTTCAGTTCTCATAGTCAGTCTTTCCCATTCACTTCACCAGAAGGAACTTCTTACACCAACCGCACAAGAGAATGATCTTATCTTCACCACTTATTTCCAGACAGGAAATCCACTCCACATGACAGATATCAAGGGTATCACCGAGAATGAAGTGGAACATATGTTTGCTGTTCGAAAACTACTCCTTATCGCAAGCATCCTTGCATTCACGCTAGGGATATTCCTAGTAGTACTCTGGGAAAAAGTTCAAGAGAAAATGGCCATCTTCCTTTCACCACTTCTTATCCTCTGGGTAAGTGCACCAGCATTCCTCTTCTCCAATTTTGATAAGCTCTTCTTGACGTTTCATAGGATTCTTTTTCCCCAAGGCAATTATTTCTTTCCAGAAAGCTCAGTTCTCATCAGCACCTATCCAGCCACCTTCTTTGCGACAATGGGTCTGCTTATCGTAAAATATTATCTCTTTATAAGTGTCGGGCTTCTCTTTATAAAAATTGTATCTGACAAAATATATGTTCTTATACAACGGTTCTGAACCTTATTTTCTATGGCTAGAAAGCTTATAAGAGAGTTCTTGGTGAAAAGTGATGAAAAGGGTGGGGGAGTTACTAAAATGATTGAACCTAGAGATAATCCTCATTTGAATCCTCAAGATAAGCAATTTCACCAATACATGTATAATGTTCTTACAAGCCACATGTTAAACTTTCGGGATGCTGCCAGAACAGTCGTGCCGACAATCGGTACTTTCGGAGACCAGATCACCTATGATCTTAGAGATGGGACCGTCCCACTCTCCATGACAAAACCCATCGGCATCAAATCGCAATTACTACCAGAACTTGCTGGTTTCTTGCAAGGGCAGAACAATCTTCGTTGGTATCGCGAACGGGGAATGAAGATCTGGGATAAGAATGCATTCAATTTCTTTCGTAGCTCACTTGAAGAAGATCATCCTTGGTCAAATAAGAACATACAAAAGGACACGCCAGAGTTTCTTGCAGCAGTAGAGGATTATGTTCAGCTAGTCATGTCAGGAGAAAATCCAAAATCAGGAGACCTAGGTAATTTCTATCCCGTACAATGGAGATCATTCAAAGGACTGAAAAATAATCTGGAAGCTCCAGCAGGTTTTGAGATAGTTGAAGTTGATCAGATCAACAATCTGGTTGAAGAACTCATCAATCGACCGACTAACAGATATGCAATTGTGACTGCATGGAACCCGGTTGATGTGAAATTCAATCAAGCAGCACTAGCACCCTGCCATAACATGTTCATGGCATACCGATATGAGGATGTGGAAGGAATTGATAGAGTCTCTGTGAAACTGTTCCAGCGTAGCGCAGACATCTTTGCAGGAGTCAATTTCAATAATATTCAGTACTCACTATTCACTAAGGCAGTCGCAAAAGTAGTAGGTGCACAAGCAGGAGAGTTCATCCATTCTTTTGGAGACAACCATTTCTATTGTGGACATAAAGATGCACCAAGACATACCTGGTATAAAGACAAGAAAAATCTCCAGTGGCTACAGAGCGAGTTGAAAGATCCAAGCATTCCTGCTGAAGAGACATTGGATAACCTATTGAAGAAGCTACCAAGCGAGGAAAATCTGATAGGATATGATCATGTACCTTACGTGCTCAAGCAATTATCCAGAAATAGTACGATGATGACTGCTCCAAAAGCAGAAATCCTTGCAACCTCTTTGGACACCATCGATGTCGATGACTTCAAGATCACTGGCTACAAGTATAAGACTCCAGAACGACCAGAGACCATTCTGATCAATGGCTACAAAGACCAGATGGCAAGCTAAAATGGTGCAGATCTATCAGAATCCTGATTCAACCAATATCAAGCCAATTTTTGCTCTTATTGGAACTGATAAACAAGGTAAAGGAACCACTTGGCGACACACACTATATGGTCTTAGCAAACTAAGATATAAAGTTCTAGGGGTAACGTTTCCTTCCTACAACACCGTTGGGGGTATGGGAGCAGAGATTAATCTTTCTCATAAACAAATTATTGACCTTCTCCCTTCACTAGGTGTTGATACGGCTGGTTGGTCTAAATCAAAATATGCGCAAATTTACAGTTACATTCTTGATCGAGGAATGGCAACACAAGCAATCATAGACCATGTTAATCAAGGATATGTTGTGGTAACTAAGCGATCAAGTAAGGCAACACATGCAGCATATCAGAAGGCATTCAACAATATTCCGGAAAGAACGACAATGCAACTGGAACCATTTGTTCCTGATCCAAGCGTAATAATGAATATGCTTAGTAAGGGTATTAGGGTTGATGATTTCAGTGAAAAGGGAAGTTCTGTCCTTGATGATTTTGAATCTCAGAATCAGGACCCCGTCGCAAAAATTCAAGACAAGTATACAAGAAATCCAAAAAAAGTCGGGGCAAGATATGGATTTCACATCCCTTATGAAGAATCACCTCAACGATTAGATACTATTCTAGAAGGGTTGACCACCATTCTTTCAAACAACCCCTATACGGAAAAAGTACGAGATGAAGAAGAGAATCCTATCAAGATTTTAGGACGGGAAGAAGCAAAATGGGATTTTCGAACAAAAGAAGGACTTGAAAATTTTCTCACTAAATTTACCGGAGCTGATCTTTTAGAATCATGGTTCTCACATCCTTTTGAAATAGCTAATAGCTATGAGGACTTGTTTAGAATCAACGGAAAACTTCTTGATTATCCTATGAGCGTTAAAGAAGAGATAGATCAAGTGATTGAACAGCATATGAACTCTTTCAAGTCTGCAAAATAGTCTGAAACAAACTTATTTTGCTACGATGAGCGTGCTGGTCAGGAGAACTCCTGGAAGCGGTCTGATCTTGTCAAGGATGAAGGTTCCTAGCTCTTCTGGACTTTCCGTCTTCACTTTGATCATCACGTCCCATTCGCCAAAGATGATGTGCGTTCCCACTACTTCTTCATGTTCATTCATCTTCTTGAACACGTCAGTTTCTTTTCCTTTTTCACAAGTCACTAAAATATATGCATCCATTTATTTCACCTTTTGTCATCGCGTATTTTTTGTGAAATAAATGTACCAGCAACTTTGTTGCTCAGTACATTTTCATTTCATTATTCTTTTCTAAAAATCCTCGCAATTGTCAAAAAAGCCGTATGACCTAGCATCTGATGACTTGGCCGTAGCTTCTTCTCTTCTACCACCCAATCCCGTTGGATGAGTTCAATCGTTCTCATCACCCGAAAGTCTTCATCAAGCTGACCGATGACTTCCTGCGCCTGACTGATCTGAGGAGTATAGAAGACGATAAAACCACCTTGCTTGACCACTTCTTTGATTTTTGGAATGGCAATGGTCGGTTCTGGAAGATCGATAAGAGCTAGGTCAACCTGTTCCTTTGGAGTTGCATCAATAATATTGCACTCTTCTAGAGTCACATTATCAAGCTCTAGGCGTTCAAGATTCTCCTGCACTGTCTTGAGATGGTTCTTGTTGATGTCATAGCTATAGACGTGTTTACATAAGGCTGCCAAGTGAGCCGTTGCACCACCACCACCGCTTCCTGACTCAAGTATGATAGAATCTTTTGTCAAACCACACTCTGCAATGATAAAACCGATATCCTTTGGTATGATGACTGCCGCTCCTTTTCTCATGGCCTGAATATTGTCCTTGAAGGTTGCATCACAGAACAGGAGAGGCTCTCCCTTTGTTGTCTGAATAATACCTTCATGATTATTCTTGAGAAGTATCTCTCGGTCAATACCTCCATCATTTGAGTTGAAAGAGATATTGAGATCGGTGATATGATGAACAAAATTCTTCTTGTTGACAGCAAGCTTCTTGACGTACATAAGAGGTGAAAAGAATGAGGAATTTATAAGGCTTTACTTGAAATAGGGCGGAGAAGCGATTCCTTTGACGTAATTAACGTTGGCAGAAGAGGGTAGGTTGAGATCCTTGACCTTCTCATCCACCATCTTGAAAAAATCAGCATACTCTTTGACTTTCTCAGGATTATCCCGCTGCCATTTTGCCAGATCCACCTGATGA
>JAGQJW010000036.1 GCA_020430425.1 Nanobdellota archaeon | reverse complement strand
TTATCTATTCTTTTTATTGCGTTTGGTCCATGAAGACTGATGATGCCTGTCTTTTGATAGCTCTGATTGAGAAGAGGAGTGAGATCGCTTGAACCTACAAGAAATTTCGGTCTTGATTTCAGTTCTGAGAACTGGATGTCTTTAAGGAAGTGTATAACGCCTGACCCTCCAATACATGCTCTGATGCAATCTGCATCACTTCTTATCGCCTGATTCAACTGCTCTTTTCTTTCTTGTGGTGTTCCTGCCCATTTGTCAAAGAATATGTTGTTGAGATGGGAAATCCTTACGGTATTGAAACCGAGATCCTGAGAATGTTTCATCGCTTTCTTCAACTCTTGATGAGAAACAAATGATGAAGTGGTAATCAGTTCGCAGTGTGGCATTCTTCTAGTCCTGTAAATATTTCTGGGATATTTTTCTGGCTACTGTCTCATTGAGATCATACGGAGATACTAATGGTCCAAAATTTGTTCCAAAACCATTGATCTCAGCAAAGTAGTATTGGCCTTGTTCATGAATGATTGCTGCTAGTTCCTGTGATGAGATGTTCTCTTTGATGGGTGTGCTTTCTGGAACTGAGATCAGCCAGTCAGCAGACCCTACTTCGACACCGGCATAGCTTATGATCTGTCTTGAGATCTCTTTCTCATAGTCTGAAAGCTCATACTCCATTGCTGTATGTTTCTTCTGGCTTGTGGCTCTTTTCTCCCAAGGAGCTCTTCTTTGAAAGAATGCTCTTGTCCCTAGATGTTCTGTATGAGGGCCATAAACGACTCTCAATTCGCAAATAATGTTCTTCACTTCTTCCTGGATGACGTGACTTTGAATATTCTCATCAGTGATGCTTTCAAGACTCTCTTCTGTCAGTTTCCCCGTACCGACACCTGCCATTCCCAATCGTGCCTTGAGAATGTATTCCTTTTTCTCTGTTTTCAAGAATTCTTCTAGATCTTTTTTCGATGAGAAGAAAAATGATGGTGCCATTGGAGTCTGAGGACTATTTCTCTGAACATCAAGCAGCCAGTATTTATCTTGAGACTTCAAAGAATCTAATGAGTTGATATAGGTCTGGACTGACCCCTTCTCTTTTTGATGGCGATAAAATTCTTTTACTTGAGACATCTGTCTTGACTTCTCTGCAAAACTTACAGGAACAGATTCAAACACTTCTGTTGCCACAACTTGTGCATCAATCCCTTTCTGGTCAGTCTTCTTGAAACACTTTCCTGAGATGTCAAATTCAAATACGGGAATGTCTTTTCCTTCCTGCAGGTGGTTCATGATATCTTCAAACTGAATAAATCCTACTTTCTTTCCTTGCAATCCCTTAAGAAATCCAGAATATCTCCATGCAGCATACTGGTGAGTATCATACCACTTGTCAGGCCTCTGACCTGCAGTCCTTATCACGAATTTGATGTCATATCCTCTTGCCATCTGAAATCATTATCTGAGCTCTTGCTCTATGAACTTGCTGTCGAATTTCTCTTTGACACTCACTAAATACTTTTCCAGCTTTTCAAGAAACTCAGGATACATATTCAAGTCTCTGATATACAAGCCAGGATTTATCATCTCAATCTCATTAAGAAGAAAAATACCGTCTTTTTTGATGAAATCAAATCTCATGATCCCATCCATTGAACAGTGATATTCCTGCTCGATCATCTTCTTGACCTGTCTGGCAGTTTCAATCATCTCTTCGCTTGGTTCGAACTGGGAATATGTGGGGTTAAAATCCTGATTGATCAGAAACGAGCCTGTAATCTTGTTCACTGCATGACTTACCTGCTCTCCAAGAAAGATGAGTGAGAATTCTCCTTCAACATAGATGCTTTCAAGAACTGGTTGTGCGATGAGTGGGTTGAACTTCTCAAAATATTCCTTGAACTCATTGTCATTTGAGAATGAGCTTAATTTTCTTACGCCTGCACCGTATCCACTGAATAATTTTGGTTTGACGACCACTTCTCGACAACTATGAAGTGCGATCAGATGCTCTTTGAGCGCATCGATAGAGATTGGTTTTGTCACAATCAGAGAAGGGATGACGGGTAGCCCATTCTTTTCTAGAGTGAGTAGGTATTCTTTTGATATTGCAAGCATAAGCATTTCAGGATCATTAATCACTGGTCTTGAGAACTGCTTGATGCTAGTCAAGAACTGTTTATAGCTTTCCTCAGAAAATTTGAATTTTTCAGTTCCTCGCTTCTGGCTATGCATGGGGCCTGACTGCCTGATAAGGATGACGTCTCCAAGATCCTCTAGATTCTTTTCTTCTCTGATTATCTGAGGTCTCTGCTCACCTTGAATAACATATTCCTTTGCATTGAACCCCTCATCAAGATCTCTCCAATCAACAATAGCGACTTCGTGTCTTTTTGAAAGTTCCTGAAGCCAGTATCCTACATGGTGATACCTGATGGGAGAAAACTCGTGCGGAAATTCATTTTCCCTGTCAATCTCTGCAATAATGGCTATTCTCATACACGTTGCACCTATGGTGAGAAACAAATCTTCTTTAAATAATTTCTTGTTCACTCTCTATTTGACCTTTTTTTCTTTCTCTCTCGTCTTTTTTCTCATTTCAACCTATTCTGCTAGAATTTTCCCCTTTTTTTCTTTCTTTTTGACTCTCTTTTCATCTTTAAATTTTCTAAAAAGGGTAATTTTCTCTTTTTTTTCCTTTTTTCTCCCTTTTTTGTCCTTCATTCTTTTTCAAATTGCTTTTCCTTCTTTTTTCATAGCACTCTTCATAAATCTTATAAACTCATACTTCTCTATCTTTTCTATCGTTTTAAGGGGTTAGAACAATGTTTTCATGGAATAACAAAAAATTAGTATTGGTGTTACGTCTACTGCTTGGAGCAATCCTTGTCGTCTTTGGTCTGAATGGATTCTTCGGATTTCTGCCATCCCTAGGACCTATGTCTGCAGCCGCAGGAAACTTCTTTGGTGCTATAGCTGCAACCGGATATTTTCTTCCTGTACTCAAATCATTTGAAATTCTGATCGGGCTGATGTTCCTGTTCAACAGGGCAGTGCCACTTGCAACTCTGATGCTAGTGCCGATCAGTCTGAACATCACCTTGTTCCACTTGGCACTCGCACCTGCTGCTGGTGGAGCCGCTTATGCAGTAGCGATCTTGAACCTGTACTTCGTACTTGTCTTCAAGAAGAAGTATATGGAACTACTTAAGGCATAAATGGTGAAGAGCACAGCTCTTCTTTTTTTTCTTTTATTTTCTTGTTCTTTTCTGGGTAAACTTTATAAGTGGTCTTCTAAAAAATTATTCTTATGGAAACAGAACTGGTCATCCTTGAGGTGGACAAGCAAGCAGTGGTGGAAAAACTTCTCTCGTTTGGAGCAAAGAAAATATTTGATGCTGATATGAACCAGGTCCAGTACAAAGGTGACGGATTTATTCTCCGTGTAAGGCAAGAGGGAGATCAGGTTCTTCTCAATATGAAGAAGCGAAAGAAGGACGTGCAATTCAAGGTCTCTGAAGAATATGAGGTTGAGGTTGCCGACTTTGATCAGATGGCTGAATTCCTCTCACATCTTCCTCTCAAATATCTTAGAAATCTCTCTAAGCATAGAGAATCCTACAAGATCGGTGAAGTGAAGTTTGAATTTGACAAGTATCTTGGAAAACAGGAACATGTTCCGGAGTTTCTAGAAATAGAAGGAGAGGATCGTGATGAACTCTTATCTTGGGTTGAGAAACTTGGCTTCTCTGATGATGACATCTCAAGCCTTACCACTACACAGATCATCAAACGATACAAAAAGAAATAGCTTCTATTTTTCTACTTTGAAGAGATAACGAAAGTCTTTAAAGAAAAATCTACCAAGAAGATTCCATGGTCAATGCAAAGCTGATCTCATACATCAAGACTGAAGAGGCGCAAGGCTACAAGGCGCATCAGCTCCATGATTTTCTCATCAAGAAAGGATTCTCAGAAAATGAAGTGGATGATGCCATCGAATATGCCAACAAGAAGGATATCACGACGGCAGAACAGCAGGAAGGCTTTGCAAACGCACTTGAACATATCAAAAGAAGAAACAGTATCGGCGTCTTCTTACTCGCTCTTTTTACTGGTGGCATCTATGGTGCCGTCTGGTATGCCTATACGGTAGCAGAACTCAAGGAGCATCAGCAGCACGCACCAAGCCCTCTCTTGGCAATAGTTCTTGTCTTTCCTCAACTGCTTCTCATCTTCTTTCTTCTCAATCTGCATAGCTACCACTTCCTCTACTTATTGGTTCCTCTATTGGTACTCATCACTCATCTAGCGGTCTTCACTCCTTACACTCGAAGTCTCACTCGGTTGACAGGAGGAAATTCAGGAATACTTCTTTCCTTACTCATCCTAGCACCTCCTTTTGGCGTATTGGCAACACAAGAAGAACTCAATAGTCGGGCACACTATAAATGAAGTACGAAAAGGCACTCCGCCATATTGCACAGTATTGGAATGAGCTTCTCGTCTTTTCACCAGAAGATAAGGGGATACATATCGGTCTTCCTCATCACTTCATCAAACCAAATGCAGATGCATTCAATGACGATCAGTTCTATTGGGATACTTTTTTCATCAGCGTTGGACTCCTCACAGATGATACGCATCTTGAACTTGTCAAAGGTATGATTGACAACTTTCGTTACCTGCAGCAACGCTTTGACATTATCCCTGCAAGAAACAAATTCTACAACCTTGGTATCTCACAACCTCCCTTTCTCTCTACACTCGTCCGCCTCGTCCATGAGAAGACTCATGACTTGGTGTGGCTTACTGAACAGCTTCCCGTCCTAGAACGAGAGCTTAAAGACTATTGGATGGGAACAGGAGTTTCAGCACACCTACTAGAAAGCGGTCTCTCTCGATACTGTGACCACAATATTACTCACCAGACAGCAGAACACGAAAGTGGGTGGGATATGACGAGCAGATTTGATCGACGTTGTCTCGACTTTACTCCAATCGATCTAAACAGCTGTCTCTATAAGTATGAGATGGACCTCTCTTTTTTTTATCATACTTTGGGACGAGTGAAGAAAGCAACTGAGTATGAACAGAAAGCACTCTTTCGAAAGGAACAGATCAATACGCAGTGCTGGAATGAAGAAGAAGGATTCTTCTTTGACTATGATCATATCCATCAAGAGAAAGGAACCCGCTTCTCCTTGGCAGGATTCTTTCCTCTCTGGGCAGGACTTGCAAGTGAAGAGCAAGCACATCGCATGGTCGATCATCTTACACGATTCGAATATGAGGGGGGATTGGTGACCACTGATGAACAAGATCTTGACCCTTTCACCCAGTGGGATTATCCAAACGGATGGCCAAACCTCCAATGGATCGTCATCAAAGGACTCAAGAGATACCATTTCCTTGATGATGCAAAACGGATCGCTGGCAAGTGGCTAGAACTCAACAACCAGCTCTTTGAAGAGACGGGAGCATTCTGGGAGAAGTATGATGTCGTTGATCTAGCAATTGGAAAGAGCGGACGGTATCCGACACAAAAGGGATTCGGCTGGACGAATGGGGTATTTGTGGCGTTGTACAAAGAATTCTTTGAGTGATTTTTAAACCATAAGGCAAGACATTTATACTTTCTCTTCTCTTATTTTTTTACCATGAGTTCTGATAAATTCCAGAAACTGAAAATCAAAGAGTATTCCTTCTGGGAACTCTATCTGCATCCTCAACAGTATTATCTGGGAAGGACCTATATCTGGGCAAAACGATCTGATGCGCTTGATCTTATGGACATGCAACCTCAAGAACAAGAAGAACTTTTTGATATAGCGCGGCAAGTGAACAAAGCGTTAAGTGAATTATTCCATCCAGACCTAATGAACTATGCGGCACTTGGTAACGTCGCAAACCATCTCCATCTCCACATCATCCCTCGATACTCTTCTTCTCGTAGGTATGATGAAATAGAATTTGTTGACGAACAATGGGGAAAGAACTACGCGCCCTACGAGACTTCTTTTCAGGTTCCTCCCTCAACACTCATGAAAATAAAGAATGCCATTTCGTTGAAATTATGATCTTTCATTATCTACCTATTTTATAAACTTCGAATCTCAACATATTATCTGATGTCTACAAAGAAAACTCTTCTTTCCATTATTGCAGCAGGCCTTTGGATCACCTTCTTTGAATTCCTGAGAAATGAACTGGTCTTCAAGCAATACTGGGTCCGTCAGTTCTCTTCTTTGGGTCTGATCTTTGAAACGACTCCTCTCAACGGGATTCTCTGGACGGTCTGGAGTCTTCTTCTGGCCTTTCTGATCTTCAAGCTCCTTGAGAAGTTCTCTTTGAAGGAATCCGTTATCCTGTCTTGGTTACCTTCCTTTTTGATGATGTGGATCGTCGCCTATAATCTGCAGGTGCTTCCTCTTCTTCTCCTTGTCTTTGCTGTCCCTTTGAGTCTTTTTGAAGTCTTTATAGCAGCAAAGATCATCAAGGCGTTTTCCAAGAAGTGATTCGCTTCTGGTTCTTTTCAATAGTGTTGCACCCTAGAAAAATTTATATTCTAGCGAATGGATGTAAGAATCCCGTATGACAAAATATATCGTTGTTACGGGTGGAGTTCTTTCAGGATTAGGTAAAGGAATCGCAGCTGCTTCTATCGGACAGCTTTTCTCACAGGATTATAAGGTCGTTCCCATTAAGTGTGACGGCTATCTCAATGTCGATCCCGGCACGATGAACCCTGTTGAGCATGGGGAAGTCTTCGTTCTTGAGGATGGGACAGAAGTCGATATGGATTTCGGCCATTATGAACGATTCATCAACACGTCTTGTACTGGTCGGCAGAACCTGACGATGGGAAAGGTCTTCCATGAGCTTTACTTGCGGGAACGGGAAGGTGATTATCTGGGAAAGACCGTCCAGTTCGTCCCTCACGCAACGAATTATATTCTCAATTGGTGGAAGGGAATCGGTGAGGAACAGGAAGCAGACATTGTTCTCATCGAAATAGGTGGTACTGTCGGTGATATGGAGAACGAACTTTATCTAGAAGCCGCTCGACGATTGCAGGCAAAGGAAGGAAAAGAAAATGTCATGTTCGTACACTTGACGTACGTGCCTATTCCTGCTGGTGTGAATGAGCAGAAATCAAAACCTACCCAACAATCAGTCTCTTTACTGATGCAACGAGGCATCTATCCAGATATTCTTTTACCTCGCTGTTCTGAGATGGTCACGCCAGCCATCAAACGAAAGATCGCCATGTTCTGTAATGTGTCAGAACAAGCAGTTATCAGCGCCATTGATGTAGATAGCGTCTACAAGATTCCTCTCGTTTTTCAGGAACAGGGACTTGTCGAACAGATCAATGTTCGTCTTCAACTCTACGCACGGCCAGATCTCTCTGAATGGGAAAAACTCATCGATGCACAAGAAGAAGCAGTCAAAGAGATCACCATCGCTCTTTGCGGAAAATACACCGCTCTTGAAGACAGCTATGCAAGCGTTGTTGAAGCGCTCAAGCATTGTGAAGCCCATGAGAAGGTGCACGTAGTCATCAAATGGGTAGACACCGAACATATCGACGAAGAATCGATTGCTGCTGAACTCAAGGGTGTACAAGGAGTCATTGTCCCTGGTGGTTTTGGAAGCAGAGGAATCGAAGGAAAGATAGAAGTCATCAGGTATTGCAGAGAACAGAAGATCCCTTATCTAGGTCTCTGTTATGGGTTGCAGCTTGCCGTAGTTGAATTTGCCCGTCACGTGATGGGATTAGATGCACATACCACTGAAATAGATGCCGATACGCCAGAGCCGATCATCGATATCCTGCCTGACAAGAAAGACCTTCATAATCTTGGAGGGACGCTTCGTCTAGGAGCATATCCTGCACTGCTTGAAAAGAACAGTCTTGCATTCTCCTTATACCAACAAGCTGAAGTGAGTGAACGACATCGGCATCGCTATGAAGTGAATCCTGCATATCATTCTCTTCTGGAAAAATATGGCCTTACTATCAGCGGAAAGAGTCCTGATGGTCGACTGGTGGAATTCATCGAACTCTCTGATCATCCTTATTTTATCGCAACACAGGCACATCCAGAACTCAAGAGCAGTCTCTTGCATCCTGCCCCTCTCTTTCAAGGATTGGTGAAGGCCGCAAAAGATATAAGTGAGAAAACCTTGAAATGATGCATGATAAGGTGGGTACTGGTTGCGATGCTTTCACTGCTTATTCTTACAGGCTGTACTACTACCTTTGCGCAACGGACAGCAAATTTTACTGAAGAACAGATGCAGCAGAACACGAGCTATGATGACATCGTGACTTCTGGAATAGATAACTCTGTCCTTGATCAACGGGACCACCTCGGTGATACGACTCCTTCTTCCCCATCAGAGGGACCTATCTGGTGGAAACCACAACCAGAACTTACTTGGCATTGGCAACTGCAAGGAGACTTACAGCAGTATGACGTTGATGTCTATGACATCGATCTTGAAGATACTTCTTCTGACACCATCCTGCAGATTCACCTTCAAGGAAAGAAAGTGATCTGCTATTTCAGTGCAGGCTCCTATGAAGAATGGAGAAGCGATTCAGACCAATTCCCTGAAAGCGTATTAGGAAACACTCTTGATGGCTGGCCAGATGAACGATGGCTTGATGTAAGAAGTGAGGTGGTAAAGGATATCATGCTTTCTCGACTGGACCTTGCACAATCTAAAGGGTGTGATGGAGTCGAACCAGACAACGTCGATGGCTATATGAACAATACTGGACTTTCTCTTACGGCTGCCGATCAGCTTGATTATAACAGATGGCTAGCAACTCAAGCGCACCAACGAGGTCTTGCAATCGGCCTGAAAAATGATCTTGACCAGATCGATGACCTTGTCAGCTCTTTTGACTTTGCCGTAAATGAACAATGCTTTGAGTATGATGAATGTGAACTGCTTTTGCCTTTCATCAAACAGGATAAGGCTGTCTTTGGTGTTGAGTATGAATTATCTGCAAGCCAGTTCTGTCAACAGGCAAATGAATATGGTTTTAGCTGGCTTGAGATGGACTATGATCTTGATGGTGCAAGAATAGGCTGTTAACCACTGGACATGCAAACAAACTATTTTTATACTTTCTTCTCTCCCTTTTTTTACAATGGTTACACGATGCACTTGGGCGAACCCAAAAAACGAACTCTATCTTGATTATCATGACCATGAGTGGGGAAGACCCATCCATGATGATCGGCTGCTCTTTGAATTTCTCATCCTTGAAGGTGCACAGGCAGGACTGTCTTGGGAAACCGTACTCAATAAGCGTGCGGAGTATAAACGAGTCTTTGATAATTTTGATGCGAAGAAAGTCTCAAAATATGGTGAGAAAAAAATTCAGGAACTACTCTTGAATCCTGGCATCATCCGCAACCAACTCAAGATTCGAAGTGCAGTACAAAATGCACGCGTGTTTCTAGAAATCCAGAGTGAGTTTGGCAGCTTTGATGCATACGTTTGGAAGTTTGTTGATGGAAAGACTTTAGTGAATCATTTCAAGACGTTAGGAGAAATTCCTACTCGAACAGAAGTAAGCGATGCACTCTCAAAGGATCTCAAGAAACGAGGGATGAACTTTGTTGGATCGACCATCATGTATGCGTTTATGCAAGCCGTTGGCATGGTCGATGATCATACGGCTGATTGCTTTGTGAGAAAAAAGTAATCAGAACAAGACTGCTTCGTTCTTGTCAGCGAAAATACTTACTCTCGGTTCAGTAGTCTCGCTGATCTTGTTTGCCATGGTGTAGATGCCGCTTTTTGTCTTTGATGCGCCAACTAGCAATGGCAAAAGATGATATAATCGGATTGATTCATCCAACTTTTTCGTTTTAGGCTGATAATAATTGACTGCAAAAATATTCTTTTGCTCTTCAGGATAATAATAATGAGTCTTTGCGGCAAGTTCTGCAGGCTTGTGTCTCATTCCATCTTTCAATTCTTCTGCAGTATATTTCCCTAAAAGGTGT
>JAGQJW010000035.1 GCA_020430425.1 Nanobdellota archaeon | reverse complement strand
AGGATCAGTCGCAACAACTCCTTGAAGAGTATGGTCCAAACGTCCTGAGCGAGAAGAACGTAACTCCTCTTTGGCTGAAATTTCTCTTCCAGTTCAAGAACTTCTTTTCGTTGCTCTTATTGATCGGAGCATTACTCTCCTTTCTTGCGGAATATTTTTCTCCAGGAAAGGGAACTGATGGTATCATTGGATATGCGTTGCTAGGCGTCACTTTTCTCAATGCAAGTTTTACCTTCCTTCAGGAATACAAAGCTGAGCAGGCTATGAGAAGTTTTCGTAATCTTCTCCCTCAAGAGATCACCGTCATCCGTTCAGGAGAGCATGTTGAAGTGGATGCGAAAGACTTGGTTCCAGGAGATCTCATCGTACTTCGGGAAGGGGATAAGATTCCGGCAGATGCAAGAATCATTGAGGCTTACGAGCTCAAGGTCGATCATTCTTCTCTGACTGGAGAGTCAGAACCTCAGCTTCGTTGTGTCGAACCGACTCATGAGAAAGAGCTTCTCTCAAGGAATATGGTTTTCTCAGGCACATTGGTACAGTCGGGAAGTGGAAAAGCTATTGTGGTCAGGACAGGGGATGCTACTCAGATCGGACAGATCGCTCATCTTGCAAGTGATGTAGCCTTACAGAAATCAAAGATTAAGAAAGAATTGGAAGAGTTCGTGAAAGTCATCTCAAGTATTGCTATAGTGTTAGGAGTGTCTTTTTTTGGTCTTGGTTTCTTGGTTGGGATGAACATCTGGCAGAGCCTTGTTTTTGCCATCGGCATCATTGTCGCTAATGTTCCTGAAGGTCTCCTGCCAACAGTCACTCTCACTCTTAGCATTGCTGCCCAACGTATGGCCAGACACAACGCTCTGGTCAAGGATATCGAAAGCATTGAGACATTAGGAAGTATCACTGTCATCTGTACCGATAAGACGGGTACCTTGACCCAGAACAAGCTCACAGTCAGGAATATGTTCTTCAATGGGACTGAATATGTCTATGATGAGTTCCACAAGACCTTCTATGATGAAGAGAAGGTGCATTACCTGCATAGCATCAGTGATAAGCATTTCAGTCTCTTACTGGACACTATGTACCTCTGTAATAACGCAACAATCTTCTCTGCTGAGAAATCATCAGGAGATCCTACTGAAGTTGCTCTGAAGCAGGCTGTAGGAACACAGAAGGATTGCAATCCCTATGAGGAATCGAAACGATTGATCGAGATTCCTTTTGACAGTGATAAGAAGTATATGATCACAGCCCATAATTATAGGGATCAACGGGTTGCCTATCTCAAAGGTTCATTGGAAGCCGTATTGAAAAAAACTCCTGTTCTTCTCTTTGAAGGAAAAGAGCGAGCCTTAAGTGGTGAAGAGAGAAAGAAGATCATCAAACAGAATGAGGATCTCTCAAAGAAAGGGTATCGCGTGCTTGCTCTTGCCTACAAACAATTAGGAAAATCTCTTGCTGACCAGAAGACTATGGAAAAGGATAATTTTACTTTCTTGGGTCTGGTTGCCTTACAGGATCCTCCTCGAAGTGAGATCGCTCAGGCAGTGCAGGAATGTTATCAGGCAAGCATACGCATCATCATCATTTCAGGTGATCAGGCAACCACTATAGAGTCTATTGCCAAACAGACAGGCATCATCAAGGACGAGGTGCTGACGATCACAAGCGATGAATTGGAGAAGATGTCTGATGACTTGCTCAAGGAGAAGCTCAAATTCAAGCATGTCATCTTTGCAAGAAGTTTGCCCGCTGATAAGTTACGTGTCGTTCGTGTCCTTCAGGAGATGGGTGAGATCGTTGCAGTAACGGGTGATGGTGTCAACGATGCTCCTGCTCTCAAACAGGCTGATGTCGGTGTAGCTATGGGTAAGAGTGGCACGGATGTTGCTAAAGATGCTGCAAATATGGTCTTGCTTGACGATAATTTTGCAACCATCATCAAGGCAATCAAAGGAGGCCGTACAGTCTTTGATAATATCAAGAAATTCATTCTCTATATCCTCACATCAAACATGCCTGAGATTCTCCCTTTCCTTGCTATGGTTCTGCTCTCTTGGCCTCTTGCACTTCCTGTTCTTCTGATACTGGCAATAGATTTAGGGACAGATATGATTCCGGCAATCAGTCTTGGTCAGGAAACTGCTGAGAGTGATGTGATGAAGCATCCTCCTAGAAATACGAAAGCAAAGCTCTTGACTGGCAGAATGCTCCTTCGAAGCTATGGTGTCATCGGTCCTTTACAGACCATATTCTCTTTTATCCTCTTCTTTACTGTCCTGTATTCTGGTGGCTGGCACTTCGGTAGTCCCTTGTCGTTGACTGACCCACTCTACCGAAGTGCTGTCACCGCCTTTTTTGCAACCATCATCATCACTCAGGTCTTCAACAACTTGACATGCAGAACAGTAAGGATGCCAGCAATCCAGAAGCCTTTATGGGAGAATAAGCTCTTGATGGTAGGTCTTGCATCAGAACTAGGAATCCTTGCCCTGATCATCTGGTGGCCTCCCTTTCAGAAAGTCTTTAATACTTTGCCGTTTGATATGCATCTTATACCTTTGATGGTGCTTTTTGGTGCGATCATATTCGGTCTGGAGGAATTCAGGAAATTCTACTTCAGGCATACAGGAAAATTAGGAGTCTTATAATAAAAAAGAGGTTGGACAAATGTTACATGAATTTTTACAGAAAGGTGAGCGGGTCATCAATAATTTTGGCAATGCAGTCTACCTTACTGATAAGAGACTCATCAAGACGAATAAGACAACCCACTTCGAGGATCTGAACCTTTCATCCATTGAAGCAGTAGAACTAGATATCGGTCATTACGAACTCTTCTTACGTATCGGTTCATCGCTATTGATTCTTTACACCCTTTTCCTGCTACTAGGGACAGTTGAGTTTCTTGCAGGTCTTGGAGTAAATTTTGGAACGGTAAGCACGGTCAGTCTTATTCTTGGGGTAGGATTTCTTGTTGCCTATTTTGTCTTGCATAAGAGAGTCACCAGAATCTACGGATCCAATAAAGTGATGAGCATTGCAGGTCATGATTGGGATGTGATCTCAACGATCAGGCATCACAGTCTGCAGTCACAGAAGTCAAGCAAGAAAGATGATGAAAAAGAGTAAGAAGTGAAAATAACCTCTCTCTTTTCTCTCACTTTAACAATCCTTATATATGATGTTTACCTAGCTCTTTTTGGAGGATGATACTATGAAACCTTATTTTGGAAATATTGAGAAAGAGACATTAGATAATACTGATTACAGACGGGTGCTGTATACCGGCCCACAGATGCAGCTTGTGGTAATGAGCCTCAAAGTCGGCGAAGAGATCCCGCAAGAGCAGCATGATGACATCGACCAGTTCATCAGGGTTGAGAAAGGTTCTGCTTATGTCAAGATCGATGAAGAAGAGTTTACTCTTAGTGACGATGATGTGGTCATTGTTCCTTCTGGAACCAAGCATTACGTCAAGAATACCTCAGAGACTGAGGATTTGAAGGTCTATACGATCTATACTCCTGCTGAGCATGAGGATGGAACGGTCCATAAGACGTTTGAGGAAGCTAAAGAAGCAGAGCATCACCATCATCATTAGGTGATATTTTTTTCTTTGAAATGGTGCCAAAAAACGCTTGTTTTTTAGGCATTATTTTTTGAGAGTAAACCGACTATTGATTACAGCATGCTTTCCTCGAAGCTTTTTCTCTTCTTTTGGTTTTTCTTCCATGTCCGTATCAACAGTATAGGGAATGATCGGAGTCTGGTCTACCCAGATGATCTTTCCTTTCTTGAGTCCTTCTGGAAAGTGGACCCCTTCATAGATATAGAGTGTTCCTTTGAATTCTTTCTTGAGTTTCTCGACAAACGGTTCGCTAAAGGCATGGTCAGCGTATGAGAAGAGCACGTCTACTTTCGAGAAATCATAATCTTCGTAGTCTTGGCAGAGAAATGTTACGTCAGTCTCTAGTTTTGCAGCATGTTTCTTGCTTCTCTCAACAAGTTCTTCGTCAAATTCGATTCCTATTGCGTTGACATCGTTTCCTGTCTCTTGAGCCCAGCTAGCAGCAAGAATAGTGACTCGACCATCACCGCTTCCTAGATCGACAAAAGTTCCCAAGAGATTGACCTGTCCGAAGAATTCCTTGATATGTTCAAGATCGCTTACTCCAAAGATTCCTTTTTCAGTATCCCGTACTTCGTTGGAGAATTTGGAGAAATACTCGATGATCTTATCCATAAAAAGGTAAAAGAGAGTCGCATTTATAAATAAGAGGGTTTTTCAATAGGATATGGGATTTTCAGATCTGCCAATTATTGAACGGAGCGATGTTTTCTTAGATATCGCTTTCAAGAAGGCAAGAGACGCTGCTCGTAACCATACGCTCGCAGATTATGAGAAGTCAGCCTTGAATAAAGAGAAGACTCTTTCTCTGGTCAAGCTCAAAGCGGTAAGAGAGTCTCTTTCTAAGCAATTGCAGCTGATTATCGATAAGTATCCTAATTTTGATAACCTCCATGAGTTCTATGCAAAGCTTCTTCGTCTCACTCTTGACTATAAGCAGCTGAAAAAGACTCTCGGTAGTGTCAATTGGCTTTTAGGTCAGGTCAGGGATTTCACGAAATCCTATAATCTTAAGGTGAAGCGGGCACAGGATCCTGCAACGATCAAGAAGTTGATGAATGAGTATTATGGTCGTATCTCTTCAGTCTTCAAGCAGGTAAAAAAAGAGTTTGAGTATTTGCACAAGGCTCGTCAGGTGATGAGAAACTATCCTCTGATCAAAGAGAATATGCTCACTATCTGTCTTGCTGGCTTTCCTAATGTGGGAAAATCTACTCTTCTCTCAAAGCTCACTCCTGCAAAACCCGAGATCAACGAGTATGCATTCACCACAAAGCGCTTGAATCTTGGCTATAAATCTCTTAATGCTATAAAGATCCAGTTCATCGATACTCCTGGAACACTTAATCGTCCTGAGAAGATGAATCCTGTTGAGATCCAGGCATATCTTGCGATGCGTTATGTAGCAAATTTCATTGTATATGTTTTTGACTTGACTGAACATACCTATTCTATCAAGGATCAGCTCAAGCTTCTTGAACGTCTCAAGGAGTATGATAAACCCTTGTTTGCATATATCTCTAAGCAGGATCTGATCACTGAAGGAGATATCGAGCAGTTCAAGGAAAAATATTTCTCAAACAAGAAGATTCCTCTCCATCTGGATATGGAAGAATTGACTGAAGAGCTGCTTATCGTCTACAAGAAGGAATTGCTGTAGAGTCTCTCTAGTTCTTGTGCAATATAAGGGTTCTCCTGCATTGGTACGCCAACAAAAAGATCCGTTCTCAATCCATCTTTCTTTTGCTTGATCAGTTCTCTTTGTGCCTTAAGATAGAAAAGGGTCGGTTCAGAGGTCTGGAAGAATTCTAGTTCCTTGTCATGGGTTCGATAGAGAAAGATACTCGTTTCAGGCTTGTATTGCTGCCAAGGTTTTCCTTTATCATCAAAGATCAGACGTCGTAGGTCCTTGAAGTCCTTCTCTTCCTCTTCATCTCTAAAAGATTCAACCTGAAGTACTTCTTGTATCTTTCTCATCTTCTGAGTAAAGTCATGGAGGTAGACGGCATCTAAAGCAAGCTTCTCTATACTTCTCTTCCCTTCTTCGTAGGACTTGACATATTCTTTCCAGATGGATTGCCGATAGGTTGCAAACATAGCAAGACCTCTTGAGAAAGAGACAAGTTCTTTATCCTTGGTAGTAAGTTCATCATCAAAATGTCCTCGGGGTACTTCGTGGAACTTTCCTCTCCTGTCAGGAGTGAAGGGTCGAAGCTTATTATCAGTGTCGATGATAAGGATTCCTAGATGCGGAGTCTCATGCATATTCCATCGGATAAAGTTTCCTTCAGCGTATTGATCAAGATATTTTTGTGGTAGCATAGGTAACCCTCTAAAGTAATAGAGTATGATATAAAAAGGAGAATGGTCTTTTCGACCAGTTGATTCCGGGGGATTATGGAATCGGGGGAATTCTCCTCACGGCAATTTCTGAGTGAAAGCAATGAAATTGCACGGAGCTCCCAGAATTTCAGAGGAGTTTATAAATCTTTAGTGTTTTCTTGAGCCTATGACTCAAAAAATCCTGATTACCAGTGCCTTACCCTACGTAAATAATGTTCCCCATCTGGGAAACCTCGTCGGTTGTGTACTTTCTGCCGATGTTTTTGCACGTTTCTCTCGCCAGATGGATTGGGAGACACTCTACATCTGTGGTAGTGATGAGCACGGTACCGCTACAGAAACCAAGGCAAAAGAGGCAGGAGTCACGCCTCAGGAACTCTGCGACAAATATTTTGCTATCCACAAAGAAATCTATGATTGGTTTGACATCTCTTTTGATATCTTCGGTCGAACCAGCCTAGACAATCATAAGGCTATCACTCAAGAACTGTTCAAGAAAGTCAAGGCCAATGGTTTCATCGAGGAAGATACGGTCACTCAGCCTTACTCGGTCAAGAGTGAGATGTTTCTTGCTGACAGATATATTATAGGTACCTGCCCTCATTGTAGGTTTGAAGAAGCTACAGGCGATCAGTGTGATAATTGCGGAAAGCTCTTGACTCCTCAGGAGCTGATCGATCCTAGAGCTAAGATTGATGGTTCCACTCCAGAGTTTCGTGAAACCAAACATTTGTTTCTCTCATTGGATACCTTGCAGCCATTCCTTGAAGAGTGGGTCAAAAGACAGTCAGCAGAAGGCAACTGGACTGAGAATGCGATCCGTACTACAAACGCTTGGTTCAAAGAGGGTCTTAAGAAACGAGCTATCTCAAGAGATCTTAAATGGGGGATTCCTATTCCTCAAGAAGGATATGAGAGCAAGGTCTTCTATGTCTGGTTTGATGCTCCTATCGGTTATATCTCTATCACTGAACAGTTAGTCGGAGAGAAATATAAGGAGTGGTGGCAGGGCAAAGAAGCAAAGCTCTACCAGTTCATGGGAAAAGATAATATTCCTTTCCATAGCATCATCTTCCCTGCAAGTCTCATGGCCGCAAGTGATGATCAGAACGATCCTGACTACAATCTTGTTTATCATCTTGATGTCACAGAATATCTCAATTATGAGAACACAAAATTCTCAAAAAGCAGAAACACCGGAGTCTTTGGTGATGATGCAGTCAAGAGTGGCATTCCAAGTGATGTCTATAGATACGTGTTGATGTTCTATCGTCCAGAGAATGCTGATACTCAGTTCACCTGGAAAGGTTTACAGGAACGTCTCAACAACGAGCTCATCGCTAACTTCGGTAATTTCGTAAACAGGACATTGAGTTTTACCAACAGGTTCTTTGAGAGTAAGACTAGTGCGCTTAAGGAAGAAGAGCTTGATGAAAAGGCTCAGGAGTTCTTGGGGAAGTTCAGAAGTGAGACAGCGATCTTTATCGAGCTGCTCAAGCAGGTAAAGCTTCGTGATGCATTGATGCAATTCATGAAGATATCAAGTATCGGCAACCAGTATTTTCAGGAAGCTCAGCCGTGGAAATCCAGAACTGAGAATCCACAGAAAGCTGCTGCTGACATCACTTTGCTAGTCAATGCAGTCAAGGATCTTGCGATCATGTGTGAACCGTTTCTTCCAGCAACCTCAAAAGAGATCTTCTCCCAGCTCAATGCTGATGAGAAAAAGTTTTCAGATCTAGGAAAGCTCAGCCTTCAGGATCATACCATTGGTGAAGCCAAGGTACTCTTCACCAAGATTGAGGATGCAGAGATCGAAGAGCTGAGAAAGAAGTTTTCAGGAAAGCAGCAAGAGACGAAAGAGAAGAAGGAAAAGAAAATGGAAAAGAAAGAGACTACTCCTCTCAAGCCATCTGATGTACAGTTCGTGGTTGGAGAGATTATTGATATCAAGCAGCACCCGAATGCAGATAAACTATTCATGGAACAGGTCAATATAGGGACTGAGACTATTCAGATTCTTTCAGGTCTTGTCGGCCATTATACAGCCCAGGAACTGCTTCACAAAAAGATCTTTGTTGTCAAGAATCTCAAGCCTGCTAAGATGCGGGGCGAGATGTCTCATGGTATGCTCCTTGCAGCTGAGACGGAAGATGAGAGTGTCGTTGAAGTGCTTGACGCCGCTGATTTTGAAGTAGGAGCAATGTTTTCACAGAATCCTCAAGAAGAGATTGATTTTGGTCAGTTCATGACCTTAAAGCTTGATGTAAGAGATCATCAGGTCTTTCTCAATGATGAACCCTTCCTGATTGGTGGAAAACAGCTCTCCACTAAAGTAGTTAAGGATGGTCCTATCCATTAGAGAACCTTTATAAAAGAGTTTTACCCTCAACAGGGTATGAGAGGTGGATTTTGGAGTCTAGTAGTTCTTGTTCTATTCTTGCTCTCTGGTTGTAATGGTCTTGAGATTGAGAAGCAGAACTATTGGAGCGTTGCTGATTTCAATAAGGTGAGCATTATTGATTACCCTTATGAGGATCTGGATGCTAATGAGGTTCAATCTATCTATGAGACCTACCAGAATGAGATCAAGGCTCTAGCACTATATAGAAAGACTCTTGACCTCTTTGAGGGTGAGCAGCCTTTTGAGAGCATCATGCTCCAGCAGGAGATCCAGATGGGTCTTTTTGAAGAGGTCTATGATAAGTATGAGCTGCAGCTTCCTGAAGAGAACTGGTATGATAAGGTAACTGATTTTGAGGATCTGGCCCAAGCATGCACTGCTTCAATTCTCTTTGCACAACAGTCTATTGATTTCTACGATGCCTGGCTGGATAATAAGGGAGTAAGCTATAAAGTTGATAATCAGGATCTTCGCTTTCTCTATGAGAAGACCAGAAACAACTACGAGACTGTCTTTATTCCGATGTTCAAGCGTTGCGGAAGAGGCATCAATTAAGTAGAACCTTCAAAAACTACAGTCATTAGCATTCCCTTATTTCCTTCCGGAAACCACAGTCATTAGCATTCCCTTATTTCCTTCCGGAAACCACAGTCATTAGCATTCCCTTATTTCCTTCCGGAAACTTTTAAAAACCGCTTTCTATTCTCCTCTTTTCATGGAAGACAAGCTTTTACAGGAGATTGAGGAAGTTCAGGCAAGGATTGAACAGCTCTCTACAAGAAAGTCCTACTCTCTTTTGAATGCTTATCTTCAGACAGGCTTATTCTTCTTTCTTATCTTTTTGCTCTCTATCACCCAATCAGGCCTCTTCTTCCAGACCATTGCGGTATTGAGTTTTATCATCAGCGCTGCAGGTCTATTAAAGACGGTCGCTGATATCACTTATTTCAAGAAGGATTCACTGTTCTCATGGACGCTTGCAGCAGTCATGATCCTCTTTGTGGGACTTGCCTATTACGCCCTATGGACCTTTGTGTTGGCAAAACATTCACTACTCTTGATGGTTATGCTAGGAATAGTCATTTTCCTTGCATCAGGATTCTATCTTATCCATGGCTATCTTTCCTACTTGAGAAATACCGCTAGAAGAGAATGTACTATTACTGCATTGCTTGTTGCAGCCAGTTGGCTGTTGTGGGGAGTGAGTGTGCTCTATAAGAATCCTCTTACCTACCTGCTCTTGATCATCCTTGTGCTCATCTTGCTTAAGGCGGTCTATGATTTTTCCCAACGATTCGTGAGGCAGGAGAACTGATGGCTAGAAAAATAGAACTAGTAGAGAAGTCACAGATTCCCTTGGTAGAATCAAATCCCTATCAACAGATGACCATCTATCATGGCATTCTTCTTCCCTATCACGAGGGTCACTGTCAGATCAATCAGAAAGAAGATGTATGGATTGAGGATAGCATTCTTGAAGAGAAGATCGACGAGCACAATAAAAATAGTGAGATTGTCCAGTTGACTTATGATTTCTTTGAGCCTGAAAAGTATCATCAAGATGACTATGCTGGTGTTGGAATCATTGGTGGCAAGAAAGAGATAAGAAACTACGCAGGTCACGTTGATCGTTTTGGTTTCGTCGCTCCAGAAGAGATAGCATCCTTACTGATAAACAGCAAAGAATATCTTA
>JAGQJW010000034.1 GCA_020430425.1 Nanobdellota archaeon | reverse complement strand
GTCACTGAAGTCACTATCCGAAATCGTTACAAAGAACTTCTTGAGAAACTCCAGCTAGAAAAGGAGATTAAAAAAATAAAGAAGAAGCGAAAGGAATAGGGCATTTTCTTATTTTTATTTAACTTTCCCCCCTCTTTGGGCAATAGCATTGTTAGTGAATTAGAAATTCATCCCTAAAAGTTCTTCATACATCAGGGACGTAGAGAAACAACAAAGTTGTTGGCGCATCAGAAATTCACTCCATGAATTTCTTCATGTATTCTTTGAACTGATTCACATTCTTTGGTCTGCTCGTAAATTTTGCCCGTTCAAAGTCAATAAGAATCGGTTCAAGACCTTCCTTGATAATAATATGCTTGTAAGGGTTTGTCAACTCAAACTTATTGAACTTTATACGATCCATCAGCTCAAGCTGCTTGAGAATCTTCTCAAAAATCTCTTCCTTCTCTTCATCTGACGCTTGCTCTAGAAACTCACCAATCAATTCTCCTTGGACGAACTCCATAGCCACATACTTAGAGCTCTCTTCAATCAGTTTCGGTCCGATACGCAGCTTGTTTGCCGTCTTTAGATGCTTTCCTTCAAGGACGGCCACACTCTCACGACCTTCCAAAGGAACCTTGATGGCAACAAGCTCATCACCAAGTTTTGCCTTGAAAATAATACCTCGCTTTCCTCTTGCATAGACCTGCACGCCAGTATATTTCTCAGGGATATGAGCAGTAAGGATTGCAAGTGCTTCCTTTGAGAGATTAGTACTGTTATCAAGCCGTCGAATATTATAGATGAACAGCTCCTCATGGAACAGTTTCTTCTTGGCGGCAATCGTAAACGAGAAACAATGAGTGGTGAGGAAGTTCTCAAGATCCTTAAGATCACCAAGACTACTCACCAACATCAAGACCGTGGAATCATCATCAATATACTTATTTATCTGCTTGAGGAAACGAAGAGCAATGTCTGTTCCTTTAGGGCCACCATGCAACGCCACATCATGAATACTACCATCTTCTTCATTAGGAAGGTAAGGAGTGTTGAATACCACAATATCATGTGTTTTTTTAGGCACCCGAAAGAACAGATCAGAAGCAAAGACCGTAGCTCGCTTATCCCGCTCTCGAATCATATCTACAGCTTTCTGATTGATATCGACAAAGGTCACTTGACAACCCATATCTTTTGCAGCGAAACCGACATAACCACTACCAGCACCCATGTCCAGAACCTTGATATCCTTATTGTTCTTCTCATGACCGTTAATGGCTTCCTGCAACGCTTCTACCATAAGAAAACTATCTTCGGCAGGCTCATACACTTCACTTATCATACAAAACACTTCATCTACTTCAAGAATTCCTGATCCACCCGTTCCATATATTCCTTTACCCGTTGCATGATAGAATGAAGATAATAACTCTCAAGTTTTTCGGAAAAGATTTCAGAAAACAGCGCATTCTCAGTAATCCTGTATGTTGCTTTTACCTTCTCGATAAGAAACAACTCTCGACAACGCAATAACTGCCGTCGAATATTGGAAGGGGCTATACCCAATAAGGGAACACCATGACTCTTTCGGTTCTCAACAACCAAATCCTCAACTTCTTTACTGGTCAGAGGACCTTTCTTGATCAAGAGCACGTGCAGCACATCAACCACTACATCACGAGAATCACCTGGCTGCAATAAGCCCAAAGTCAGACAGACTTTTCGAACCAGATCACGACCGGAAGAAGTTGGTTTCTCATATTTTCGCAACGTCAATTCCGCTAACGGAGTATCCTTTGCTATAGTTGGTTTGTGCGCCACTTTCCCCTCAAGTACTTTATATCAGAACAGGCCTTTAAATAGTTTTTGCTTATGAACTTTAATCAAAACAATTTTCTCCATTCAAGTATATCAATTTCCTCATTCAAGAAAACAAATCCTCTTTCATCAACTTTAAATAACAGAAGAAAATAAGATATTTTTATGATCACTGTCGCACCAGATCCCGTCTTATTTTGGATCGGATCATTCTCTATTCGTTTCTATGGACTAGTCTATTCATTAGGATTTCTCTTCACCTACTGGTACCTTGTGCAGCTTTCAAAACATAAGAGAATCAAACTCACGGTCGATCAGATCGAGACCTTTCTTATCTATTCCATTCTAGGAACCATCATCGGAGGACGAGTAGGAGAATTCCTTTTCTACCAATATGATGTGCTCTTGAGCGATCCTCTTCGAATCTTTAAGATATGGCTTGGAGGGATGAGCTTTCATGGAGCTATCATCGGCATAGTCATCTCCACCACCCTCTTCTGCAGAAAATACAAGGTCAGTTTCTATTCACTCTCAGATCACCTCGTCATGCCAGGAGCATTGGCTCTTGTCTTTGGACGGCTTGCCAACTTCATGAATGCAGAACTTCTAGGAAGAATCACCACTATTGCAAAGACTCCTTGGTGCATCAACTGGTTTGGTGAGAGAAGCATCGATGGACAACTGATCTGCAGACATCCTTCACAGATCTATGAATCACTCAAGAATCTTTTCATGTTTTCAGTCATGTTCTTTATGCAATATGACATAAGAGGAAGATACAAGAAAAAACGATACCAACCAGGATATCTCACCTGGCTTTTCATTCTCATCTACGGAGCAGGAAGAGCATTTGTCGATATCTGGAGAGAGGACCCCACCTGGTTTCTTGGAACACTGAGCACAGGGCAAGTTTTAAGTACTCTAATGGCCATCATTGCACTGATAGTCCTTTATGTAAAATACTGGAGAAAAAGGTGAACCTATGATTGAAGCTCCCCTATTGATGATCAATTTCAAGACGTACGACCAAGCTAGCGGCAAGGAAGCAGTAGCATTGACCAAGTACGCAGCAGAAGTCTCAAAAGAAACCAAGAAAAGCATCATCTGTTGTGTCCAAGCAGCTGACCTTCACGCCTGCTCAAAAAACAAGATACCGCTCTTTGGAGAACATGTCGATATCGAACCTGCAGGAGGACACACGGGAAAAGTCAGCATCAAAGCGCTCATCGAGAACGGCATGACCGGATGCCTTATCAATCACAGCGAGAACAGAATTCCCTTCACTCAAATCATGGAGACTATAGCGCTTCTTCAAGAAGCAGACATGGTCAGTGTTGTCTGTGTCAAAGATGAGAAGGAAGCAAAAAAGATAGCTAAGCTCACACCTGACATCATCGCAATCGAACCACCAGAACTTATCGGAGGAGATATTTCCGTCACCACCGCAGACCCTGCAATCGTCAAGAAAAGTGTTGAAGCAGTTCGAAGTGTAAACGAAGGAATACCCGTATTATGCGGTGCAGGAGTCAAGACCGGAAAGGATGTCAAGGCAGCAATCAAGCTTGGAGCAATGGGCGTCCTTGTTGCAAGCGGCATCACCAAGGCAAAAGACCAAAAGAAAGCAATACTACAACTAACAAAAGGACTATAAAATTAGTTGCTTAGCTTGTTTGCGTTTTGCAGAGAATACCTTTTGATGTTCTCGTGCACTTCTTCAAGAAAGTCAAATGCCTCTTTTACAGCATCATCAGTCGATACTTCTCTTGAATTGAAATAATAGTTGAAAGATTCTTTGTAAGTCTGATGGAGCAAAGGATATTCCATTCCCACCTTAACATTGTTCTTGACAAAGATCTTGTTGATATCCTCATTCAACTGGCCATCCAAGAACATCTGATGACTCAATGCTTTTGCAAAAATCTGTTCTGCTCGCTCATAAGCAGAGACATAGTCTCTTAAGATCTGTTCGTAAGGATTAGTTATTACCATTATAGGGACCTTTAAAGAAAAGATTTTTTAAAACGATATTTCGATCATACATCTTATCAAGATGTCTCTCAATAATAACACGATTATTTGCAACCATTTCTGCCCTCCTGTCTAAATTTTCCAAAGACCTTTCAATAGCTTTTTTCTGTTTTTTAACAATCTTTTTCACATCAAGGTCCTTAAAATTCATCGCGAAATAGGAAACATTTTCTACTTTCTGCTGCTCAATCTTCTTTAGAGGAATAAGCATAATCTCACCAATGGAGTCAAAAAGAGCATACATCGTATTTCTTGAAGTAAGAAGAGAATGAGAGGTAAAGCCAGTACCGTTTGTTACCACATCTTCAATTCGAGCAAGAAGTTTCATCCCTTGAGCATTTTGAAGTGACTCTTTTGCATAGTACAACCAATCAGCCTTCTGTTCAGGCGTGAATGCAGAACCAGTTCCCAATCCCATAAAAGAAGACGAATAGAAATCCACATTTAAACCTTATTGGTTCTTTTATAAAAGAATTTTTCCCTTCTGCCAATCCTGTAAGATCATCTTAGCGGTTGTTTCTGTGTCAGGAACGCCACCGCTTCTGAAGCGATTAAGCTTTCTGGCAATAAGTTCAAGAAGCTCTTCCTCATCTTCACCTTGGTCCTCAACACCATAATACTCCATCAGAGAAGCCCTATGGCTTTTGAGAAGTTCATAGGCTACCAGATCAGGATTCTTGCTATCAGTCCTGCTTGCAGTGATCATCAGTTTTGAGGAAGCCTTATCATCACTCACAGAAAGAACACCTGGCGTATCGATGACTCGAATCTTATTATCAATCTTGATATTCTGTTTTCCAACCGTATAACCACTCACACTAGAGACTCCCGCACTACTCTTTCCTTTCAGAGCATTGATGACACTTGATTTTCCCGTATTAGGATAACCAACCACACCAACAGTAACTGCACGGCCCTTGCTCTGTTTGAGAATCATCTGACGAAGCAAGGTCATTCCATAGAACTTCTGAGCGGAGACAAAGACACAAGGATAGAGCCGTTTCTTGTACTTCTCAAGCACATCCTTCTCCACCAAGTCACACTTGTTGATGACCGTAATAAGGGTCTTACCACTTGCTGCGACTTTCTTCTCAATCTCATCGTTTCTGGTCTGCTCAATGACTCTCGCATCAACTACCATGAGAATGATATCTGCCTCTGCAATGACTGAATCTACAAGCTTCCAAAAGTTGACCATATCAGAGAAGAAGAGAGATTTATTTATAAATTAATTGAATACTAATTGACCTTAATATACAACTTCTTCTTGCTGAAATAACGCTTGCAAGAAGTGCCATCTTCAGTGTCACAAGAAGTAGTGCCTTCATCTGATGAGAAGACGTCTACGTTGAAGATATACTGTCCTGAAGGAAGACCAGTAGTATCTGAACTGACAACGACCTTTCTAGGCAAGACTATCCTGATAGGAATCGATTTTCGCGCATTATTGGCAAGAACAAAACGAGTATTCTCATAACCAGAATCAGTATAATCAGAATGGAGAAGCACCCACTCATCAGCACATATTTTCTCATTATCTGAAGAAGAGTCAGACCTACAGCTCTTAAGCTGGATCTCTTTAGGCTGAAGCGCGAGATCATCACCATTTCTTCCTACAAATCCATCATAGCGAACGTACAAGAAGAAGGTCTTAGTACTGCCAAGTTCGTTGCTGATACCAATGTCAAAATCAACGTAGTCTCCCCGTTCACCTTCCTTATTGTTGATAGGAATAACTATCGCTTCACCCGTATCGAGAAGATCATTGAGCTGACGTTGCGTCTGTGCATCAACGTTCTCTTTGATATCGACTGTCTTGTTATATGCCTGATAGAAAATAGAGATGCCAACACCCATGAGCGTCAGACCGAGAATGATGACCACAATCATATTGATGGATAATTCAAACGCTTTCTTATTATTCAACATCGTAGCAGTCACCTAAAAAAATATTGGAAAAAAAGAAGCAGCAAGAAGCTGCTGTAAGCAGAGACCTAATGTTCAAGACGTAGAGTAACAAAGTTACTAAAGCCTCTCACTAATGCTCGAGGAAGTTGTATTCTCGCACAAGGATCAATGCAAATATGATCATCACGATAGCACCGGTTGCAAGCACGATAAAACCGTACGTCACACTTGATGCACTCACGATCATGTACAGACCCATGGAGAGAATGATGACTCCCAACAAGAGAAACTTGTCGAGAACAATCTTCATAATGTCGAACTCTTCTGCTTTGGTTAGATGTCTTTTCTGTTTAGCCATGATAATCACCTAGGAACTGAAGTCGACGAAAACTGCAGTGGTCTCTACTGGTGTTGTGCTTCCGGAACAGATCACTTCAACCTTACAAGGAACACTTCCTGTGAAACCTGATGGTTTGACGTTTGCAATCAGCGCACCAGAAGTGCCTGAAGCGACAGGGACCTCAAGAGCAACAATATCACCAGAAGATATACTGTTTGAACCTTGAGTACAAGCCAGATTGACTTTTGCAGAAGCCTCACAACCATTGTGGTTTGCGTTGTAGAAACTGATGACCAGCTCATTCTCATCACCATTTTTCATTCTTAATGTCTGAGGTAAATTAGCGATAGGTTTAGTACTCGTTGCCTGCTCATTGAGATCAACCTTTCCTAAAGCATCTTCCAAATTTCCCTGTGCAGGAGACAGAACTCCCCGAATCAGACCAAGACCAATACCGAGGACGGCCATGGCCATGACTAGAATTACGATAGCATTAATTGATAATTCCATCGAAGCAATCTTACTTCGTCTCATAATCTCACACCTCTTTTCTAAAGTAGATAGTAAGGTTCAGGAATTATTCTTTATAAACCTTTCTCTAGATACTCTTTCTTTCAAAAACAGCCAAAGAGAAGGATATACTAGTCTAGAAGGCTTAATTCACTTTGAAGACAGAGTGCTGAGATTCTACAATCACCTGATTGGGACTCCCACCACAACGAACCCTCAACTGGCAGACATAAAGGCCTGCTTTTGTCAAGGGATTGATCTTAAGTACGCCCCCCAGCGTCTTCTCTTGACCGATCGGAACAGACAGACTCACCGAATCATAGACATAACGGACGTCAGGACAGTAAAATATGATCTGAGCAGCGACCTCACACTCAGGATGACCCCCATTGTAGAAACTCGTGGTTATAACCTGATACTTGCTTCGGGGCAATGAAAAGGCATCTCCTCCAGCAAGCACATCAGAAGAAGTCGCTTTAACACTTGCATCAACTGAAGATATACTGTCAAGCAATTTATTTTTACCAACACTAAACAATCCAGTAAATGAACCGACCACAATTCCCACCAACGCAAGAGCAAGAACTAAAAGAACAATAGTTGAAATGGAAATCTCAAGGGAAGCTCTCTTATCCATCAGCGCACCTCAATAAAAACAGGTTCATTCACCAATGAATCACTTGCTGGATCCTGCGTCACCAAGCCATTCTCAGAGGCCCGTTCACTTCTCGTACCACAATACACTCGAGCAATACAAGGATAAGTGCCTGGAGCAGTTCCTGATTTCAGAGTTATTGAAGCAGCAAGAGTCGCCGCATGACCAAGAGGAATATCTAAAGGCACCGTCTGGATATTTTCAATCTCCAAGGAAGTACAATCAAGAGATATCCATGCTCCCGCATTAAGATAGATATCATCACACTGAGAATATTCCGTATTATAGAAACTAGTCAATACAATAGTTGGACCTCCCTGCTTAAGAGTAAGAGGATGAGACAGAACAAAAGAATCAGAAGGAGTAGCATCAAATTCAATAGTGTAGCCTTCCAGAGCACTAGCAAGCGAATCCCCTCCAAAAGAGAGCACGCCACGTATCATACCAAGACCTAAGGCCAAGACAGTCATAGCTATAACCAACGTGATGATCGCATTGATGGACAGTTCCATAAGTACATCCTTCATTTCTTTATTTAAAAAGATACTGGAGAAAAAGAACGATCCACCTGTTAGGAAAACCTTAAAAATACCGGATTCTTTGTTGAGGAGATGGAGGGTGAAAAGGTCCTAGAGTCCTATAAGCAGACAACAAATTATACAGGAGCAGCATCAGCACTTCTCTCCATCCTTCATTTCTTTCAGGAAACAGAGTTCACTCGAGAAAATGAGCTCGACATCTGGCTTAAATCAGTCATTCTCCCTACCAGAGCATCTAGTGTCTTTGGAATAGCAATCTATGCAAAAGAGAAGGGACTCCAACCAAAGATCATCCTAGAAGACGCCCATTACACCTATCCCGACTACCGATTCAAAAGATATACCAAAAAGCAGATCGAACTGGCAGAGATCATCGCAAACAGATACAGAAGAGAAGCCGAAGAGAAAGGCATCCTCATCGTCGAGAGAGATTTCGATGTCAACTACGTCGATAGCCTCCTCCAGAAAGGAAAGATACTTCTCGTACGAGTGAATGCAGGACGGCTTCGAGGAACAAAAAGCACCTCAAAATATATTGTCGTCTATAAGAAAAGCATCGAGAAAGGAAAATATTTCATCATCGACCCCAGGCGTCGAAGAAAGAAAGTCACTCGAGAACAATTAGAAGAGAGCCTTGAAGAACTTAAGACAAAAAAGAAACGAGAGAAATGCATGATTGTCTTCTAGACAATATACATTTCTAAGTTGTCAACAATGCCGACAACGAGAGAAATGCATGATCGTATTTTAGCCTTTGAAGAAATAATAACAACACGCTAGAATCTAAGATTCACTAGTAGTCATCGTAATCCAACATAGTCGGCGATGACTACTCCTCCGACCTCATCAGCAGCACTGACCTCAAAGAGCCTTCCTCCACTGATGTCAACGATTCTTGTTGCCAGTTTGTGACCTTGTTCATCAAGACCGATACCAACCAAAGAGATGCTGATATCTTCCTGTGTTGCAATCGCCACCCTTTCAAGGACTGAAGAATGATGATCAGTAGTATGCAAACCATCAGTAAGCACCACAATATGCCTTATTCCTTTTGCGTCCTGCAAGAGTTTTGCTGCCTGAGAGATTGCTAGTGCAATGTTAGTCTCTTGACCGGGACTGCTTGTTGTTAATGGACGGACGAAAGTAAAGAAATCCTTCGTCAAAGGAACAGTCTTTTCTATATTGCTTCCAAACAATACCAGACCTACCTTGTTCTGGTCCCTTATTGCCCGGTGAGCCAAAGCAACTCCTGCACGTTTTGCCAGACGCAGCTTCTCACCTTTCATAGAGCCGCTCGTGTCAAGAGCATAAATAATATTCACCTGCTGTCTTGCCTCCCTATCATAGGAAAGAAGATCATCTGCTTCAATAGTCTCATGACCTCGACGGATTGATTTACTGATACTGTGCTTAAGGGCAATATCCCGATAGGAGTCCTGTCTGGAATATGGTCTGATCGTACTCTTTTCTCCTTGCTGCTTGCTTGCCTTATGCACCTGCTCACCAAACTGTGACGTATTATGCTTATTCTCTTTGAATTCCTCATCAATCAAAAAGAGAGCAGCAGCATTTATCGCATCAGGAGAGAAACCACCTCTACTTCCGATGATACCATGCTCTTTGAGCTCATTCATCTTGTCATCAATACGTTTCTTGAGCTCCCTTTGGAATTCAGGAATCTTCTTGTTCTTATCAATGAAACGAGGATCATAACCAGTAAGTTCACGTATCAATGTCTGGCCATAAAGCTTTTCTGCATTCTTATAATCAGTTACCAGATCCTTGAACATCATATCAGGAAGGAAAGATTTGAGATTCTGGTTGAAAGCCTCATCAACCAACATCCCATCTTCTATCTGCTGCTTATCAACTTCCAGAATAGTATGGGCAAGCCTATCTTTCTCAGGATCACTTGCAAGATTCCCATCTAATTCATCACCACGAGAAGTCTTTTCCACTTGAGGAGATGAGGATGAATCTAAGGTATCATCATCTGAACTTGTCGGCTCTTCTTCACCTTGATAGCTTTCAGGGAACTTCGTCGCTAGACAACGAAAGACCTTTTTCTTCACAGAACTGAGAGAATTCTTCTCTAATGTACTGTACAGGATTCTTCGTGTAAGCAACGCTTGGTTTGAGTCGGATTCGGTGAGCAAGAACACTTGTCATCGCTTCAGCAATATCCAAAGGCCTCACTTCCTTATGATTGTTCAGCTGTGCAATCGCTTGAGCCCGCTCATAGAGACCGATGGAAGCACGAACACTTGGCACTTTCTCTACATCAGGATTTGCTCGTAGGTTCCTGATGAATTCAATCATTGCAGAGAATGTCTGCTTTGGAAAAGGAACCAATTCAGTCCCTCTTGAACGAACAATAGTCTCTTCATCACTTGCAAGAGTAGGATAGTGCACATAGATCAGGTCAAATCTGTCAAGAAGAACATCACTGAGCGGTTCGGTATTGGTATCCTCAGGGTTCATGGTTGCAATAAAAATAATATCAACATCAATATCGACATCAAATCTAC
>JAGQJW010000033.1 GCA_020430425.1 Nanobdellota archaeon | reverse complement strand
GGATGAATCTGCTGATGAAGTATATCCTTGTGGCGGAGGAATACCTTCTGGCAAGAGTTCTGATCCGACTGCTTGGATGAAATCATGGATGCCTTGTCCATAATCACCTTGGGAAAGTGCAGGTTGGAGAACTTCTCTGGAGATCCGTCCTATTTTTGCATCGTTGAGATTGCCTTCAAGCCCATAGCCGACTTCAATACGATATTCTCTTACTTCCTTACCTATAAGGATCAACAAACCATTATCGGTTTTCGTGTCGCCTAAATGCTCATGAGCAATCTGTATTGCGTACTCCTCTTTTGAGAGATCATCAAAGTTGTCAACGAGAACTACAGCGACCTGTGCAGCACCATTCTCCTGCAGAGATTTAGCAAGCGAAGAGATTGACTGGATATCTGTTTGGGAAAGTGTGTTCGTATAATCATTCACGTAGTCGGTGAGACGGACTTGATCGACTGGGAGTGCAATGGCACTTGATAACATGAGTAAGAATAGGAATAGATGACTGATGCTCTTTTTCATCAACGCTTGTAGGGACAGCCTTCTTTAAAATACTTTTGAAACCAGCGTGAAAGAATTTCTTTGGTAGTCTTCTTGTACTACTTATAATTATTCCCTATCTAGAGCAAGGTGCTTGCGGGATTGATGAAAGCCACAATTTTTCTCTGATTCTCTTCCTGAAGCGTTCTGTATGGCTTGTCATTATTGAAGGATGCGCCTACAAAGTGACCATCAAGCATGGCGAGTTCGCTCTTCTGATTGACCATGTACTCGAACTTATTCCCTCCCGGATTCTTCTTCTCTAATTGGAAGGAGTAGATGAGCCCTTCTGATTCGCGGACGTACTCTCTGAGAACTCCCGTCACTTTTCTCTGGCTAAGAAACGGATTGATATGCATTCTGATAAACTGCTCTAACTGTTTTTTTGTAGCGAGTGCTTGCTTATTCATTGCAAGGAGAGAAATGAATATCCACTTAAATAGTTATCTTTATAATACAATCTCTTTTCTGAGAACCTATGAAAACAGTTGCCGTTCACAACGGGAAATTCCATGCAGATGACGTCTTCTCCATTGCGATCCTTAGAAAGATCTATCCAGAACTGGAAGTCATCAGGACTAGAGATCCAGAAAAGCTAGCTTCAGTTGATGCAAGAGTCGATGTCGGGATGAAATATAATCCTGAAACCCTTGATTTTGACCATCATCAAAGTGAGAGTGCAGGAGAGCGAGAGAACGGAATCTCTTACGCGAGCGTCGGCCTCATCTGGAAACATTTCGGAATGGAGCTGGTCAACTCTTTGCAAGCATGGACTGCAATAGATGAGTCTCTCATCCAACCACTTGATGCAGATGACTGCGGAATATCAACCTATGAGACTACTAAAGGAGTCTCGCCTTATACGATCCCAAAGATTATCGCACGGATGAACCCTAACTGGAAAGAAGATGCTTCTTCTGATCAACAATTCGAAAAGAGCGTGGCATTTGCAACTCTCATTCTTGAACGAGAACTCCTTACTGCAAACAATCAGGCAGCGGCTGATCAAATCATCCTTGAAGCTTTGGAAAAAAGGACTGATAAACGTTATCTTATCCTAGAAACCTATTGTCCTTACAAGAAACTCATCAAGGACTATCCTGAACTGCTATATGTCATCTTTCAAGGAACAGGACAATGGTGCATCAATGCTGTTGAAGAGAAAGAATTCGTCTCAAAGAAACTCTTCCCAAAATCGTGGTGGGGACTTGAGAAAGAAGAACTTCGAAACATCAGCGGGATCGAGACGGCTGATTTCTGCCATAAGACAGGGTTCTTTTTTGCGTGCCAGACGAAAGAAGATGCACTCCTTGCAGTAGAGAAATCATTGGAGCAAGACTAATTTCTTCTCAGACGAATCAGACTGAGAACAAACACTATTCCCAGAAAAAACAGGGTGGTTGAGGGAAGACTCAAACCCAAAAAGACTGGATCTCCTTGATTAATCAGCAAAGAGATGATGATGAGGATGACTCCAAACAATCCTGCCATAAACTCTTTTTGCAGGAACAGGAACTCTTTCTCCAGATGAACTATACTTCCTTGCAGCTGTGAAAGACTCTTGTGATCATCCTCTTTTATCTTGATAAGTCTCTGGATATCCTTTGGCATGTTAATGATCAACTCTCCATAATCAAGAATCTCTTCTTTAGCCTGAGAGAGAACAAACTTACTTGAGATCAACCGAGGAAGATGACTCTTGAGAAAAGGTCTTGCAACAGAAACGAACTGAAACTGAGGATCAACTAAATGACAAACACTTTCTGTGGTTGCGATCGCTTTACCTAGCAGCACGAATTTCTCGGGGACCTGCAGATGATGCTTTCTTGCAACACTAATGCTCTGAGAAAATAAACTGCTGATCTTGATCTCTGAAAGTTTTGCATCGTAATAAGGTCCTAGAGTCTCCTTGAGATCAAATTCTAGCTCGTCCTTGTTTACCTGCTCCTTTGAGATGCCAAGACGTAGTAGGGAACGGCTCAAAAGTTTCACATCCTTATTGAGCAATGCATGCAAGATGATGGTGAGTGTTACTTTTGTTTTCGTGTCAACCGTTCCAACGATCCCAAAATCAATGAGTGCCAATCGATAGTTCTTTTTCACCAGAATATTTCCTGGATGAGGATCTGCATGAAAGATGCCGTGGACAAAAACCTGTTTCATCATGCTCAAAGCAATATGCTTTGCTACTTCTCTACGAATATCCTTTGGCCAAGAACCATATGATTTTTTTGAAAGAGGAATACCTTCAAGAAACTCAAGGACCAATACTTTTTTTGTACTGAGCTCTTTGAATGGTCTTGGAGTCTGCATGATGATGTCAAGTTTGGAGAACTCCTGACAGCTAGCAAGCTCAAAAGAAAAATCCAATTCTCTTTTCGTATATTTCTTGAACTCATCAACGATCCTTTCAGGATCAATAACATCGCTTGGTACAAACTTCTTGATCCTTGCAGCAAAAAAGGAGATGAGATCAATATCCTCCTCGAATTCTTCAATGACTTTTGGCTTGAGAACCTTGATAACTACTTGCTTTCCGTTAGTCAATGTCGCTTGATGCACCTGCGCGACTGAACCGACTGCTAACGGTTTTGATTCGATCTTTGAGAACATAGTGGCGAGCGGACGTGAAAACTCCTCCTGAAGTACCTTCTTGACTTCCTGAAACGAGATGGGTTTTGCATGCTCTTGAAGCTTCTCAAACTCTTCACAATATTTTGCAGGTAGGAGGTCCGGTCGAAGCGCAAGCAATTGTCCTAACTTGACAAAGGCACCACCTAGTTCTTCAAAGGCCTTACGAAGCCTTATCTGAGGTTTTGCATGAAGACCATGGCTGCCGCTTGTTGTCTTGTCAACTAACATACCGAATCCTTGCTTAGAAAGGACGGTTGCAATCGTCTTGAAACGATGCAGATCCTGCAGCCTACGTCTCACACCCATTTTATCTCTTTCTAGGTCTAGAAGGTATATAAAGGCTTCTGTCAAGGACTATTTCTTAATGACGGTGTGATAGCTAAAATTAGTGATGAACTTCATAAAACCTGTCGCACCAAGAAAAAGAGGATCGACAAGGTCATACGCAACACTGTCGATGAAAGGTTTTGTAAGGCTGATGTCCTTGATGTAAGCACCAATTCCCTTATCTGAAAGACTTCCCACTTTACCTGCATAGAAATGAAGATCAGGAATGAGCTCATGAAGACCGATGTAGATGATACTTGCAGCCGCTGCACCGATAATGATGTTAAGACCGATGTTTGCTTTCTTTAGAGAAAGAAGATTCTTCTGCTGATAATAATCTTCATCCTTAACGACCGCTTCTAGTTCCTGAACCATTTTCAAGAAAAGAAAAGGGTCTCTCTTAAACATTTGCTTTTGCTTTTAAGAAAGATTATTAAATGAAGATAAAATCAGGACTGGTATGGTTATGTTCAAGAAGAAGTGTGGAAGGTGCAAAAAGAACTATGTGCCTGCTACCAACAAGACTGGATTTGTTATCTGTTATGAGTGTCAAGAAAAGCAGATGCAAGGTGAGATCAAGGATCCTGAAATGAAGAAGATGTTTGACATACCAAAAGAATTCTACGAAGCATCGATGTTCCTTCGTGATATCAAAATAAAATATCTGCAGTTTGGAAGCCTGAGTGAACGACAGATCGAGGCGTTTCGAAATACTGTTGAACGGTTCAAAGAAGAGAAGAACGATACTCCTCAATGATCTTTCTGTTCTGCTCAATCAAATCAAAAACCAACTGGCATTCCTTTGCCTGAATGACTGAATCTTCTAGGGCATTATGTGGCAATCCTTCTTTTCGAAGACCAAGATCCTCAAGCTTTGCATTAAGGTTTCCCGTAGCTGCACGATACATCGACTGGATGTCGTCTCCTGAATGACCGAAAGGGTTATTGTTATCAAAGATATTCATATACCACGAGGTGTTGCCACCATCATATTTAATGGGTGCAGCAATTTCAACAGGCTTGAAACCTTTTGTCGTCTCCATGATCCACTGCTCATACTCTCTGAGAGCCTGCCTGATGGGGGTGCCTTTCTTAGATAATATCTCAAGAACTGCACGAGGGTTGAATTGATTGCTCTTAGGATCATATTCTGGATCCTCAAATCCTTTAAGACAAAGAAGACCGATGCTTGAAATCTTCATCGCTTCTAGCTCAAACTCGAAATTTCTTGGCTGAAGCTCTCTATAGAACTGGATATCCGTATTGTCAACATGGCAAGCACCAATAGAAAGAAGAGAATAATGACCAGGAATCCTACCGCTCGCCTCAATATCAACAGAGATATACTTCTTATCCATGCCTTTTGTATATTGGGCTCAGATAAATAATTATCTTTTCTTTTTTGAAGACTTTGAATCAATCTCTGCTAGCGTCTCTCGCACTTCTGAATATTTTCCTAAGAACTTAAAGAAAATAAACCATAGAAGAATAAAAAGTGTGATAAGACCGGCTATTTTTCCTTGTGGAAATAATACTTCTAAAAGCTCTTGAGTCACAACAACAATAGCTATGATTGAACTTGCTACAATTGAAATATAGAGGTCCTTGCTATCATATAAGTTAAGAGGCCATCGTTTCATACGATTATTGTCCTGTTAGACGTATATAAACTCTTTTAGAAAATGCGACGACCGGGAATCGAACCCGGACCGAAGCCTTGGCAAGGCCCCATTGTACCATTCAACCATCGTCGCGTGTTGACTTGCGTAACTGCGAGTCCTTTTTAAAGTTTACTTTAACCGCGTTCCGTTCATCCCGGGGATGTTAATATAAGGATGTTCAGATAGGCTGTTATTGAAAAATTTGCGAAAAAACTTAGGAAAGCTTTATTTATAAATGATTTTTTAGCTAAAATATGCGCATTAAAGATATCTCTGAAGAAAACAGACCTAGAGAGAGAATTCGTAAAGATGGAGTTTCAGTACTCTCAAATTCAGAGTTATTAGCAGTAATTTTACAAAAAGGCACTAAACAAGAAAATGTTATTGATATGTCAAATAGATTAATTTCAAAGTTTGGTATAGATAAACTTTCAAAATGTTCTCTTTCTGAATTGACCAGTATAAAAGGCATAGGTGATGCAAAAGCTACACAAATTCTTGCATTGTTTGAGTTTAATAAACGATTTACAATATCTAGAACAAATGGTGTTTCTATTAAGTCTGCAAAGCAAGTCTATGAATATTCATTTCCTAAATTGGCTGATGAGGATAAAGAAAATTTTATGATTCTTCATTTAGATTCAAAGAATAAAATCATCAAGGATGAAGTTGTTTCAATCGGCACTCTTAATAGTTCTTTAATTCATCCTAGAGAAATCTTTAAATCTGCGATTAAAGAAAGTGCTAATTCGGTTATTGTTGTTCATAATCATCCTTCTGGAGATCCTGAACCCTCTAGTGAAGATAAACTAGTCACTAAAAAACTAATTGATGCAGGTGAACTTCTAGGCATTAAAGTTCTTGATCATGTAATTGTAGGCAAAGACGGATTTTACAGTTTTAACGATGCACGTTCAAACTAACCGCTTTAACACGCCTACAATTCCCAAGACTCCCAAAATAATTCCTATTGCTATTCCTGCACCAATGCCAACACTTCCAGCTCCAGTAGAGATTCCTGTTCCTTTTAGAATAGCTCCTGCAACAATTAGCACTCCAACAATTCCTGTGGCGCCAAGCCCTAACCCAAATATTTTCTGAACCATATTTTTTCCTCCTATGTTTAGTGGAGTATTTTTACCCCCCCAAAACTCTGAAAAGTAGAACTTATTTATATATTTTGTTGTTATTTAGCAACATTTGATAGTGTTTTGTGTTAATTATCGGCAAGTGATTAGAAACATTTTTATATATATTGTTGTTATTTAGCATCATGGGAAGAGGTTCAACTCAAATTCTTATTAGAAATATACTGGAGTCTTTAGCTAAAGCTCCAAAGTCTTCAAGCGAGATTGTTGAAGAAACAGGACTTGATAGAACAGCCATCTCCCGATATCTAGAAATTTTAAAAGAAAGTGGTTTTGTTATAGAAGAACAGCAAGGAACAAGTAAAAAATTCATCTTATCATCTAAGTATAGATTAGATACTTATTTTGGTCTTTCTTTAGATTCTGAAACAAACAAATTAATTGATTCTTTATATCATCTTATCCAAAAAAGTTGGAAAGAAACAACTGAAAGAAAATTATTGAAAACTACTGCTCAAAAAATAATGTACCAAGTCATTGAAACATGTAATTTAAAGATTCCTCATGGATGGTATATTTATGGCGGAGTCTGTGTAAAACCATTTGATTATACAAAAACGTATGATTTTACAGGAGTTTCGGATCATATTGTGACTTGTGTTAACGAAACTGTTGTAGAATATTCTAAAAACAATTTTGAATATGAGAGCAAACAACTTCAATATAAGAAAGCAGGAAAAGAATTGTATGATATTAAAGAAGATATTTTGAAATTACTTTATTCTAAGAATTTCTCAAAGAACTCAATGTATGTATTTCAAAAGTTTTTTACTAAATTTTGGAAAATCGCGCCTTCAGAAGACAAATTATATGATAATCTTCTTAACGATTATGACACATTACTTATTGACATAACTAAAGAATGGGATAATTTTGTTGATGAGAAGAATGAAAGAAATTTTGCCGAATTTAAACAAAAATTAACTTCTTCTTTTGAAGCAATTTGGAAAATGGTGGCAATGGCTAATTTTAGAATTGATCTTTATACTGGAGAGTATTATTTAGAAAAAGAATTAAATGAACACTTCAAATTCGATATGAATCAAGCAAAAGAAGATGTTATCGAACTTGGTTCTGAACTTAATGAAATGATTCCATTTGAAGAACCAAATGATCCTTTATATCAAGAGTTTACGACTTTAATTAAAGAAGGTCATAAGCTTTCTGAAGAAGAGCAAAAAAAACGTATTGAACAATTCAATGCTGAAATTGAAAAAAGAAAGAATTCACAATAATTTTTCAGGTTTAACTATTGGAATTGTACTATTAAAATGATTAAAATCCTCAACATTTCTTGTGACAATGTAATCTGCGTTTGATTTTTGAGCAAGAATACAATGAAGTTGGTCTTGAACATTATCTGGATTCTGTTCTTTTGCTTGTTGCTCATCTTCATCTGTTTTTTGTATTTCAATAGTTTTCTTTTTTAGAAGTTGTAGTAAGAAGTTAGCTTCTGAAAGTTTATTCTTTAACTCTAACTCTTTTAGTGTCCAATTAGAAATTATTACGTGATGTTTGCAAGTAGCAGCTTCAAATAAAAGTTTTCTTGCAGATGAAGATATGTCTTTTCCATAAAGGTTCTCACTATCACCAAGAGCATAAATCAAGATGTTAGTGTCGATGTAGAGTTTAGGCATTATATTACTTTCTCCTTATTTAAAAAAATCAAATGGATTTTCATCATTTTCTCCCGGAATGTAATTCTTCATTGATTTCATACTATTATATTCTTTATATCCTGTTCCACCTATCTTAAGTTCAATAGCATCTCTTGATAATGCCACATAATTCAAAGAATAATTTTGCTTTGCTCCATCTTCCAATGTTTTTTGATTATTTATATCGAAAACAAATTTTGACATTTCAACTGAGTCTTGAGTATCTTCAATACTATTTTTACAAACTAAGTCAAAAGAAAACCCTACAAAGTTCTTACCATTTTCTTTAAATAACTTTAACAACTCATTAAATTTTATAACTCGAGCAACTGAATCATTAAATGTAAAAGGATATCTTAGGTAAAAATCAGGTTCTAATTCAACTTGTACAGATTCTTCTGGTTTTAAGATTACAACTTTAGAATTTATTTTAGAGATAAAATTAACATAACCATTATCAACAACCTTGTGTTTTTTTTTGTCAAAAACATCAATTAATGCTGTGGAATCATAACTAAAATTAACTAAATGCATATTCTTTTCTTTATCAAAACCTTTTACAATGGGTTTTGCAAGTAAGAATCTTGCATGAACTCCTATTTGGTGAGCATTACCTTTTCCAATGTTTTTTATTTTGAAAGATAACTTGTTTTCTTTTATTTTGAAATTTTCAACTTGTAAAATCGGATTTTGTTCATTGATTGCTAATAGCGTTTGCTTTTGAATAAAGACCATTTGTTTTTTCATGTGGCGAATAGTTAACCAAGTAATTAAAGCAAGAACAAAAGTTGCCAATGCTACAAGAATATTTGCCCAAGTACTAATTCCAATAGTTAGAAAAGTTGGTTCTGTCATTCCACCAATTCCCCCTTAAACGCTTTTTGCATCAACGCATCAAACAACGTATTAATATCTTCAGTTGAAGATTGTTGTTTGGATTGAATTGATAGAATTAAATCAACATATTGAACAAATTTTTCTTGTAAATTCATTGGAGGTACAGGGATTTTAAAGTCTCCATATTGCTTTGCATTAATATTTGGTTGTGCTACTTGTGTTTGTTTTGACTTAATCCAATTTAGATAATAATTTGTTTTTGTAATATAATATACAAATAAGGGATTACATCTATCTTTCAAAAACCTAAATCTAATCATATATCCTGCATAAATTGCTTTTTCTGAATTATTATGGTGTAAATAGGTTTTTCCAACAGTAGCTCCAGAACGAGCAAATAATAAATCGCCTTCTTCTAGTAAATAATCTTCTTCAAATTTAGAAGGACTTGATATTGTCGAGTTTTTCAAATTTCCATCTTCATTAACATCAGTAATCCTAATATATCTTGTTTCTCCATCAAATGAAATTGCACTTGCACCAGAACCATATTTTGGTTTTTCAGAACTGACTTCTAATAAGGTTTTTACATCCCATCCTTTTTCATTCTTCACAGGGTCGCCAAACATTTCATAAAACAATGATTGAATTATCTTTTGTGTTTCTTTGTTTGTTTCTTCTCGCTTTTGTTTGAGATTCTCTGCTTTTTCAAGGATTGAAACGATTTGTTTTCTGACATCTTCTGGAGGCAAATAGATTTCTATTTCATTCATTGATTTTTGATTAAGCTTCCCTCTTGTTGTCCCACTAATGTATTTATTTAGATCTGAGAAATTTAGATAGTGTTCTAAATATTTAATTAAATAAGGTAATTTCATTCGCAGCACATGTGCGTGGTTATTTACCCAAGATTTTCCATTAATTATATAAGTGCATTTTTCTCTTGCTCCCCAAGAACCTCCATCTTCAGCAACAAGTAATAATTCTTCATCAAAAATAAATCCTTTTACATGACCTTGTAAACCGTTAGCACCATAATATGGAACTTCTCCTTCTTCTCTCTGATTTTTTGTAATGGGAACTCTTTTTGAATCTAAACATTCAGTTATTTCACATAATTTTACAGTTTTCCACTCACTCATTTTGAACATCCTCTTGATTGATTACTTTAGTTACATCATTAATTATTGCTTCAAATGCTTTAAGCTCTTCTGAGAAATATTTAAGATAAATTTTATCTAACTCATTAAAGATTGAATCTGTATCGTTTTGTAATAAGAAAATATCGTCATTTATCTTGTGCAATAACCTGTTATTCTCTTTATCAAAAAATGTTTTGTGTTTGGGATTATTACACCCTTGTGTGAAAAGAACATCTTCTTCTTTTATTTCAGCAAGTGATTTCCAAAATTCTTTAGCAATACGTAGTTTTGAAGGAAGTGCTTTAATACTATATGCACAATCAATACAGAACAATTCATTTTTATTAACATCTTCAGACTTGACAAAGTATTTACTGATAACTGGGTATATCTCAAAAGCCAGAGATTCACATTTCTTTGCAAATTTTTCTAACTGCTCTTTTGTAATT
>JAGQJW010000032.1 GCA_020430425.1 Nanobdellota archaeon | reverse complement strand
CCCGTTCTTTTATAGGCCATAACGAGACTGATACAGAAGTATCTTCTGATCCTTCAGGGTTATCGAAAGGAATCGCATCGCTTGCATATCCTTCTTTTGAGAACGAAATAAATCCACCTACTTCACAATGAGGGAATGTCGAGGTCATCTGTGCAGAACCATCGGCAAGAAGACTCGTCACCCCGATCTCATACTCATCAATGCAGATATAATTGATTACTACATCTTTGAGAGGCTCACCAGTATATCTGTCAAAACTGCTGACGGTGACCTCTCTTTGTACCCTATTCTGTATATCATTAAGACCGACACCTAAGGTTGAACCGGTGTTGATTGAAGTGACATTATCATATGCTGGCTTGTTTCCAGCAATATTGACCTCTATTGCGAAATTGAACTTGAGACCTTCACCATTGAAGGCATTCTTGTCAGTAATACTTAGCACTAAAGGATAGGTCATGAAATAATTATATCTCATATCCGCAAAACCAAATGGCAGCAGATCCTTTCCCACACCAAGACTTGTCAAGTCCAAAGGCTTTGGTCTGATAATCTCTTCCCCATCATCGATCTGGAACTTGATAGGCTGGTATAAATAATATTGATTGAGATCATAGCCTGTGAACCGTTCATCACCAACTCTTGCGGAGAATGATGCATACAGACCATCAATGTAAGGATTATAATCACCGAAGTCTTCTCCTTCAGGACGACTCAACAAGACATAATTATCAAAGTTGATGAAAGAAATCAGGTTCATCAAAGGAAGCACTTCAGTCTCCATCTTAGTCTTAGCCTCTTGCTGAATCCAAAATGTCGATGACACTTTGCTTAATGAGAAATCATCAGTAGGTGGCAGACAACTAGCTTCATTGCAGGAATAGACGGTGACTAGATTCATCGTCTTATCTTCATAGAAATTAGTCTCTTCCAAGAACTTAAGAGTCTTTGTCGCAACATCATACATACGAAGCATATCGACATCAAGAACAGCACGATACTGTTCGAGACTCTGAGTATTATCTGTTGATCTAGATGAAGCGATCAGAGGATTCGTCAATACGAAAGAAGTGGATCCTTCCTTGAAATAGATTTCAACACTTTTCTCATCACTCAGTTCAACATCGTAGAAATCACTCAATGAAACGAGACCTCCAATACAATCATCGATGTGATCAAGAATATAGGTATCGATCTGCTCTTCAATACTATTATCACCAAAGTCATAACCAAAACATCTGTCTGCAGAAGAAGTCTTGCATAAAGGTGGTCGTTCACTAGCAGGACAACCAAACTGCGCATCACAGTTTCGTTCATCCATATATCTCCAGAAGGGAATAGTATCTGGACTCATGATGACTGAAGATCCTTTATCAGTGACTATGCTTGGTCTTGGAGCGCTAAGATAACCACCTTGTGCACTCACCCGTTCAATTGCAAGCTTTGCAGTACTTTCTAGACAACTCTCAATAAGCTGCGCAGCAGGTCTTGTCTCTAAAGAGACGTCAGGAACATCAACAACAGGCTTATCTTGAGAAAGCTCTCTATTGATAAAAAAGAAGAGTCCTGCAGCCAAGAGTAAGACTGCACCTATAATGACAAACATAGAAATCTGAGCTTTTCTCATTGTCCCACCTCTAACTCAAATGGATTTGGAACGTATGGCTTATTTTCAGCCGAACTACTGCCACAGAGGAATCCACCATTGCTACAGAAATTAGCGAACCAATCATTACCATTATTATTTCCATTATTCTCTGGATCGCTGAAATAATCATCAGGAATAGGATTTCCCGTATCAAAACTGACGCCAGCAGTAGTATCTTGAATAGTTCTACAATACTCAGTCTTTGAACCAGGCGAGCTAGGAGGGAACTTCTCAGCGAAATCGAAGCAGATCTGCTCATAGTTTCCAGTCACATTAAAAGATATCTGGACGCTATCTTGATTCTCATCACTTCCATAACCGAACTTGAGTTCAGCCCATTCTCCCTTGTTGAGCTTGAGCTGAGGATTATTGCCACCTCTCAAGAGCACTTTATACTTAAAATACTGATCCTCATCCTTAAGATAAGGCTTCTCATTATTGACATTGCCAACAAACCAAGTTGCCGTATAAATATATTCGTTGTTAGTCGTATCCTCATATCTTTTGATTTTCTCAGCAGCAAAAGATAGCACAGGATTGCAGAAACCATCACTTGAACACTGACTAGCAATAGAATCAAAACCATTGTCGTTGTTGATAGTTATCAACTCATTACAGATCAACTGCTTTCTCTTCTCGCTATTAAGCAGATTATCGATAGAATCAAAGGCACCAATACCTAACTGGTCCTCCCACTGCAAGAACTTGAGATGGCCGTTCTGGAGCAAGTTCTGAACGATCGCATCAGTAACTATACCAACAGCAGCCTGAACCTGCAGATCCTTCTGCCTGACTCTGGCAATAAGTTCTTTTTCCTGTCTTTCTTTCTTTTGGTTCTCAGTTTCTGATGCTTTCTCTTTCATTTCAGCACTAAGATCATTTCTTTGTTCAATTAAAAGTTCTTTTTCTTTTCCTGATGCTTTTTCAATTTTCTCATCTAAATCTTTAATCTGATCTTCAAGTTTTGTTAGATAAGCATTTTTCACAGTTTCATAGTCGTCATTGATCTTATCATATTCATCTTGACTTTCCTGAAGCTTCTCAAGCCTATTTTGATCTAATTCAGATAAAGTGGCATCAATATTTCCATCAGGAACAAATTTATCAGGAGTTTCAGCTTTGAAATCTTCAAAGTCTTTTCCTTGAGCAGCGTACTGTGCTTCTACATTCTTCCAGAAAGACAAAAGCTCTTCATCAGTATATGCTTGAGTGTATCCTGTCTGGAAAGATCCTGTTTGCTGATCATACCGGTAATCGACTCCTTCCTGTCCTGAAAGAATAACATTTGAAATGATAATGTTTTGATTATTAGTATCAAACAATTCTTTGCTATCTTCTAAATCTCTTAGTGCCTCTCCAGCTTGAGAGGTAATATCATTGAACGTAGTTGTTCCTACTTGTGGAACTGTTATTTTTTGGCTGGCCCAATCAACTGACAATCTGTTCGTATCAGGATTTATATAAAGAGTTGCACCATTGTCTCTTGCATAAACAGCAATTGAAGCAGCAGATTGAGCATAATTCCAAGCATCTTCTTGCACTACTCGTATATCTTTATTTTTGTTTTCATCTGAATCATAATCAAAACGAGTATAGAGCTTCAATATTCTTATATCTTCAGGAGTTGGTTGAATATTTTTTTCATAATCGAACCGGTTCATCGAAGTGATGACAGCTTCTGGACTCAGGTCCGTTGTTTGAGGAACATTCTGAGGAGGAACTGCAAAGTCATTGTATTGCTGTAGATATGCAGGGATCGGTCCCGCATTTGCACAGTCCTGGATGTTCTCTCCATTACAGAGAGCGAAGTCACAACCTTGAAGATCAGGATAGACAAAAGCACCATTATTCTGAGCAGTATCTGTCAATTGATAGGAGACCTGACCGATCGATTTTGGAAGCTGACAACCAACAATCCACGCGAACTTCAAGACAGGATGACTATCTTTTGTCTCGAAATTGCTAGGGCAAAGAGGATTTCCTAAAAAGAATTTGAGAGCTGCTGGAAGACTGTTCTGGATTATTCCATTTGCATTGTCTGCAAAGTCCTCAATAGCTTTAGTCGGCAAGATACTGAAAGTCTCACTTACAATCTCCTGACACATCAGCTGCGATTTCTCCTTGTCACAAGTAGAGATGTCAAGACCCATCTGTGCAGCCCATTTGTAACAGGCAAGCTGGGAACATTCCATCTCGCGAAGCTTTTCGATATGATAGACCAACGCAGGTGCACATTGTGATTGTACGGCTGAAACAATGCTCTCTTTAGGATCAGGAACTCCGACACCAGTGAACAGATCAGAATCAACTTCATCGCCGACACGGCCAAGATATCCACCCCAACCTGATTCTCCATTGCTTGAGAAGAAATCTCCACCGAAAAGTCCAGCTTCTTCCTCTCGTCCTTCTGCGGAACAGGTTGCTAGCTTACAGGCGACATCCAAAAGACTATCCTCTTTATTGATCTTGAGCCAATTATCAGTGAATCCATTCCCATCAAAATTATCTCCAAATCCACTTCCCGTATTCAACCCGCTTCCCATATTGATGATGCCATCCTCTCCAAGAACTGCATCAGGAATTCCGCTAATTGCATCGCCAAGCTTACCAAGCACTTTACTTCCTGCTTCACAAGGACCTGAAGCAGGAGTCTGGGAAGCTGCACAACCAGAAAGGACTGAGTCGCTTGCCGTCAAGCCAGCATAGACACTAGACGCTTTTGTCACACCAGAACAGACTTTTCCAATGGTTGAAAGAACATCACCAGTCTTTTCGATCACGTTGTAGAAGGTTCCAGATACCAGATCCTCTTTCTTCTTGATCTTTTCAGCATAGACTTCACCAATTGATCCTAACTGAGAATCTTTTAGGATAACTTGGATAGTCATATTGAATGTTGCTGGCTGATTATAGATGGTGTTCTCTTTTTTTACAATCATCTCCATCTCGCAGATGAACAGGATGTTGTTGCTTATCGCATTAGTTGATCTGATAAAATTGATATCAACCCTATTCTGACCGACATTATCAGCGTAATCATAAGTAGGAACAGGAACAGTGATTGCTGCAATATTAGAAGCAGGAATCTCATCAGTCCCATTTGAATAGACACATCTTCTGATATTCGTCTTGATGTACTGAAGATTCGGTTCTGTTGGCTTAAGCTTAAATGTTGCAAAAATCGGATATTCCATACCATTATCTTCTGCGATGTCTATAGCCAATCTACTGTAACCATAAGGACTGTTCGGCTCAGCCCTGACGTCATCAAAGAAATCCAGATCACTTGTTGCTGTCTGCGTATCATAATAAAGAACCGTCACCACTTCAGGGTCTGATTCATAGGTCTTTCCTGCACCATCAGCAAAGGTAAAATATATCTCGTGAGTTCCTGTCTTTACCTGCTGTGCAGTCCAGGTGCAATCATAGCGCCCTTCACTCTCTTTCTCACAATCGCCCGGAACTGAAGCATTGCTTCCTGTCAGAGAACTAAAGTTAGCGGCTGCCGTCACTCCAGAAGCATCTTCAGAAACGAGAGCATGAATGACTATATTATCTCCTGTCTTGAAATCAGGAAAAGGACTTGGAGGTTCTTCGTATGTTATTTCTTCAAGAACTGGCCCTTGAGTGTCACAGATGATGGTCCTCTCGATGTTTGATTCGAAACTATTTCCTACAGCATCCTTGCTTCTTGCATCCAGACGAAGAGATATCTCTTGACCGCTTTCACAATCACCGGTATAGACATAGGAACTTCTACAGGACCCTTCTTCACAGAAAGTGAATGGCTGAACTGAAGAGGAGCCTACCCGAAAGTAGACCTGATATGCAGAGAAAGGATTATCATCTTGCAGCTTGACTTCAATAGTGGTTGGAAGGTCAGGAGATATATAGCAAGTGGTCGCATCGCAGAATTCGGTGAGAAGATCTGTTGCAACCGGCTTGGTCGTATCCTGAGTAAAGGTGATTATTTTTTCGATTGACTCTGTGTAGATGGTTGTGTCTCGAAGCCGAAGAGTGAAGGTGATTTTGACCTGCGATGATGCTGGCTGCAATCTAAGGTTTGGAACAGAACAGGAATATCCTGCAAGATTTCCTTGCTCATCTAGGTTTTCTTGGCAATATTCTTTGATATCAACGGCAGTTCCATATAGTCCTCCCTCTTTGAATCCTGCTCGGGGTTCATTTCGAAGGATGTCTCCTTGATTTGCACTCACTTGACTGAGGTCAGCAGTGATAGCATCAAGAGGAACCGTTGTGCTGATAGAGAACTCTAGGTCGCCGATAAGAACGATGGATCCGCCAGCAGGACCGATTTTATCGATCAGCTCTCCTGAAGAAGTATAGAACCCTTCACCAGAAAGGGATGCGGCAAGGGAAAAGGATGCTAAAGCTATGAGAAAGACTATGCCTAAAAGTACTACTCGCCCCTTCACCTATACACCCTAATAATATATAGAACATACAAGGCAAATTTTGATTTATAAATGTTTTGTTTATTCCTTATCGGAATCCTTTTAAAAGCAATAAGAGTCTCAACTCACATGGACTTCTTATATGTCGAAGCGAAATACAAGGACATCATCGTCTTACCAGAGGACTTTGTAGCAAAGCTACCGAAAAAAGTAGCCCTCTTTACCACCATCCAATTCTCAAATAGCATCCCTTCCCTCAAAAAGCAGCTTGAAGATGCAGGAATTGAAGTTGAACTGATCAGACCACGACATACGAGAGGGCCTGGACAGATTCTAGGATGTTCCACCACAGGCTTTGTTGCAGAGAGCGATTTTGTCTATGTGGGTGATGGGTTGTTCCATCCAAAAGCATTAGTGCTTCGAAACAAAAAGAATGTCTATACCTATGATCCAAAAAGTGGAGAGCAGCGAGTACTTGACCATACTATCACTGCTACCATCACCAAGAAACTTGCAGGATTGTATTCAAAATTTCTGATGGGAAAGAATATCGGCGTACTGATTACTCTCAAACCAGGACAGGAGAAAGCATACATGACTGAGAAACTTCAGGAGACCTATCCAGACAAGAATTTCTATTTCTTTGCTAACCACTCCTATGATTTCCAAGCACTCAAGGATTTTCCTTTTGTCGACCTTTTCTTGAACACGATGTGTGAGCGGATCGGCTATGATGACATGGATGTACAAGGAGTAAGCATCATGAATCTAGAGGATCTTTGGGACCTAAGAGATGGCGTGTTTGATTAAGTGGTCTCTTTTTCTTCTCAGATTATACACTCTCCAGTAGGCAAAGGTTTAAATATCATTTATTTGTATACTAGTAGCGTAATGCTTAAAAATTTTAACGTAAATTTTTGGCACACCAAAATTTCTAAAACAAATTTTGTGTGTTTGTAAATGAGTTGATATAGTATGACTGAAGTAGAAACCCTCATCAATACCCTTCTTGAAAACGGTCTTGCAGCAAGCCGAAGTGAAGCACAACGAATGGCCCAGGACATGATGGCCACTAGCGACAAAGTCAATGAGAGCATGAGAAATCAAAAAGATAACCTCATGGTCAAAAGCTACGGTGCAAACAGACAGCAAGCACAGCAGCCAACTCCTCAACCAGCACCCATTCAAGAGCCACAACCAGTACCACAGGGCCCTATAAGCGGAACTCCAAGAGAGCAGAAAATAGAAGAGCTGCGACGAAGCGCATTGAATCCTCAACTAGTTCAGGTACAGACTGATTTCGATACGCCTCAAAATGATATGAGAAGAACAGATTTCTCTGCTGAGCCCAGCCTTCCAAGCCAAGAAGCAACTGTTGAAGTCAATCATTCGGATGAAACGCCACTAGAAAACAATTTTGCTGAGCCAAGCGAGCCAGAAAAGCCTCAGATGACTCCAGAAGACTACGCGGCACGGCAGATGAACGGGATGGGTGCACAGACCGTAAGCGATCTAACGAGTGAACCAGTAGCTCAACCAATGAGTTCTTCCTTAGAATCATCATTTTCAGAACCTGAAGAGCAACCTATTTCCCATGATTTTATCTCTCAGGCTCCTCAAGAGCATCTAGAACAGCCTTTGGACATTCCTCTAAACCCAGTTCAGGAACCTCTTGAGCCTCAGTTGCCGATTCAAGAGCCACGAGCAGCTTTAGAACCGCAGATTCCTACGTTTGAAGAGACTAGAGCTTCTTTAGATACTCAAGTCCCCCAGAGTCAAGAAATGCCTCAGGAGGCACCCCAGCAGAATCAGGAACCCGAACAGCCAGCTCCTGAAAAGAAGAAGGCCCAGTTCACTCCAGAGGAAGAGAAATTGGCACAAGATGTCGATCTCTCAAAAGTATTCAACTTCTCAAACAAGTAAATACCCCCTCTTTTTTCTTTCTTTTTTTCCACTTTTCTTCATTTATAGAGTCTTTTTAAAGGAATCAGAAGGTTTATATATAAAACTCTACTTTTAAGTGACAACAGATTGCCTTCTTAGGGGGAGGTAATGGGGTACAAAAAATGAAAAAGCTAGCAACAATTTTTGTCTCACTGTTTCTTTTTGCCAGTCTTGTCGCTGCAGACATCTCAGTACAGGACTACACATACACCATCGCCCGAGGCGATAGTGATTCACAGACGAAATCAGTGACCAACAATATTAATGAAAATGTAACTATCGATTTTAGCGCAACGACACTCAATAGTGTGACTGATGCCTTCTCAGGAGTCAGCTTCGGATTAAATCCCATTTTTATTGTGGGAGTAGGAAGTCAGGATCTTCAGGTCAACGTCAATGTTCCTACAAGCGCAGAACCAGGAACCTACACAGGAAGCATCCAATACAATTCAAATAATGGAAGCGATACCACTTCTGGAAGCAGCACAGTTACTGTTACCGTAACAAATGAAGCTCCAGCCATTACCGCAATCGCAGATCAGAACATCATTGTAGGAAATTCCTTCAGCTATCAAGTGGTCGCAACTGATGCAGAGAGCGATACTCTTTCATACAGCCTCACTCAAGCACCAGCAGGAATGACTATCAGTGCAACAGGACTTATCAATGGATGGACTCCTGTAGCAGAAGGAACTTATGCAGTAACTGTTGAAGTGAGCGACGGATTCGACACTACCACAGAAAGCTTCAGCCTAACCGCACAGAACGATGTTCCTAAGATTGACTTTGCAGCATCAGAAGTTCTTCTAGGAGATGAGAATCAGGATCGTGGAACCACAGTAGTACAGACTATTACTGTTGAGAACACCGGTATCCAGCAACTTACCAATGTTCAAGCAAGCCTTGAATCACTCTCTGGAGCAGTACTCAACTCCGAATACAATGGTGCAGTCAGCATCAGTAAGACCAGCCTCGCACCAGGAGAGACCGCAGTCGTTACTGTCAGCGTAGATATTCCTTTCGATCAGGATTCACAGGCAGTGACTATCGGTCGAGTAAAAGTAACTGCTGATGGAACCTCAAACACCATCACTGACACTGCAAATCTTATCATGGAAGCAAAGAGCTACCTTCGAATCAAAGATGTAGAAATCACCATCGATGGTGATGATGATAACATCGACGGTGGAGATACCTATGACAAGATCAAAGAAGGAGATCAGGTAACCATCAGAGTCACTCTAGAGAATCGCTACAGCGACAATGATAATATCAAGATCGAGAATGCTTATTTCCAGATCGAGTCCGATGACAGCGACTGGGATATTGATGAAGAAAGTGATGAAACAGACATCAAGGAAGATAAAGAAGAGGACTTTACTGTAACCTTCACTATCGATGATAATCTAGATGATGATCAGACCGACGTTACTATTCGAGCGTATGGAGAAGATGAAGAAGACAACTTTGAGCACTACGATGAGTTAACCTTTAGCTTTGAGATCGATCGAGAGCGAGACGAAATCAGAATCATCTCAGCAAACTTGGACAAAACAAGCTATAGCTGCACTGATTCCTATGCAAACCTTGATCTTAAATTCAAGAACACAGGAACAGATGATCAGGATGAAGTAGTCATCGAAGTCATTGCAAGTGAACTCGACTGGCATAAAAGACTCTATGATCTAGAGCTTGACGAAGGCGATAGCGAGACGGAGAGTTTTCGAATCCCTCTTAACGGAGAAAGCGATGATTACTTCGTAGAAATCACTGCTTACGTCAACAACGATGAAGAGACTGATTCAGAAGTTATTGTTATTCCAATAATCTGTACAAGCTCAACAAGCAGTACGACTACTGGAAGTTCTGGAAGCACTTCAACGACTACAAGCCCAGATGAGAATACTGTTGTCGTGGTCACCCCACCAACAACCAGTACAACTGATGCAAGCACAAGTGTCGTCTACGGTAAACCAGTAGGTGCACTCGATGATTTTAGAGATAGTAACCTCTACGTCGTTCTTCTTGTAGCATTGATCGTCTTTGTCCTTGGAGGAATCTTCCTTCTAGGAACAAGCTTGTTCAAGAAATAAGCCCTTCAAGGGTTTCTTTTTTCTTTTTATTTTTCTTTCACCTCTCTTTAGATAAAATGGAAAACCTCCCCGAATTAGGAACTGCAATAGGAGCCGGAGTCCTCTATTTCATACATAATAAATATCTCTACCACTCGCTCAAAGAAGCAGTCGAGTATCAACTGAATCAAGAACTAAATGAGTTTCAAAGAGGGGTTCCAACAGAAAGGATAGAAGAGATCATCGAGCTAGAGACGGAAGGCATGAAACATCAGTTCTGCACCACCATCTTTGGAAAACTCTCTTCATCACTAGGCATATCAAGTGCAAGAGATGAACTCAGAGAACAATATGGAATAAAAAAATGATCGAAGAACTAATCACCGGAATGGCTGCAATGAGTGCACTCTCTTATTTCTCACTAAACACTACTGTCAAATATGATCTGCTTACTGATTTTGAAAAACTTAAACAGAAGTATCAAGGACCTGAACTTACCAAAGAAGCATATCAGCTTATCGGAACGTACCGTCATGACTACTCCCATTCAATCTTCTCACTATTCTATCCCATCTTCTTTGAGCCAGGAATAAACAAGGCAGCAAAAGAAATCGAGCGAAACATATGAATTTCAGGATAAGAACTCTTTCTTGAAAGCAATCTCTAGACGATCGATATTCTCGTGGGCCAACT
>JAGQJW010000031.1 GCA_020430425.1 Nanobdellota archaeon | reverse complement strand
AGAAGACTATTGATTCTCTTGTTGATCCGATTGAGATGGTTAATTATAAGAATGGTCATATAAAGTATTTCAACAAGAAGTTTGATTCGGGAGCAGAGGTTGATCAGGTGCTTCAGTTCTATGGTCAGAAACCTTTCATTAATCTAGTGAATGATCTTTCAAAAAAGGAATATCTTTCTGTCTTTTCTGACACTCCAAAACCCCACTTTTAAAGAAAATGCGTATTTTTTTATGCGCATATGGTATTCTCTTCTTATGCAAGGTTATCTGAAGTATTTTTTTCATAGTCCCGCATCACTTCTTCCTATTCCTGATGTGAGTAATCTCCAAAAACATAATCATAAATCAGAATATCATCTTGTTGGTGATGGTCTTGCTGCTGAGAATTGGGTAAAGACTTGTAGACAGGACTTGATGAAACAGATTGCAAGAGAGGAAGGGACGCATCTCTTCTGGGTGACCAAGTGCAAGAATCGTTTTTTACCTGAATATGGTGATCAGTATATTGTTGGTTTCCTTGAAGTGGAGGGTGCTTTAGAACGGGAGATCCCTGGAAAAGGAAAAGGTCCTGTCTGGGGTACGACTATTCTTGGTCGGGCTCACCTCTTTGATTTTACGGATGGGGTGAAGATAAAAGATATCTATGGCTTCAACCTTTCTCGAGGCCACCTCTCAAAATACCGGAAATTGGACGATTCCTTGACGTTGGAGCTAGTGGATCACTTTTCTAGTAAGGAGAATCGTTATGAATCTTGCCTTCAAGAAGTTATTCGATTGGATACGGGGCTTGATACCTGCTTTTCTGGCTGTTCTTTGGAAAACCTTTGCAAGCGTAAATAAGATTTATATAGGTGAGTATCCTAAGAGGTAGTATGAGAGGGGTTTTGCTTATCGTACTGGTCATGGTTGTGCTTTCTGCCTGTTCTCAGATCGTTCCTCCTGCTGATACTACTAAAATCCCCAGTGATAATGAGCTTTCTTCTTGTGTAGTGGATGAGGATTGTATTCCTTTACCTTCACAGTGCCATCCAACTAGGTGCATCAATAAGGCCTATGAAGATTCATTTCAGAAACCGGATGTCTGTACGGAGATCTATCTCTTGACAGCTGCGTATTCTCCTAAAGACTGTGCCTGTGAGAATCAGGTCTGTATTAATCTGAACGCTCAAAAGGATGAAGAGCCTATTCCTGAGGGTGCAACAAAATGTACTTACAGAGGGGAGGCTTGTACGAGAGAATATCGTCCTGTTTGTGGTTGGTTCGGTTCTTCGGTGCAGTGTATCAAAGAGCCTTGTGCGGTCGATGCTTCAAACCCTTGTGAAGCCTGTGCCAACGAAGATGTCTTGTATTGGACGGAAGGTGCCTGTGAAACAAGCTAAGCCGTTACGGTTGCAAGAGGATAATAAATATCTGATTATTGATGCCTTTGATAAGTATATTTCTTTGTTCGCTGTTCCTTTAGGAGTCTTTATCTATGCAGTTTTTTTCGTGAAGACAAAAGATATCGGTGGTTGGGAAGGTCTGATTGCAGGCATCTGGATGCTCTTTGCTGTTATTGCTGCGATCGTTGATGGATTGTTCTTTCTGGTCAACCGTTATTGGCTTCGATGGGACTTGAAGTGGTGGAAGAATCTGTTGATCTCTGCTATCTTGTTTCTGGCAAGCAGTTTTCTCTTTGGACTGATTATTCGTTTATCTACATAGAGAATCGTTTTTTACGTTAGCCATGTATGAATGAACTGAATCATCTAATCTGTTAAGAAGAAAGGTACTAAATGGTTCCAGATAGATATTGTCGTGGTTGTAATATGCTTCTATGGACTCTTCAAATGCATCAAGATAGGCTGATCTTAGTTTAGAATTTATGATGATGGGAAGAAGATTGCTGCTGCAAAGGTATGCGTTCTGGATGAGTCTTGCTGTTCTTTTGTTGCCATCTTCTCCGGGCTGTATTCTTGCGATGTGGAAGTGAGTATATATTGCTTTTTCTAGAGGTGTATCCAGTTTTCTAGTTTCCTGGATCATTGAATGTATTTCGCCAAGAATTTTTGTCGGGCTTGGAGGATGATAATTGATGTTTTGGAGTTCTGCATCATAGCTTCTTACTCCTTCAATGGGGTGTAGTGTTTGCCAAGGTTCTACTGTCTTAAGGATTTTAGTGATGAGTTGAGGAGTTACTTCATGGGTGTTACTTAGCTCATTTTTTGTCTCAGTCCATGCCTGTTGCAGATTTCTTGTTGCATCTCTTTTTAATGATCTTATTTCATTTTTGTAGTGGGTGGTTTTGTGTTCGGGATATTCTATGAGGATGCTGTGACTTATGGCAATATTGGTGAGCATATGTCTTATTTTGTTGTTGCTTACTTTCTTGAGAAGAAACATATCTCTTTCAAGAAGTTCATTGAGTTCTTCTTGCTTGTCTTTCACTTTTTTAGGGAATATCTCTTTCATCTTTCTTCTGTAGCTCCAATGCTTAGCTTGCTCGGTCGATAGGTGAAGGTTGCTTTCATTGTTTTAGAAGTGTTGCGAAACAAGATTCGCTTGATATGTTTTCTGTTCTGCTTGTGAGGTGAATGGTTTTAGCTGGTCTTTTCTAAGGGGGTATTTTGCCCGATAGAATTGCTGGTTGAATTCTGTTTTTTCTTGATGAAGTCTTGCTTCAAGCTCTTGTTCGTCCTCAAAATCGCTTCCAACATAGTGGATATTTTTACTAGGCACGTTTCCTAGAGAAAGTAACCATTTTTTTTCAGGGAAGAGTTTTGTTTGTTTTTCGATACCTCGAAGGTCGACGAGAAAGAGTGAGTTTCTTCCGCCTCGATTGTAGAATTGTTTGGCGTCAACTGAGAGGTAGACTGCGTTTGCATGGATTCCTCCAGATACTGAGATTCCTTCTGCCAGTATGTTGTCGATATTATTTCCTTCAGTCCAATAATATGCGATGTTTTTGACGTTCATATTACTATTAGTATTTTTAATATTTATAAATGTTTCGCTACTATGTAGTAGTTATAGCGCATTTTCTAATTTCCGCTATTAGATAACTTGGCAGTAGATAAAGCCAAAAACCCAAAATTCAAGGGTTACAAGCTCTAAAACGCCAAATTATCTCTTGGGCAGAAGAACCCTTTTGCACTTGACAAAGGAGTGAGAACGGATTAGAGAATGCGCAAAAAACACACTTAGAACGTGACAGAAACGTTCGCATCCTAAGGCGTAAACTCAGGGTGTGGCAGGCAAAAAGGAGCGAAGTAACGACTCGCTTTTTTCTTTTTTCTAAACTAAAAAAATTTCTAACTAGATAAGTTTATAAATAACTTGTTTTATAAATCAAATTGTGGTTTTTTCATATCAATTATTCGGAATATTTCTAATTGCTATAGCTTTAATCAGTATTCCGCTTGCATTATATTTGTACTTTCATATTCGTGTAAAGAAAAAGAGGTTATATATAATTGAATTTGAAGTTTTTTTATTGCTCCTAATTTTAGTTGTTGGTCTCTTTGCAGGTAAGGCTATCGGAGGACAAGTTTCCGTTCCTTTTTTTGGTCAGACTCAAGGACCTTTTTCTGAGGGACCTAATTTACCTGTTTTTAGTGCTATAAATTTTTTTTTGCATCTTGACGAATTTGAAGATGTTGAGGATATTTCTTATGACCCAAGAGATGTTCCACTGCCTGTTGGCAATCGTTCAGCACAACATCTTACTGTTGATCTCGTTGCAAAAGAAGTGTTATCCGAAATAACTGATGGTACAACACTTAATTATTGGACATTTAATGGTAAAGTTCCCGGTCCACTTATACGAGCTAGAGTTGGCGATACTATTACATTTTCATTGACTAATGACATGTCTAGCCTGCATCATCATAGTCTAGACTTTCATGCAGTTACAGGACCAGGGGGCGGTGCGAAAGTTCTAGCCGTTCAACCAGGAGAGACAAAAAATTTAACAGCTAAATTACTACATCCAGGATTGTATATTTATCATTGCGCATCTTCACCCAGTGTTGCTGCACATATGACTCATGGACAATATGGATTGTTGCTAGTAGAACCTGAGGGAGGACTTCCACCAGTCGATAAAGAGTTTTATGTAGTCCAAGGAGAATTCTATACAATGGGAAATATTGGAGATAAAGGCCTAGTCGCATTTGATTCTAAATCGATGCTGGATGAGAATCCAAATTATATTGTGTTTAATGGAAGAGTTAATGCCCTTAATGAAAAGATGTATGCTGACGTTGGAGACTCAGTGAGAATCTTCTTTGGGAACGGAGGGGTTTCAAAAATATCCTCATTCCACGTAATAGGAGAAATATTTGATTCAGTATATCCTGAAGCAGCTATTGGATCTGAGACACATAAAAATATACAAACAACATTAGTACCTGCTGGAGGTGCTACTATTGTAGAGTTTGTTCTAAATTATCCTGGTAATTATATGTTAGTTGATCATAGCTTAACACGAATGGAAAAGGGTGCTTGGGGAATGTTAATTGTAAACGGTAGTGAAAATCATTCCATCTATAAGGGTGAAGTTTCTTCCTCAGCACCGCCAGGACATTAAATTTTGTTAATAACTTATCATTCACTTTCTTTTGACAGCATTACCTTACTTTTGACTTTTCTGTCGATATCTGTTTTTTCCGCTTAAAAAATTCACTAAGTAGTGAACCTTGATAAGAGCGATTTTGGGAAATTCGCTATTAAGTTATAGCGCTTAATTGTAGCGATTTCTTAGGAATTGCTTAAAAACGCAGAATTCTCTGCTTTTACGGGCTAGTAATACAATGACACGATTATAAATGTTTCTATTTGTAGTCACTAAAAAGTAGTAAATTTAATTCATTTATAAATAAATTGAGTTGAAACCACTTGAAAACGCTGTTGCCCGGATTCACCTGAGAGAAGCGAACGGTGTGTCAGAAATCAACGATTTCTGAACACGAACCGAATGAGTAAAAACAGATTTTTAGCATCAACACATGACTCTTATGACGTTCAAATCCCTTCAAGACACGAAAGCACAGATTGAGAGAAAACGCCGTTGCCCGGATTTGAACCGGGAATCCCAAGGGACGGAGGTTCGAGCTCCGCGCAATACCAGATTATGCGACAACGGCAGAATACCATTCGAAAGCTGCTTCTCGTTTAAAAATATTTCAATTACAAAACCTTTAAAACACTCCTCTTCTTGCTCCTAGATCATGGAAAGGGAATTCAAGTATTATCGAGATAGTTTTGCACAATTACCTGTTACTGTTCATCATATGGACCTTGATTTTGATGTCTATGAAGATCATGTGGATGCTAATACGGCACTTCATGTCACGCCAAAACAGCCGATTTCTCAGTTGGATCTCAATGCGGATTCGCTGGAAATCCATGAAGTGTCCTGTGACCAGCACGAAGTCTCTTTTGAGTATGAGAAAGAGCAGAAGATGCTTCATGTCAAGTTCGATAAGGAGATTCCGTCTGGGGAGCGAATTATCATCAGAACGAAGTCAACTTGTAAGCCCACAAAGAATATTCTAGAAGGAGTCTATTTTGACGAGACGCCTCATGGCTGTCCTTGTACGATGATCACTCAGTGTCAGCAATGGGGGTTCCAGCGAATCGTTCCTTGTATCGATGACATGAGTGCAAAATGCACCTACCATACGACGATCAAAGGAGATAAGAGATATACGAATATCATCACCAACGGCGACCCAAAACAGCTGATGAAAGATATGGGTGATGGTAGGGTAGAATGTATGTATGACAATACCGTCACGCCTATGGCAACCTATCTGTTCTTCATGGGTCTTGGTACTTATGCAACGTTCAAGAAAGAGTTCCGTTATCCTGATGGTGATACTTTTACTCTTGAGCTACTGGTCCCTCCTGATTCTGATGAGATGGTTGCAAGGCAGGCATTGGATATCTTGCATGATGCAGTGATGTGGGTACACCTCTTCACTGGTAGGGATCGATACAAGAACATGGATGCATCACATGAGATCCTTCGTCTGATGAAAGAAGAGAAATTCGCTGAGGCAAAAGAGAAGGCAAAGGATCTTCACCTCGGTTACAAGTACACGGGAAAAGTGTATCGGGAGATCGGCATGCAGAATTCCAACTTCGGCGGTATGGAGAACGTCGGAAACACCACTATCACTACTAATCGAATAATGCCTTATCCTTACATGTCCGACCGTGGCTTTGAATATATGATCATGGTTAAGGTCCATGAGTTCTATCATAATCTTAATGGAAGTGAAGTCACTGGCGCAACGCCTTTTGAATTCTGGCTCAATGAAGCAGTAACGGTCTTTACCGAACAGACTTATAGTCAATTCATCCTTGGAGAGGATTATGAAAGACTAGAGACTATCTTCTATATTGTTGACCCTCAAGATGGAATTCTTGCAATGGATAGGAGTCCAGCTGCAATGCCTATCGAACCGATCGGTTTCAACACGCCTGATGAGTTGGTTGGAAGCATCACCTATATCAAGAGCCCTGAAGTGGTCCGTATGGTGGAGACGCTTATGGGTAAAGAGACTTTCGTCAAAGGGCTTGATCTCTATCATACTCGATACAAGCACAGTAATGCAACAAGCGATCAATGGTTTGAAGCGATGAGTGAAGCAAGCGGTATCGATTTCACTAAGTTCATGAACGCGTGGATCAGGCAGAAAGGACATCCAACAGTTACCTTAACAACAAGACAAGAGGAAGAAAAACTCTTTCTCACCGTCACCCAATCAGACTATGGAGAACTTTCCTACGAATATCCTTTTACGTATGCAATCTTCTCAAAAGAAGGGAAACTACTTACACAGGATATGGTATATGTCAAAGAAGTTGAGCAGACGATTGAGATTCCTTTGCAGGAAGAAGTAGGATTCATTTCAGCAAACAGATCATTTAGTGCCTTCATTGATTTTGAATATGCACAGACTCCAGAGGAACTCTACTTACAGCTAGAGCATGATGATGACTTGTATAACAAGAATGTTGCCTTGAATAAGTTGTTTGCAGCAGAGCGATTACGATTGCTTAAAGATAAGGATGCGGTGCTTGATGAGAAACTTGTTGAGCTGTATGGTTCCTTGTTCCTTGACAAAGAGTTGCAGGAGAAGATTGGGGTGCAGCACATTGCTGTGCTTGACTATGTCGATAAGGAATTCTTGCACAAGTATCAGGAACTCTATGAAGTAAGGGAGCGGATGTTCCTGACGATTGCAAAACGTTTTGAGAAAGAATTCTTGGAACTCTATGATGAGCTTTCGGGAAAAGAATATTTTGGAACCTTGGTAGAGAAAAGATTATCCTCTCTTAAGGATCGCTCAGTCAAGAACACTGCTTTAGGTATAGTCTCTCGCTTGGACACTCCTGAGATCCGTGAGAAAATCAAGAGACAGTTCTTGACCAGTATCAATGCAAGTGATAAGCTCTCCGCTTTCAGTTTCTACCTGAGAAGCAAGGCAGATGATCGCCTTGAAATCATCAGGTCCTATGAGCAGGAAGCAAAACAGAACTTAGTCACTTGGGAAGCATTCCTTGTAGGAGTTGCAAGCAACCAAGCAGATGATGCGCTTGATTTCATCAAGGAGATCGAACAGTCAAAGGACTTCCGTATCGAACAGGCCAATGATCAGAGAGGACTGTTCGCCGTCTTTGCAGGAAACAAGAGAAAATCGTTGCTAACTGTACAGGGAAGAGACTACCTCAAGCATATTGCACTCCTTCTGGCACCGATCAATGAGTATAATTGTCTGCGAGCTCTGGACACGCTTGACGTGCTCAACCATTTAGACAAAGAACCTCAACAAGAACTCGTGAAGATGATCATTGAGATTCTAGAAGAACTAAAGAGTGAGAAGCATGTTGACTCAGTCGTCTCCTATCTGAAAAGGACACTTAAAGGAAGTGGTAAGGCAAGAGCGGCGTATGAAGAGAAATACGGGAAACTAGAATTGCAGTAGTCCAAGAAATAATGGATGATAATAAGTTTTCGTAGAAAAAATGGTAGCGGGAAGAGGATTTGAACCTCCGACCTCAGGGTTATGAGCCCTGCGAGCACTCCTGGCTGCTCCATCCCGCTATAAAAAAGAAGAAGAGAGGGGCTATTTAAAAAGGTTTGGGCCTGTTTTCAAGGTAATTTTATAACATCCCCATCCTTTCTCTTCTTTTGTGGTTGTCCTTAATAATGGCTTTAGCGGTGTCAATGACCCTGCAACGGATGCGTATGTGAGAAATCTCCATGATTTTCGGGTGGGTGTCGAGCTTGCTGTTCTCCCTATACTTAATTATCTGATCAGTAAGCCTAAGTTTGTTCTTCCTTCTGCCTTGTTTGAGAAGGAGAGGGAATATTTGGAATTCTTGGCAAAACGGTATCACAAACAGCCCTTGCAGTTCACGACAAGCGATGCTGATGAGCTTATCTTTCGCCTGCTTGTCTCTGCCATTGAAAAATCTCGGAAAAAGGTAAGCTATTGCCTCAATGATCTTCTTGATCTGGTCCATATGCATGGTGATAACTTGACTCAGACTCGTTTCCACAAGAATATTGTCTTGACATCCTTAGTTGCCAGCGAGAAATTCTATAAGCTGATCCCTGGCAGGTTTCAAAAAGAGATCGATCTGGAAACGGATGAACTTGTTCCAGTCAAACCAACCTATGCACCTAAACTTCGGTTCAAGTCTCCCCTTGAATTGTATGGTCAGGTCATGTATGAGCTCTTTCGTACTATTGATTTTGAGTTGCTCAAGCTCTACGACTTCCTTTTTGAGTTTGGTTATAGGGAGATTCGTTCTTCTGCTCTCCTGGAGATCATCGATGAGGTCTTGAGGCTTGGTCAAGAGCAGTATACTAAAGTGGGCATCCATTATGATGGTAAGACCATTAGACGGGATGATGATTCTATTTCTATTCTTCCTTCCACTGACCAGACCTTGCAGGACTTGATGATTGAGGAGTGGTGTTCTAACCTTCGTAGAGCCTTGGAACTCAAGGACTTGCTTGAGAAGGATGTAAGAAAAGCAAAGAAGGAGTATAAGTCTCTTCCTTTTCTTATCTGATCGATTTATCCCATTTTGGAGGTATCATTTTTATATTCTTCTCTCTCTATTTGTTTTTCATGTCTATGAAACAAGTTCCTTATCTTGCTCCTGCTTTTATAACTGTCTTCATTATTATTATCTTGTTGATGATTGTGTGGTTCTCTACGCCTCTCAAGCAGAATGTATCAGGTATGGTAGACAACATTGTTGACAAGGTGAATCTAACCTTTCATCGGCCTTGATTACTTGCCTTTTCTATAGAAAAAGTATCTGGGGAGGTCGTGCTTTCTTTTGTGTTTTTGGTCGAGTGGATCTCTTGCGTACTTGATAGGCTCTAGGGAGTAGAATGCTTTTGGATTATTTTGGTTGATGAGTGCGACGGCTTCTTCAACCTGTTTCCTGTCGATGATGCTAAAGAGGATGGTTGATGCGCCATGTGATCCTTCTCCTTCGATGACGGTGTATTGGATTTGGTTGGCATCAAATGCTTTTCTTATTTGATCCCGCTCTTTCTTGACGATGACTCGAAGGACGAGCTTTCCTTTCATCAGCCTCTCTTCAAGAAGCATGCCGATGTAGGTTCCTGTTGCAAAGCCTGCAGGATAGGCAAGGTAAGTTACTGCATTATCGAGGTGATTCATGATTTCTTTGATGGCAAGAAGCCAGATGCTGACTTCAATGAATCCTAACCCTGCCGCTTGGATCTTTCTTCCTTTTCCGATGAGCAGTACTCGGATGGTTCCAAGGCTGACGTCGATGATTCTTGCAAGAAAGATAAGAATGGGGATAACAACGTAACTATAGAGGTCCATGCGCAACGCTTGCCACGTTCATCTCTTTAAATGTTTCGTTTGCATCAAGAATTGCCTGATACTTCCTATTGGTCTTTTCTAATTTCTTGATGATGTTGTTTCTTCTATCATCTTCGACGAACTGGGTAGGGATGACTTCATAGATGATGTTGTCAATGCTGCAATGTTTCTCAACAAGATGGGGATGTTCTTCCCAAAGAACGGTCTTGACATCTCGCAAGCCTATTTTGTTCACTTTTATCCCTTGGTAGAAATCGATGAATGCCTGGTTGTTTCTTCTCGCTAAGGCAACGATGGAAAGATAGGTATCCATTCCTTCCTCCTTCTTAAGATCCTTGAGGATTGATGAAAAATTCTTGATGATCTGGGGTGCATAAAACTTGCTGTTGTGATGTATGGTTTGGTACATAGTTCGTATTATCTCCGGAATCTGTTCTTCTTTAAAAAAATAGTGCTAGAGCAAGCACAACTCTAGCACCAAAATCCCTTAAAGCACATATCTTGTTTTGTCTATCGCCTCCTCAATTTGTTGCAGGAACCCTTGATGGTAAAGTCTCGCTATGAAAAACGGATTCACTTCACCGGTCTTTAGCAGATTCCCGAATCGAAGATCATGATTCTTGCACGTATTTTTCCTCATATTCCTTGACATATCCTTGTTTGGTGATGTCAAAGTCAAAGAAGGTGATATACTCCTTCATCAGAGGTGCATCTGCCTGCTGTTCTTCAAGCCAGTGAAAGACGTGTTCAGTAAAGCAATAGGCACAGACGTTCATGGGCTTACCCTTGATGATGCAATAATCATTTGGAGTGAATATCTTTCTGTTCAGGAAAGTTGTCGCATCTTCTTTGAACTCGGTGATAAGTTCTGGTCTTGATTCAGCAAGCCAAGTCGTCATTTCTTCCGTCAGTCGTTGTGGACCAAGCGGGTTTGTTATTTGCTCTTTACAGAGAACACATGCTCCCATCATATACACCTCGGTAGTTGTTTACTTCTTTTGTTTGTTTT
>JAGQJW010000030.1 GCA_020430425.1 Nanobdellota archaeon | reverse complement strand
ATTTATATAGCTTATCCCCCTAAGACCAATGTTTTTCAAGATATTAAAATAATTCCTGAAATTCAGCTCTTACGACTTTGTGTAAAAAGCTCCGAAGCTGTGTAAAAACTAATTACATTTTACACAAAGCCCTCATTTCCACAACATTTATATATGAGTTCTATTTAACTCGTCTTCGTTGACCTTAAGTCAACAAACATTGTTGCGTGAACAACATGACCAAAAAACACGAAAAAACAAACGACACACCAGACAAAGAAGCTAGTCACGCTTCCGAGATGGACCTGCTCAAGGACCAGTTCTTTCGACTGCAGGCAGAATATGCCAACTTCAAGCGAAGGACTGACGAGGAACGGAGCCAAGTCTATGAGATGGGAGCAAGAGACGTGCTTAGCGGCGTCGTCAAAGTACTCGATGACTTCGAACTAGCCCTGCGTAATGCAAACGATCTAGAATCCTTCAAGAAAGGGATGGAAATGATCTATGCAAACATCATCTCCACCGGAGAAGAGTTCGGCCTTGAAAGAATCAAGACCGCAGGAGAACAGTTCGACCCCACCAGACATGAAGCACTCTTGACTGAAGAGTCAGACAAGAAACCACAGACGATTCTTGAAGAACTGCAGTCAGGGTATGAAGTGAAAGGAAAAGTCATCAGGACAGCCAAGGTGAAAGTAGCAAGATAGAAATGGTATGTGCTTGAACAGAAGCCAAACACATAATGATGCCAAACATTAGTTGGCAGGTAAAAGTAAGTAAGGTAAGAAAAGAACACTCACGTTGCAGGACGTTTGTACCAAACACTATTGGTGAAGACAAAATCGCGACTGCATGAATCGTCACGATTTTTGATTGAACGTCAAGCTGCAACTCAAAGTAAAAAAAAGTAAATCCAACCAAACGGAGGAAAACAAAATGTCAAAAATTATCGGAATCGATTTAGGAACAACCTTCAGTGCAGTAGCAGTACTAGAAGGAGGAAAACCAGTCATCATCCCTAACGCAGAAGGAAGCAGAACGACACCAAGTGTTGTGAGCATCAAGGGAAACGAACGACTCGTCGGACAGACAGCAAAAAACCAAGCAGTCCTCAATCCAGACCACACCGTTCGAAGCATCAAACGATACATGGGAGAAGACCACAAGACCACCATCGACGGTAAAGATTATTCCCCGCAAGAAATCAGCGCTATCATCTTGCAGAAACTCAAGGCTGATGCAGAAAGCTACCTAGGAACAAAAGTAGACAAAGCAGTCATTACCGTTCCCGCATACTTCAGTGACGCACAACGACAAGCAACCAAAGACGCAGGAAAGATTGCAGGACTAGAAGTTGAAAGAATCATCAACGAACCAACCGCAGCAAGTCTTGCCTATGGACTTGACAAAGGAGACGAACACACCATCCTTGTCTTTGACTTTGGAGGAGGAACCTTTGATGTCTCTATCCTCGAACTAGGAGACGGAGTCTTTGAAGTAAAAGCAACCAACGGTAACAATCACCTTGGAGGAGATGACGTTGACCAAGCGATCATCGACTATCTTGCAGAAGAATTCAAGAAGGAAAACGGAATCGATCTTCGAGAAGACAAGACCAGCCTCCAGCGACTCAAGGAAGCAGCAGAGAAAGGAAAGATCGAACTCTCCACAAAGCAGAGCACTACCATCAACCTACCCTTCATTACTGCTGATGCAAACGGTCCAAAACATCTGAATGTCGAACTCAGCCGTGCAACATTCGAGAAACTCATCGAAGACATCCTTGACAAGCTACGAGGACCAACCGAACAGGCAATCAAGGATTCAAAACTCTCCAAAAGCGATATTCACAAAGTCATTTTCGTAGGAGGATCAACCAGAATCCCAGCAGTACAGCAATTGGTCAAAGACCTCACCGGAAAAGAAGGAGACAAGAGCGTCAACCCAGATGAAGCAGTTGCCCTTGGTGCTGCCATCCAAGGAGGAATCCTTGCTGGAGACGTCAAAGATGTCCTGCTCCTAGATGTCACACCGCTCAGTCTTGGAATCGAGACGTTAGGAGGAGTCTTCACTAAGATCATCGACAAGAACACTACCATCCCAACCAAGAAGAGTCAAGTCTTCTCAACAGCAGCTGACAATCAGCCAGCAGTGACCATCAAGGTCGGTCAGGGAGAGCGAAGCATGTTTGCAGACAACAAAGAACTAGGACAATTCGATCTCGTAGGAATTCCACCTGCACCACGAGGAGTCCCTCAGATCGAAGTCAGCTTTGACATCGATGCAAACGGAATCGTCCACGTCCATGCAAAGGACCTAGGAACCAGCAAAGAGCAGAGCATCAAGATCACTGCAAGCAGCAACCTTTCAGAAGAAGAGATCGAGAAGATGCGAAAAGACGCAGAAGCGCACGCCGAAGATGACAAGAAGAAAAAAGAAGAAGTAGAAATTGTCAACCAAGCAGAAAGCCTCGTGCACTCTAGCGAGAAACTCTTCAAGGACTTCGAAGGAAAAGTCGATGCAAAAGAACTTGATGATGTCAAGAAAGATGTTGAAGATATCAAGAAACTCCTAGAAGACAAAGAGAACAAAGATGTCTCAAAGATCAAGTCTGCTATGGACACGTTCAACGAGAAGATCCAGAAACTCTCCACTGAGATGTATCAGAAGGCAGCAGCAGAACAACAGGCAGCCCAAGGCGCAGCAGGAGCAGACGATGCAAAAGCTGACAAGAAAGGCAAAGAAAAAGTTGTTGATGCTGAATTCGAAGACGTATCTGAAAACGAAAAGAAATGAAGTTTGAAGATATGCCGATAATTTCAAAGAAATTATTTCGCATCTCTGGAGAAAAGAAAGAGGACTAAGTCCTCTTCTTTTTTCTTTCTTTTTTCAACCAATAAACAACTTTTTAGGAAAATGGACCATAACTACAGCCTACCCACACTCACTTATTCACCCAGTGTAAACTATTTCACTACGGATACCGCTCGTCCAATAATAGAGCGGATCCACCCCTATAAACTTTCTTCACAATACAAGAAACATGAAGTGCAACCACAAAAGGAATTCGTCCCCCTCTACAACATAAGCAATAAACTAAGCAGCACCTATCAAGGAAAACACCCAGGAGCACAGACCATCAATGCAATGTATGACATGGGCTTTGGAAGATAAACACTTAAATAAACAACAATAACTCATACTCACAGGCAAGATCATCATGGCTGACAACAAAGACTACTACAAGACACTTGGCGTTGAGAAAGGCGCATCAAAAGAAGAGATAAAGAAAGCCTATAAGAAACTTGCAAAAAAATATCATCCCGACCTTAACAAGGACAATCCCGAAGCAGAACAGAAGTTCAAGGAAATCAACGAGGCTGCAAGCATCCTTGGAGATGACAAGAAACGGCAGCAATACGACCAGTTCGGCTCAGAAGGGATGAAGTACGGCGGAGCCAATCAAGGTTTTGGAGGAGGCTTTGGCAGCGGCTTTGACGGATTCGATTTCAACGATATCTTCGATTCATTCTTTGGCGGAGGAGGAGGCTTTGGTGGTCGAGGACGATCACGAGGACCACAGCCAGGAGCAGATCTCCGCTACGATATAGAAATCACCTTAGAAGAGGCAGCAGAAGGTCTTGAAAAAAAAGTCAAGATGAGAAAGAATGTCACTTGTGATGATTGCCAAGGACATGGAGGAACAGATGTCAGCACCTGTTCTCTGTGTCACGGACGAGGACAAGTCAGCAGACAGCAACGAACCCCCTTTGGTATCTTCCAGACCCAATCGACCTGCCCTCAATGCCATGGAAGCGGAGAAAGCTACAAGCATGAGTGCAAGACCTGTCACGGAAGCGGACACGTCATGGCAGAAAAAACCATCAAGATCACTATTCCAGCAGGAATTGAAAGCAGTACTCGACTTCGGATCAGCGGAGAAGGAGAACCAGGGGAACCAGGAGCAAGACCAGGAGACCTCTACGTCTTTGTCCACATCAAAGCACATGACGTGTTTGAACGAGATGGTGATGACCTCTACCTAGAAGTACCTATCAGCTATTCACAGGCAGTCATAGGAGACTCTATCGAAGTACCGACTATCCTTTCCAAGGCAAAGCTCAAGATTCCAAGCGGCACCCAACCAGGAACACTCCTTCGTATGAAAGGAGAAGGAATGCCTCATCTGAGACACTCAGGACATGGAGACCAATACGTCAAGATACAAGTAGAAGTACCAACAACCATCACCAAGAAACAGAAAGAACAATTAGAAGCATTTGAGAAGGGATTCAAGGACAAGAAACCTCATCAGCGATTCTTTGATAACATAAGGAAAGCATTCAAGTAGTCCGAATGTTTAAAAGCATAAGCCCATTCTTCTCTCCTCATGGATTTAGTCCCTTCATTTTCAGATCTTCCTCTTAAGTCAGAGCAAACAAATCTTCTTTCTCTTGTGCAAACCCCTGTTGGAGAATATATTGTTGTAAAACATATCAATTCCCAATGGGAGTCCACAGGAATGGACTCCTTAGATGAGCTCATCGGACTTCGAGGAGGAACCTATAGTGCGAACATCCGTAAAGGCAATTACACTGAAGAAATTATGAAAGAACTTCACAAGATGGATAATATCATAATTGATGAAGAGAACAAAACAGACATGGACTATTTTCAGTTCCCTGCAAAACCTCTTCATGAACTTCTTTCGAAAGAATATCAACAAAATACCGTCAACGAACTGCTAGAAAGATACAGAATATCTCTCTCAAAAATACATAGCGATCCAGAAGAAATCAAGGTACGCCTTCCTCCAAAAGAAACAATACAAGAAGGAGTAAGAATTGCTCTAGCAAAGACCATCTGGAGTCAACTAGTAAAGAAATCAGCTCCGAATATTCTTGAGATTGACCATTGTAGACCACCTAGCAGTCTTTGGTACTATCCGACAGGAATTCTAGTAATGGACGGAGGAGTAGCGGACAATTGCGGCCATGGTATTAGCGAGACCTTTATGTATAAAATTTTTGCAAAGGATGATATTTCTCAAAAAGAAGGTGTTTTTTCTTACAAAAACATCCATATTTCTCAAGCAGTAGAAGGTTATATGACTCATGATCTAGGACCTAATTTCAATTTTGAGCGGGCAAAAACCAGAGGTATATTCACAGAAATCGGTGAAGAACCAGCTTTTATAAGCTTCAATAGAGATGATTTAAGAAAAAAATAACTTAAAGGCAACATTTATAATACCTGTTCAACATCTCTCTTTTAGGTGAATAATCATGGCAGAACCAAGTAAAGACGAACAAATCGGATTTCACAAAGGATCACTTTCAACACTTGCTAAAGAGCGAGAAGAGCTTGCAAGAATTCTAGGCATTGTCGAACAATTAATGCAGATGCACATGGGAGCACTCAAAGAACTAGGAATAGATCTTGAGAAGGATGCACAAGTGCAGGCAGCAAAGCAGACTGAAGCAAAGCCTGAAAAAAAGAAGCCTATCGAAGACATCCTGTAAGCAAACCGCTTACACTTTTTTCTATGACCACCCTTCATGACCTCTACGCAGCAACAGTAGCACATACTGATGCAGGAGACTTCTTACAGCTTAACGGGGAGCTGCGCGTGGAATTTCTTCTAGAAGGGACCATCACTAAAGCAAGAGCAGGACTTTTTTTCATCGATATCGAAGGAGAACAATTCTCCGCACACAAGCAGGACGGTTTCTCTGTTGGTGACAAGGTCAAGTGTGTCCTTCGTTGCATTCACGAGAATGGACAGAAAAGTTTTGTGGTGAAGGGGTTAGAAAAATGATAAATCTACAGGAAGAGTTCTACAAACTCTTTGGAAGAGGAGGTCTCATGGAAGAGTTCTACAAAGAACTCGTAGCAAACTATAGCGAACCTCACCGACACTATCACACGCTTGAGCACATCCAGGATTGCTTTGAAGTCTTGGAGAGAAGCAAAAGATTTATTCGACTGAAGAATGAACCAATCGTGAAAGCAGCCATCTTCTATCACGACATCGTCTATGATCCTGCACAAACAGACAATGAAGAAGCTAGCGCAGAGGTTGCTGATGAAAAGATCCCTTGGTTTTTTGAAACGGATAAAAAACTAGTACGTGATTACATCATAGCGACAAAAGATCACGTTCCTATCGACGATGATTCAGCATACTTTCTTGACATCGATATGAGTGGATTAGGAAAACCAACCGAAGAATATTTTCTGTATTCAGAGAAGATAAAGCAAGAGTACCTTCCAGTCATTCAGCAGCAGATGGATACAAAGCAGGCAGAACGGTTCTACCAACAAGAACGTAAGAAATTCCTACAATCAATCCTCGATAGAGAACCCATTTTCACCACCAAATATTTTCAGTTCAAGTTTGAGAAACAGGCAAGACAGAACATGCAGATGGAACTAGAGAGGTATTCTAGTTAATCAAAAATCACCTACTCCAGAAATCATCACCAACATAATGCAAATTCTTTATATGCTTGCCACCAGTCTCTTTCATCAGGTCTTCGCTTGAGAGCAGGCATTTTCCCACAGCAATCGGCTTTCCTACCGTCTCATCGACAATAACTACAAAAGAATCTTTCTCAAAGCTATCACAGGCAGTTATGCCAGGACGCATGATGTCCGCCCCATTCACTACAAAACGAATAGCACCTTTATCAACGACTACTTTTGGCAGGACCGGCTTCTTTAGAAGAAACTTGAGGCTTGGCACCCACTCACCATCAATGTTTAAGAATAAGGACTCTTTGTTCACCAGAAGCACATCATCTTCCTGCACCACATCAGATTTCTTATCCATAAATGATGATGCAAAAGGAAATTGTTCAAGGAACTGTTTAATATCTGATTTTGAGAACTGTTTTCGCATAAAAAAAATCTAGAGGTAGAAGTTTAAAAGTTTATTCATCATAAAAAACAATGAATAACTAGAAATGAGCACTAGTTCTTACTTATTCCTCTTCTTCACCATCAGTGTTGAGATAGAGCGGTTCATCTTGGATATAATTGCCATTGACATAACGGATGAAGATCTCGGCTTTTTGCAGTTCACTGCCAAGATATGCAGCGTGCATCAAAGAACTTATCAGACCTTCCCGAAGAATCGTATAATAGATGCTCTCAGCAGACGTCCCTTCAATAGAACAATCATATTTTCGCTCTTTCGTATAATGATGAGCGTAGATCAAACCTTCATCGACCCGAGGATCAATCAAGAAATAGCCTTTTTCATCCATAATCCATTCTTCTGGTCTCTTCTCTGCATCAATCTTCTTCATGGCAGGTTTTGGAATCTTGCTCTTTCGTGCTCTTGAGATCATGGCACAGGGGAGCGAGAAGCGCTTTTTAAAAGTTGTCTTTATAAAGAATCAGTTAGGGGTATTCCAGACGGCAACCTGCAAATCAACCCGTTCTCCTCGAGATCGAGTCCGCTGAGTATAAGTGATCAGATCCTCTGCATCTCCTCGAAGCTCGCCAGAGAAATCACCGATACGTTCAGTGAATGCAGAGTGAACCGTAGCTCCTTCACAACAAGTGATATAAGTATCATCTGACAAGAAGACTCTTGTTCCTGCAATCTTATCATCGCACAAGGTTGAGACCGTATAATTAGCGAACTGACAACCATTGATACCATCACAAGATGCCTTGCATCGTAGACCAAAATTATCCGTGCAGCTTTCACTACAGGTTCCTGGCTCAATCGCATCAGCCCCTGTGAAATCGACAGTCTTTACCACACCATTGCTTGAACGAGTGATATCTTCCTGGACAATACGACTATCATAATCCTGATACCGGACAAAGAGCTTGTTGAAGCCTGTTCTTATCTGACCGACATAATTACCTAGAATATCAGTAGCACTGATGACTTCTTTAGTATCAGGTTCGTATAGCGCAACAATCTCAGCATTTGATACAGTATTCCCATTCTTGTCCTTAACGGTTCCGTTAATAGTAACAGCACAGTCAGGATCAGGACAGAATCGACAACTTCCACGACCTGTTCCATCAGCGTAGAAATCTTCAGGACAGACGCCATCAGCATAACCACAAGGATAACAAGCCCCGCAGATATCCACAGCACCATAACCCAAAGCACTATCAGGGGTTGCTCCACAAACCAGAGTATCAAAACCCGGCTGATCAGCACAGGAGATTCCCGGAATGACTGAAGCCTGAGCAGCCACTGCGGCAGCTAACGATAGAAAGAAGGACAGTACTATAAGAAGTGGAAATCTCACACCCATAGCACCTTTTCAAGAAAAGAAGTTTATAAAGCTTTAGGTAAGAACACCAATCATTCAAGATCATCAAGAGACTGATCGAGAAGTCTATTCTGCTTTTTCTGTTTTCCCAGAGGTGCTCCAAGGCCTCTGATAATCTTTTGATCATAATAAGGCTGAATATAGCTCAGTTTCAAGGAATCAAGATAGGCATCCCTTTTACCTTCCCATACCAAAGTATCCAGTACTCCATCAGCATCAAAATCTACTGCAATAGCCCGAGGAGTAAATGGCTTGTCAACAAAAGTCCCTGCCGGCTCATAACCTTCATCCCAATAGGGAGAAAGAGAACCGATACGTAGAACATAGCCTCGCTTATAATTGGTTACACTTATATCATTACCCTGAAAATAAGGCTCATTTCTCTTGTCAAAATATTCAGAATGAAAAGTCCTCTGAAAGAAATTAGCAGGACCACAAGAAGCAAGGGCCAGACCCACCAAAGTGACAAAAGTTGAACGTTTCATAAAGGAGAAGAATGAGAAACCACCTATAAAGGTTGTGCTCTAGAATCGCAAGAATCGCCCATCGACACGAAACTCCGGGTCCTTCATAACCTGATCAAGATGAATCATACTCTTGACATCTCCCCCAAACCAATTATTGCTACCAATGGCCGCGTGGCAAGTTCCTGCAGCCTTTTCATCAACAATGGTTGTTCCAATGATCTTTGCTTGAGGGTTCAATCCTATACCTAGCTCTCCGATACGACGAAGACCGGTCGGATTCTTTGCCTTCTTGTGAGCCCAAGAGATGGTCTCTCGAAGCAGGCGACTTTCAGGAGTATTATTCCAAGAAGTGATGTCGCCCCTATTTACTGAACACTCAACAGGTTTCTTCACCAAAAAGGTCTTTGAAAGAGTCCTGATACTTCCATCAATGACCAAACGACCTCTTACTGATTGAGGATCAGGAGCAAGATAGACTTCTCCAGGAATCGCATTCCCTCCCGTTCCCGGTTCTGTATACACTCCTGACGCTACCAAAGCTTTTCTTGTCGCAATAGGCACCACCAGATCAGTTCCTGCAGGAGTATAGACCTGAATCTCTCTTGCTTCATCAAGGACTGCCTTCAAGCGCAGTGCTGCCCGCTGGATCTCATAAGCATTCGTATCAAAAGCCTGCACGAGTTTTGGCAACAGGCTATTATCGACCATTCCTAAACTTGAAGTCGAAATAAAACGATGACCTTGAGCCTTGCAGAACTTTCTAAAAGAAGAACCAAGATAGGACATGTTACCCATCCTGTTAGAGACATTTACGATGATAGTACTCTTTGGAGGAAGATTCTTGAGCTGCTTGAGCATGACGATGTCAGCAGACTCGCCTCGACCTTTTGGCGTCTGATAGACAGTACTATGAGTAATACCCAGATTATTAGCTGCAAGAGAGAACGCATTGGTAAGAATCGGAGACAAGAGGTGAGAATTACTCAGGCCTCGATCGCCAATGATCAAGAGCTGCTCATTAGTGATTCCCAGATTATTCTTGATGACGTTCTCAAAGACAGAAATAGGTATCTTTGACACAAATTTCGCTGTATCAAGGACAATCATAGTACAGACTCTCTTCTTGAGGTTTATAAAATTAGTGGAAGAGTGAGTACGATGAAAAAGAATCCGGACATTTCTCCTGAAAGTTCACTAAAAATAGTTCACTTTGAAAAAATAGACCACCATTTTATCAAATCTCTCTCAAACCGCTCGATTTATAAATAGAAGCATATCCTCAACCAGCATGACTAAAGAAGCATTACGAGTCACACGGAAATTCTCTAAAAAGAGAGGACGAAACAGAGCTCCTCGAGCTAAGACTTTCGCAAGTCTCGAAGCTGCAAAGGCATGGGCTAGTGCAAACGATATCAAGGATGCGCAAGTTGATGCAAAAGGAAAGAAGTTCGTTGTCAGCAACGCGTAAGCTGACTCTTATTTTTTCGGTTTTCTTACCGGTTCTTTTATATATTTGAGTACGTGAGGTTTTGTATATGGGTTTATTTGACGATGCATTGAAAGCAGACCAGACCATCATCAAGAACGAAGCCGCACTAGATTACGAATTCTTACCAAAAATCATCAAGTACCGAGAGAATGAACAGCAATATCTAGCCACCTGCATCAAGCCATTGTTTTCGCAGCGAAGCGGTCGAAACCTTCTCATCTATGGTGCTCCTGGTATCGGAAAGACCGCTGCAGTCAAACATGTCCTTGCAGAACTGGAAGAACAGACTGAAGAGATCCACACCATCTACATCAACTGCTGGCAACACAATACCAGCTACAAGATATTTGTTGAGATCTGCGAACAGTTAGGATATCGGTTCACCCAGAACAAGAAAACATCTGAACTGTTCAAGGTGGCAACACAACTTATCAACAAGAAAAGCGCCGTCTTCGTCTTTGACGAGATAGACAAGGCAGAAGATTTCGATTTCTTATACGTCATCATCGAAGAAGTCTATCACAAGGCAATCTTTCTTATCACCAACTATAAATCATGGCTTGTCAGTCTCGATGAGCGAATCCGAAGTAGACTCATGGCAGAACTGCAGGAGTTTCGACAGTATACCAAAGCGGAAACGCAGGGGATCATCAAAGAACGAATCGAGTATGCCTTCTTTGACAACGTCTGGGAAAAGGACGCACAAGATCAGGTTGCCGACAAGACTGCAGTAATAAAAGATATCAGAAGCGGACTTTTTCTTCTTAAGGAAAGTGCACTCATCGCCGAGGAACAGTCAAAGAAAAAAGTCGAGAAGTCTGATGTCGAGAAAGCAATCACTAAACTTGACGAGTTCACCATCAAAAATTCTGAAGAGCTTGA
>JAGQJW010000002.1 GCA_020430425.1 Nanobdellota archaeon | reverse complement strand
CTCTATGAAACGTTCCACAAAAGAGCGGATCTTTGATACGTTCTCAAGTAAAGAAGTTCTTTCTTTGAACATACACAGTTCCTTTGTAAGAAAGGCGTTGGAGACGGCAACCGATCCTGATTATGGCGATCTTGCAGTAGCAGGAATCTTGACTGCAGTCACTACATACATTTCTGCTTACAACAATAAGATCGTTCCGAAAATGAGTTCTTTTCTCAACAAGACCTATGTACATGAAGGAGGATCATCTTAATGGCAGCTAAAAAATTAGAGAAGATTGTCAGGAAAGAAGGTTTCCTCTACTCAGTAAACGAGCAGAAGCTACAAGAAAAGGTCTCAACATCATTCTTTAGCGATAACACCGAGTATGTCACCGAATTGTTTTCAGCTCTTTATAATACGAATCCTAAAGAGATTAAGGTCAGGTTCTCAAAGAACAAGATGACTATGAAAAGTGATGGTAAAGGATTTTCTGGACCGGAGATTGACGAGCTGCTCTCAACCATCATAGGAGTCCCAGAAGATAACGAATTCTATCAGCGGTTTAGGCCTTTGGCACTAGGAGTTTCTACTGCCATTGAATCGGGAGCAGATGAAGTGCATATCGAATCGGTCAAGAACAATAAGTCAATCCATTATGTCGCAAAAGTAGTTGATGCTAAATCTCTTTCTCGTCAAGAACAGAGGAACAAGCTGAAATTCGGAAACAGAGTGGTTAATTTTTCATCTGATGATAAGGTTTCCATCACTGAAGGTACAACCATCACTGTTAACAAGAAATTCAGGAAGCAAAGAGAGAAACTATTCAGTAAGGCCAGATCAAGAGAATATTATTACTTGACATCAAGAGCACAGAAAAGTATTATTCCTTTTACGGTCAATGGAACAAATCACGGTGCAAGAAAAAAGAGCTATCTTGAGTTCGATAGAACTATACAGACCGATTCATACAGGGCAAAATTGTTCTTTAATACTGAGAGAGGACCTCAGTTCGTGGCCACTAGAGCAGGGGTTCGTTTTGAGAATGATTTTGCGAACTACGACGCTTTTTCAAAGATACATCGATTATCACTCATTATTGATACGCCTTTAGGTCATGTCGGGATGGCGGGAAGAAGAAAGCTTCAGGAAAATATCTATCAGCACCTTGCAGCACAGGATCTTGCTCTCGAGTTGAATAAAAGCATCCTTGATATCAGTGATGAATACATGCGTAGCCTCAATAAGAAAGTCCCTTCAGAATCATTAGTCAGAAAAGAGAACGCGCTCAGGAATATTCTCCAATCATACATTACTGTTCCAGAAGAAGAATGGCTTCAGATGAAAATGACCACGAAAAGGATCTTTCAGGACTATGATGAGAGCCTTACGAACCGGATGGATAAGTGGGCAGAGTCCTTTAAGGAGTCAAGAGCAAGAGCAATCAAGAAAATCGAATCATTACCGCTGTTTGAGAGCGTAACAGGATCATTTGTTTCTTATGAAGAGATAGGGGAAAACCAACTGGTTTTGACCACAACCAAGAAAAGGCAGTTCGATGAGTTTGATGGAAAGATTGTTCTCAAAAAGAACGGGTTCCTTGACCGGATGGGAACTGGTGTTCAATTCAAGGATTTGGATGAGTATATTTTGGATCTGGAAAAGAGCAGAAAAAAATATTTACAGGAACAAAGGCTAAATGAAAGAAAAAGGAAAAAGGATTTGACCAGCAAAAAGAGATATCAGAAACGGATGGAATTCAATTCCAAGTTCGATCTGGTCAGAGATTTTTATAGGCAGTTCTTTGGCGAGCGAACAGCCAATGCATCCATCACCATAGATAAGGTCGTTTCAGGGATCGGCATGACGGTTGCAACACCATTGTTGGTCGGTCTTGGCTTGGTAGGTGGAGCTCTCTTCTTGCCTGCATATGCAGGATATAAGCTAGTGAAGGCTTCAGGAAAGGTTGCAAGTTACTCGTTAGATAAGATGAATATGCTGTACGAAAAGACGCTTCCTGTCAGAGCCAAGACCATATCTGGTCTTCAGTATGCTGGCAGAAAGATTGGACAAGGAACCATGATGACCTTAAATGGAATTGCCAAGGCAGGAAACTACGCGTTCAGGGGAGTGGTTGGTGGTTCCGTTGGACTATACAGATTAGGAAGATGGCCAGTTGTCAAGACATATGAGTTTTCTTCTAAGATGGCATCCCATATGAGAAACAAGATGGAGCAGATCAGCGAGGATCGAAAGATCAAGAACGACGCTGACCGATATGAGAAATATAAAGATTTGATTCCTGTTGAAGAGAGAGGACATTATGAGAGTTGGGGTCTAAGTAAGGAAAGCTTGAAGAATCTCAAGAAAAAGAACAAGGAATGGAAAGCAGCTGAGAAGAAATATCGAGAAGAAGAACGAAAGCAGAAAAAGAAGAATGAACGGTTATCTTTACTGAGCAAGAACCTTCAAAAATACGAATCAACAGTTGATACTCTAAGAGAATCTGCTCAAGTAATTTATGATGCGTTTCATTCAGAAGAGAACGAGACTTTTCGAAGGATGCTCTATGGAAATTTGTATTCGAAAAAATATCAGTGGGTAGAAGATATAGCAGACATTAATCTAGCAGGAATAGTACACTATCGACGGTCTGATGATGACAATAATATGATAATATCTAGAAGATTATTTCCGCCAAAAAGATTCATCGCCTTCCACGAACCGGATAGGGCTGAAAGCATGCCTTTCTACAACGCTGAATATACTAAGTATGAACAGTTCAGGACAGCAAACAGGGATCTTCCTGCCATCCAGTTGGATGCGGTCACAACCATTAATAATATCCAGACTGAGGCGAAGAAGTATGAGTCAGAAAGAGGACTGATCATCAATCTTCCTTTCTTCAAGGAAGTGGTTGATCGATTGCCGCTTATCAGAACCACCAGCCTACAGTCACCCTCAAGGACTATCAGCTATTTTGATCCAAATGGTCAACGATGGGCGAGTTATCAGGAGTCTGTTGGTTACTTGAATGATCGTCCTTATGAGGATATAGTCATCAGATATTATGAAAGATTCTTTGACAAGATCAAAGACAGGAATGTCGAGAGAGTGATGAGCTTCTATTCTGCTAATCGCGTTAGTGATTTCAAGAATTCATTGTCGGCACTTGATGAGAAGGAGCTTGAGACCTTTGTTTCAAGACTATTGCAGGAGAAAGGAACCAACGAAACTCTTAATGCGCATCTGGAACATACCTACCCGTCTATTGTCCAGAAAGTTGCGGGTTCAGATGCGTATCAGCCACCCGCAGACCAGACTACTTGATTGGCAGCCACTTTCTTTATCGAATAGTTCTATAGTCCAGATACATTTGTCAGGATGGTAGTCGCCACTAAGTTGAAGATGAGAATCACTGCAAAAGAGATGCCGGTGTAGATGAGAATCGATTTGGTCATCTGCATTCCTAGACTAGTTTCTTCTCCTATTCTATCCGGTCCGTTTTCTATGCCATTTGCGATGACGGTAAGGATATAGGATAGTTGTACGACATAGAGTCCAACTACAATCTGAAAATGATAGGAAGGGATTCCTACACCAAAGAGCTGAAGCACCCCACCTCCTGCACCTGCAGTTCCTGCAGCGCTTCCTAGTGAATTGACTTTATCTCCTAGTGTTCCCAATATTTTAGTGATCATGCTGGTGATTCCTACTACTATTCCTGAAATGACGGGAGTTAAGAACAACACCTGACTCTTCATTCCAGAGATGACATCTCCAAGAAGATCCTTGAGCCGTTCGTCTACTCGATGCATCTGCTTAAGATATTCTGAGACATTGATGAGAGCTTGACTTGCAACCAAAGGCCCTTTCTTGCTTGACTCGACAAGTACTTTCATGCTGCTCTCGATGAGGTCAGAAGGGTAATACTTGAGTGCACCTTTATCCTTGTCAAAGATCGCTTGCTCCACACTCATACCTAAGTTAGTGACATTTACATGGACTAAGTTAAAGAATTTTCCAGAGACCGTGTCTGGCATGAGCTGTGCTACTCTTCCAAAGGCTGCTTCAGCAGGGATGCCATCACCGATCCGGTTTCCTAGCTGAAAAAGTGCTCCTGAGAATTCCAGCTCCAGTTTCTTTGCCTGTTCTCTTACCTTTACGATATGCTGGGTACGATACTTATAGTAGAGTCCTGTACTGTATCCTATCCCTAGAGGGATCATAAGACTCAAGAGCATTGCTCCAAGACCAAAAGGACCTACGAGTTCTCCTGTAGCATCTCGTTCTCGATATCCCAGAAAGTAATACTGTACGGTCCAACCATCGGCCTTAGCAGTTTCAATATCCATGATCCGGACCCTTCCAGAATCCTTGACGATACCGTAATCAGGAAAGCCTACTGCTGACCAGAGAAGAGGAAGGAACCCGATGAAAAGAAGAAAAATAGCTAATGCGAGTGAGAGATATATCGGTTTGATGTACTGCTCCTTTTGTCCCACAGTCACTACGACGTTTTGATATTTTTTGAGCTCGGGGTTTTTCTTGGTGATGTCTTCCTGTCCAGAGCCACCAGGTCTTGTGGTGAGGATGCTCATACCTAATGAGTAGACAAGAGCAGGTAATGCAATATTGTAGATGGCAAAGAGGTGGTACCATCGAAAGCCATCCATGAAACTCACTACCAGTGGCAAGATGACTAGAGTAAGGATCGGAAGTACTACTCCAAGCATATTCAAGGTAGTAAGCGGTCCCTTGAGTCCATGGGCATAGTGCAGCATCTTCTCAAAAGTCTCATCAAGGATGACGGTGAGTGCCTTGTCAAGGCTATTGAGTCGGCGGTCATTCGATGATTCCATAAGGCTTGATTGGATGAGGTGGATGCTCTCGACAAACTCCATATTATAATCTTTCCATCGAAGTAGATACGCATCAAGAGAGTTTTTCATGGAGTCATAGGTCTGGGTCTCTACGTCCCACATGACTTTTCGCAGATCTAAAGAGAGAGGTGGAGCAAGATGTTCTGCTGCAAAGTTGATCGCATTTTCTATGTTTGACGTGTGTCGCATATAGGTGACCATGTAGAAGATAGCAAGGACCATCTGGTTGCTTGCCTTGAGTCGCCATCTGTTTGCGAGGATAAAAGGAAGCTTCTGTAGGGGGATCATCAGACCCACTGCTACAAGGAGGCTGAAGATGATAAAGAACATGTTGGGAAATCCTCCAAAAAGGACAGGAAGCATGAAAAAGAAGACTATCGCAAATAGGACTATGCCTAAAGGGATGACAAAAGAAGAACTATAGATTCCAGTTGGAGACGTGTTGAGGTGACAGGTATTGATAGCTTCTTGCAGTTTAGGAACATCTTTTTCCTGCGGTTTCATTGGTAAGGTCTTTTCAGAGAACTGACAGATCTTCTCATAGAAGCTCAGATGCTTGGGGAGGTATTGCTGTTTGAACTCATCATAGGCACGAGACTCTATCTCAGTTTCTTCTTGAGGTTTCTTTCCTGCAAGCTCATCCTCTAATCGCTCCTTGAAAAGAGATGCTACCTGATCATATGCTTTCTCGTCCATTTTTCAGTTTCATTCGTTTTATTTCTTTAGTCAACCAGTCATCCCATTCAAAATAGATGAGATCGTTATCCGTCTTTCCAGATCGTTTGATGACCCGTTCCACCGTTTTGTGGAACATGTCATTTGCGAGGATAACAAAAGCTGCTTCAAGAAGTTCAGGCATCTTCTCCTTCTCACTGAGCTCAAGGATCCGCTCTTTGAGCTTTCCTCGAAGGATGATGTTCTCCCACATAGCATCCCAATTGCCCGTATATTCTTTTACTTTTGAGGCAATATCTTTGAGGATGTCGCTCTCTCCATTGAGCAGCTCAGGAGTAGGCTCTAATTGGTCTGTTGCTGCATTGTATTTCATCAGGTCGACAAAACCGTGTTCACTTGAAGGATCATCCTGCCAGTCTTTTCTTACCTCAGTAATCTGGAGCACTCGTCGAAGCTTGTGCAATCCATCTGCTGATTTGATAGGGTTTGCGATGACGATGATGTCTGTTGCCTTAAAGGATGTTTTTGGAATACCGATATCATTCACCAGTCGATCGAATACTCCAAAAGGGCTGTCTCCGTGGATTGTTCCTGCAACTACATTTGCAGCTGCACCTACTCTCATTGCTTCATAGAGTGCTTTTGCTTCTCCGCTTCGAACCTCTCCTACAATCAGAGCAGAGTCTCCTAATCGTAACGTGCTTCGAATGCCATCTTCCGCGCTGAACTCATCACCGCTTTTGGCAAGAGCGCTTGCTACTTTCATCGGTTGTATGTTGAAACCTAGTTGTCGAAGTGACTTTGTTGGTAGTTCTAAAGTGTCTTCGATGGTAATGATTCGGTGTCGTCTCATGATCTCAACAAGGAGGCTTGAGAGAAAACTGCTTTTTCCGCTGCTTCTCGTTCCGCAGATGAGCATGCTTCTCGTTCCGTCAATGAGAAAAGAAAGCAGACCAGCAGCAAGGGGAGTGATCATCTGATACTTGAGGAAAAGCGGAAGCGTCCATGGCTTGTCTCGGTGTCGTCGAAAGGAGAACGCGATGCCTGTTGGATCAAGCGGTTTTGTGATGGTTGAGGTTCGAATGCTTGCCCCAGGAAGTTCCAGTTCAGTGTCAAGGATAGGGTTTGCCTCATCCAATGGTCGTCCACTGATGAGCCGAAGCTTTGATGCCCAGCTTTCTGCATCGCTTGGTGTCGGATAGATGTTGGTGATGCAGTCATCATAGTCTGCATGGACTATGAAGATGGGTAATTCTCCTGCAGGGCTGTTCACGGAAATATCCTGCATATTCTCATCGGCAAGAAGCACTTCTATCAGACCAAAGCCAACAGTGTAACGTACGAGTATCTTTGCAAGATTCTCCACTTCTTCATCCTTGAGATTCATCTCTCGATATTCTGAGAGTTCAACAAGCAGATCCTTTCCCACATGGTAGAAGACATCTCTCATCCTTGCAGGATCAGTGAATTCATCTTGATCCGGAGTGTGTTCGCTAAGAATTTTTCTTGCCGTATCTAAAAGTTCGTACTGATCCTCGTTGAGCTTGAACTCGGGTGGCATGACATGATACAGATATTGGACGGTATCGGGCAGTTCAAAGACAATGATCTCGATGTCGCCTTCAAGAGTATAGTTCTCTAGTTCGATGGCATTCTTCGGGTATGCTGCCATGAGTTTGGTGAACATGAAATCGGGCTTGATGAGGGGAGTGAAGATTCTTCTGTAGACATCTCGGGTTCCCACTTGATATCCTTCAAGGTAAGGTCTTGCAACGGTGAGCAGTTTTGTTCCTTCAAGAAGCTGGAGGATGTAATCAAGCAATCCGACATAATGTTTGAGGCTTGCAATCAGGTCTTCATCGATTTCTTTGTCAAGCTGGATCTGTTCTCTTCTTCTGATCCGACGTAGCAGCACATAGCAGGCAAGAGGATCCTTCTTGAGTTCTGCAAACAGAATGTTATGCAGTTCGTTATACTTAGATGCTAGCAAGGAAGCGGCGATGTTCTGGGCGAGCGCCGGATAACTGAAAAGTTCTTTATTTCGCACCAGTTTCGCATACAACCTTGCTAGCTCTAAGATAAGTGTGACTTGAGAGAAATCGTATTCATAATCGTGTTTTTGTGAGAAGATGATTCTTGTTGCCGTCTGGTTCTCCAAGAGCATGGTCATGGTCTCGGACATGGTGATTTCATCGTCTTCGATAGAGGGAATCCTACCTCGATTGCTATAGTCAACGACAAGAACTACGTCATCCCCCTCTCTAATTACATCATACTTGAGTTTAGTATCCGGCACTTACCTCACCCTTTTATGAGAATAAGGGCAAAGAGCGTTTATATGTCTTTGCATAAAAGGCGCACACCATGCTAAAGAAGGGGTTGTTTGGCTACTTTTTAGTAAAAACAATTCATTTATATGAGAAGAGTTCTTAGAGAAAGCATATGGTCGAGCCTGAATTGTTTCCTAATCAACCTGATCCAAAAGAGCATGTTGCCAGACATAAGAATGAAGGGACAAAAGAAGATGCAAAAGAGATGGCTCTTGCAGGTTCTCAGCTCAATAACGTTGCAACAAGATTAAAGATTCTTGAGGAACGGTACGGCACTCTGCGAAAAAAATCCCAGACAACAGAACATAATATTGTTGAGGTGGAAAAAAACCATTATGATGATTTGCGCATCATCAATGATGATATCGCTGAGATCAAGTTGAAGATGAGGGATATTTTTGAGAAAGTCAGCATGCTTAGTGATGAGATTGAGAATTTCGCATCAAGAAATGAGCTCAAGGTCATTCAGAAATATGTTGAGTATTGGCAGCCGGTTGATTTTGTAACGAGAAAGGAAGTGAATGATTTCTTAAGAAAAAGGTTCCATCAAAAAGATCAGGGAAAAGAAGTGCACGAACAGCATCATGAATGATCCTATCGTTGTTTGAGATCATCAGTTATTCTAGAAAGCTCTGAGACATTTTGGGTGAAGACAGGAAGCACTTTAGCGAATACCTTTTCCATGGACTGTATTTCTGTTCCGATATCAAGAATGTGTTTATCATACTCGCCGATCTTTCCAAGAAGTGCTTGATGCAGCTTATCGAACTGGTCTTTCATATCCTTGATCTCTTGTTCGATCGTGGTGACTCTTGTCTCCGTCTGATTTTTCCACTCGATGATCTTGTTGACGTCCTTAAGGAGCTCGTTCCATTTTTCATCGATGATCGCTTCAATGAGTTCTTCATTGGTTGCAGTAGTGTGAGGATCAGAGAACGTCTGCAGAGGTTGACCTCCAGATGACTGAAAGCCTCCTGACATCGAAGGTGCTTGCCCCATGTTCGGGAGTTGGTTGATAGGTAAAGGGTCTGCCATTTTATTATACGTTTGGATCCTGTGATCGTGCAATCAGAAGGATTGCAAAAAAGGATATGAACATCATCATGATGAGTCCTAGGACTTTTGGATGGGTGATCGTTGAGAGGACATTATCGCTAAAGCTATTGGTTGCCGTCGAGCCAGATACAGCATCTGTTGTCGTCGTGGTCGTAGATGTTGTTCCATCAGTAATTTCCTGCGGATTAGTCACTTCATTTCTAGAGTCTATATTGACGCTGGTAGTTGTTCCTTGACCGTCATCAAGCAGTCGCTGTCCAAAGGTTGAAGAGAGGCTTGCAAGCAAGATGATGACTGAAAGGACGATGAGTGTCCAGTAGACTCCTGGCGATTTTATGGCACTTGATAGTTGGCTGTGATCGTCTCCTGAGAACATCCGAAAGATGAGAAAGACCAGAAAGACAAAGATCATGAGAACGGCAAACCAAGGTGCCATGGTCGCGATGAGTGTTGACGTGTCGCTTGAGATCATGACGATAAGGCCTATTGAAAGTGCAACTAGTCCATAGATTCCTTTCTCTCCTGGTACGCCCTTGAAGATTTTTGCCCAAGTAAGGATTCCCCAGACAATCGCAAAGACGAATAGGAAAATGAAGATAGAACCGAAGTAGCCAAATAGTGATACGTCCAAAAATGTTGCCATACTATTCCTCAACCATTATAAAATAAAAAAAGGGAAAGAATCATCCCTGAAGAAACTCTTGGATGTCTTTTGAAAGAGGCTTCTTGTCCTTGTCGGGTTTCTTCTCTCCTTGTGCGATGAAATTGATGATGATTCCAAACACGAGGATTGCAACGACCAAAGCAATGAGTTCGCTGTTCAATGAGAACCAGAGCCACTGAGGCACTTGCCACCAGCCCATGCTTGCGATGAAGATTCCGATAACGACCACAACGGATGCCATAGTGAACCAAGTACCGATTCCTTTTGAGCCGTCTGCACGTTTACCCGTCCAGAGTCCGATAGTCAAAAGCATCATAACGATTGCCACAAGAAGAAGACCCACTTGCGGAAGTGCATTGTTGATGACCTGTACAGCATCAAATCCATAGTAGTATGCACCGGTGATATGCGGAACGACAACTGCAAAAGCCACCACCATTGAGATGATTGCAGCGTATTTTCGCACCTGATAGTCTTCACTGCCAAGGATCTTGGTCTTTTCCATCACCGCAAAGACAATGGTGAAGATCAGGATGAAGGGCAGAATTACATCTATGACGCCCCATTGTTGAAGAGTAAAAATCATATTATCAAAGCCTAAACCATACATATGTATCGCCTCACACGAGTTCCTTTAGGTTCTTTATTGGTGTCTTCCTTTTAAAACCTTTCGGTAAATTACCTTATAAACAGAAGCTGATTCTCAAGAAAAAGTCTAATCATCGCTTCGTTCTGGTTTGTTCTTAGGGCTTGAAGTGATCCAGACCATGAGTCCCACGAAAACCAAGATGAGGAAGATGGAGAGGGTTTGAGGATTCTTGAGTCCTTGAGTGACGAACTGATAGATCTTGTCAAGCCAACCGATAGCGTTGAGAAAGATGAGAATGATTCCAACGAGGTTTGCTATCCAGAATCCTATCTCCCAGCCCTTGCCGAGCTTTGAGAGCTTGAATTCATCTTGTCCAGAGTGAGAAAGTCCGACAGCTAGCATGAAACTGAGTCCGGTGACAAGAAGAATCATGGTGTTTGCGATGACTTCACTGATGATACGCACCAGCTGTGCTGAAGCGATGACAAAAAAAGCCGTGGTGAACGCGATGATGCTGTTGAGGTTCTTTCTAGTATAGGAATGTTCTTTCCCCGATTTGTCTACTATGATTTCCACACCAAGCAGTTTAGTCTTTTCAAGAGTGGCAAACATCAGGGTGAAGACCAGAAGAAAAGGCAGGATGATATCATAGATTCCTAGCTGAGCCATGAACTCAATGGTACCGCCAAGAACTGTTGCTGCCATAGGTCCAACGCAGCGAAGAGAGTATATAAACGTTACGGTGGAACGAGAAGCGCTTTGAAAAGGTGTTTTGGTGAGGTTTTATAAATCGGAAAGGATTATCGCTTCTCATGGCACAGAGCGGTTTGCAAAAGGAATTTTCTCGTATCCAAAACGACTACAAGAAAAATGACCTGATCAGGGATCAGATCATCACCCTTTCACGAGATATTCTTAAACCCTCTAAGCAAGCGATCTATGCTTTGCATCGAAATGAGATCAAGAAAGCAAGACAGCTTCTCTTGCAGGCAAAAAAACAACGGTCAAAAGTAAGAGCCCTTCTTAAGAGATATGATGCAAAGGAAGTAGGAGCATACGCTGCCGCACTGGAAGAATATGTAGAGGCTCAATGCTACCTCTCATTTATTGAATCAGGATCATTTCCTTTGACAAAGGAGCTGGAGGTTCCTGCAGACATTTATCTTGCAGGACTGTGCGACTGTTCTGGTGAGCTTGCCAGAAGAGCTCTCAAATTAGCCACCGAGAAAGAGTTCAAGGAGGTCGAACGGATAAGCATCGCTCTAGAAGAGTTGATGGGATTATTTTTGACCATTGATTTTCGAGGGATTGATATGAGAAAGAAGATAGAAGGATTAAAATATAATCTTTCTAAAACTCAGGATATCTTGTATGACATCCAGATGAAAGGTAAATAAGATGGAAAATAAAGGAATCTTTATCTTGACCGTGGCGGCAATCATTGTAGTGCTGTCTGTTTTGATTGCTCATCAATCAGATTTTTCAAGCCAGATAACAGCAAATACTGTTCGAGATGATACTATGGGAAAACAATTAGTGCAGATAGATACGAATAAAGGCGTCATTATCGCAGAGATTTATGAAGAACAGGTGCCGGTCACCGCAAAGAACTTTCTTGATCTGGTCAGGAGTGGTTTCTATGATGGACTGACATTTCACCGATACGTTCCAGGCTTTGTCATTCAAGGAGGGGATCCTGATGGTGATGGAACAGGAGGAAGTGGTACTACCATTCCTTTGGAGATTGTTGAAGGTCTCAAGCACGACAAGGGCGTACTTGCTATGGCACGAAGTTCCGATCCTAATAGCGCATCAAGTCAGTTCTATATTACTTTAGAGGCCGCACCTCATCTTGACGGTTCCTATGCCATCTTTGGCCGGGTCGTACAAGGAATGGACGTGGTAGAGAATCTCCGACAAGGAGATGTTATGCAACGAGTGTTTATCATCGAGAAGTAAGGGTGAAATGTGATGTATCGAAGTCATACGTGTGGAGAGTTGAGAGCGACAAATGAAGGTCAGGAAGTGACCCTTGCAGGTTGGGTACAGAGTATCCGAACACATGGTGCAGTCACCTTTATTGATATTCGAGATAGATACGGAATCACGCAAGTGACTTCAAACAAACCTATCGACGCTTCAAAGGAGTCAGTCATCCAAGTGAAAGGAACAGTAGTCAAGAAACCAGAAGCAAATAAGAAACTGGAGACAGGAGAGATTGAAGTGCAGGCAAAAGAGGTTATTCTTCTTAACAGGTCAGCACCGCTTCCGCTTGATGAGAATGCAACTGAAGAGACAAGACTCAAGTATAGATATCTTGATCTTCGTTCCTCACACATGCAAAAGAATCTTATTCTTCGTCACAAGGCGACCATGTCTGTTCGAAAATATTTTGATGAACTGGGGTTCCTTGAGATGGAAACGCCTATTCTTGGAAAGAGCACTCCTGAAGGTGCAAGAGACTATCTGGTACCAAGCAGGGTGAACCAAGGGAAATTCTATGCGCTTCCGCAGAGTCCACAGATTTTCAAGCAGCTCTTTCAGGTCGGTGGTCTTGATCGATACTTGCAGATCGTGAAATGTTTTCGTGACGAGGATTTGCGAGCCGATAGGCAACCAGAATTCACTCAGATTGATCTGGAGATGTCCTATGTTCAAGAGGAGGATATCTACTCAGTTATGGAAGGGATGATTGCACGGGTCTGGAAAGAGACCATCGGTGTCGAATTATCGATTCCTTTTGCGAGAATGAAGTATGACGAAGCCATGCTCCGGTTTGGAAGTGATAAGCCTGATGTTCGTTTTGGTCTTGAGATTGAAGAGGTTACGAAATGGGCAAAGGCAACTGATTTTTCTATCTTCAAAGAAGCAGAAGTTGTTCGTTGCTTGAAGGTCGCTGGTGACTTTTCCAGAAAACAGATCGATAAGCTGACGGATATCGCTAAAGTCTACGGTGCAAAAGGTCTTGCTTGGGTGAAAAAAGAAGAAGGAAATCTTGCTGGCGGTATTGCAAAGTTCCTCAAGGATGTTCCTGTCGAGCTAAAGGATAATGAGTATCTCTTCTTTGTTGCAGATTCTATTCACGTTGTTCCCGCAGCACTTGGTGCTGTTCGACTGCATCTGGGAAAAGAGCTGCAGCTGATCAAAGAGAAATGGAGTTTCTTGTGGATCACTGATTTCCCCTTGATGGAATGGAGTGAAGAAGATAGTCGATATGTTGCGATGCACCACCCATTCACCAGTCCTCAAGAAGAAGATAGACACCTGCTTGCAACAGAGCCTCACCACGCTAAATCAAAAGCCTATGATTTGACGCTTAATGGTGTTGAGCTTGGTGGTGGAAGCATCAGGATCCATCAGAGAGATCTGCAGGTGGAAGTGTTCAATGCCTTAGGCATAACCGAACAGGAACAGAAAGAGAAGTTCGGTTTCTTGCTAGGTGCGTTTGAGTATGGAGCACCACCTCACGGAGGTCTTGCTTTTGGTCTTGACAGGATGGTCATGCTTCTTGCAGGAGCAGAGAATATCAGAGAGGTTATTGCTTTTCCAAAAAACAAGGATGCTGTCGATCTGATGATGGATTCTCCAAGTTCGGTAAGTCAAGCACAGCTTGATGAGCTTGCCATTTCAACAAGGAAAAAATAATTATTGAAAAAGAAGGAATGGCTTTACTGCTTGGGCAAGGTATCGGCCGACAAAAAAGGAAGTGTAGCCGATTCCTGCTTGCTTGATGATACCCGTGTAGTTTCCTTTTGATTGGTTTTTTTCTTCTGTTACGTAGGAGTAGGCAGTGCCTGGAAAAGACATGACAAAGAAAGGAAGTAAAGGATCTTCAACCATTGTTGATATGACTCCTGCACTTCCTCCGATTCCGATACTGACGATGTTATCTATTGTCGCACCGAATTTACTGTTTCCATTTGATTTTTTGACTTGGTTCAGAGAATAAGCATAGGCTTGTTGTAGTTTGTTCAAGACCATGGGAGAGGGAGAGTTCTACTCATTTAAAAAAATGATGGATGATAATCCTGAAAGGATTGAAACCTTTATAAACTGGGCTTTGTACAGGTCTAGAAGGTATATTCATGGCAGCAATCCCTTTACGTTCAATCTTCTATCAATGGGAATCCTTGCTGTACCGACAGGACTTGAAAAGAAAGAAGGTTTACCAGCAGGAGTTTGGATATCAGGTCAAGTCAAGAGATGATAAAGGACAGGCAAAGGAAGTTGATTTTCGCGTCTATTCAAACAGTTTTGATGATATTTTTTTGGTTGGTCCGTTCAATGAGTGGGGGGAAAATGATCTTGATTCATTCAAGTTCACCTGTCAGGACGAGTCTGGTTTTCATGAGTTGAGAACAACCGCTCTCAAGCACAAGGATCCGTATCTTTTTCTGACAAGGAACGAGTTGCTTCGTGATCCTGCAGCGACTTTCTTTGATAAGGATGGTAATTGTATCTTCTGGGATTTCGATGATCCAAGTACGTATAAGAAGCGGTTTGCAGGACCGAATACCCTTCGTCAGTCAACAGCGCTCCTGCAGACAGATCTTCCAGGTCTTGTCTCTCGATGGTTTGAGTTTGATGAAAGTGCAAAGACTACTGCCGAGAGTGATCAGGACTTGTTTACCTACATCGCCACTTGTGGGGTGTTGGAGAAGGTAAAAGAGTTAGGCTTCAACACCATTCAGTTCTTGCCCGTTGCACAATCCATTGATGGAGACAACTGGAAGTTTCGATATCTGGTCCCTTATTCTTTTGCCTTGCAGAAAAATTGGGGGGATCCTGATTCCTTTGCTCGCATGATAGACAAATGCCACGAGTTAGGGATTGCAGTCATCTGCGATCTTATTCTTAGCCACTGCCCTCACAAAGATTATCGACTGTTTGGAATGAATGGCGAAGATGTTGGTTTGCACAAATGGATCACCAAGTATCATGAAGAGACCTACCTTCAAGAACAGACTCCTTGGGGCACGATGCGTTTTCGGTATGGTGATGGTAATGTGCGACGATACCTTACAGAAAGTGCCCTGCATTATCTGATACGATATGGTATTGATGGTTTTCGTATTGATAATGTCGATGGTATCTTACGATATGGTGATGCGGGTCAAGGGCCTGATCGAGAATTCGGCCGTCCGTTCATGCGAGAGCTTATCGAGCAGATTTACACACACAACCCTTTTGCACTCATCCATCTCGAGTCTCATTATTTCTATGGTGATAACGCAAAGATGTTGGTTGCACCCCTAGCAACTGAGCCTCGTGCTTTAGGGGCAACTGCTTACAACAGCAGCCGCTTGACGTATTATTTCCATAAGGAATTCATGCCTAAAGCTGTTGAAGAGACTTCAGTCTGGCGTTTTGAACACATTCGTGATGAGAAAGAGTGGGGCCGAAGCAATAGTACTATTGCTGACTTCCATAATCACGATGCAGCAGCAGGTCTCATGCATGGTCGAGCGACTGGTTCCTATGCCTATGATGCGCTCATCCTCAAGAATCCTAATCTTGCTTTTCATGCGATCGGAAAAATCAAGGTCATGGAAGCCATTATCGCTTTTGGTTGTGAGGGTCGATTCCTTGATCTCTTGCAGTCGTTTCTCTTGCAGGAAGGAACCTTTGAGCACGACAGTAGCATCCAGTGGGGTCTGTTGAGAACAAACGAGGATACCAAAAAGGTAATTGAGTATAAGAAGCAGGTTAACTTATTGACTCGTCATCCAGCATTCTTTCCTGAGAACACTATTTATCGAAAATATGTGAATGTCGATGAGACCAATAAAGTACTGGTCATCAGACGAGAAGATAGGACACAAGGATCAAAGGATGTGTTCTATATCTTGGTCAATCTTTCTTCAAGAGAGCTGCACCAGTACTCTATCGGAGTTCAGAAACGAGGTTCTTATTCTCTGGTGTTTGACAGTGATAGAGAACAGTTTCGAGGGACTGGACAGTATGCATTTCCAGAACAGTTCTCCACACAGAAGAGTACGAACTTCGCACTGTTCTCTCATGAGATCTGTTTTCAAAGGCTCGCACCCTATCAAGTCCTGATCATAAAACAGGAACAGAACTAAGATGAGTAAGGCAACATTAGAACAGATCAAGAAATTGTTTGATGACGAGAATATTTCCTACAAGCACTTGACTCATGATACGATTCCTCGGGACAGTAAAGGAGCTTCGCTCCTTCGAGGGACAACTCACGAGCACGGTGCAAAAGCGATTGTTTTACAGACAAAATCAGGAGCTTTTTTTCAGGCTGTTGTTCCAGCACATCAAAGAATCTCTCTAAAGAAACTCAAAAAGATTCTTGGTGAAAAGAATGTTTCTCTTGCCCACCCCCAAGAAGTGCTTTCCTTAAGCGATTGCGTGGTTGGAAGCGTACCTCCCTTTGGTTCTCTCTGGAATATCAGAGTATTCGTTGATAGGAGTCTTCTGGACATTGATCAGGTGATTTTTTCTGCAGGCACTCTGGAGGATTCTATTCTTGTATCACCTCAAGCATTGGTAGAGATCAACCGAGCTGAGGTTGTTGATATTCTCAAAGAAGATTAGTTGTGTGTTCCTTTGACAGGAGAGAAATCTCTGACTGGTCCTTCTGGAAGTACACCCGTATACCGTTGAATAAGTTCATAGAGATCGTTCGAGAATTTCATAAGCTCGCCTTTGCAGGCACCCATGACTCCCTTGTTTTCTCGGTTCCAGAATCTTTTCTTGACAAAGGAGAGTATCGGGTGTTCATTCCATTGTGCATTCCCGGGACTGTTTGGATCCTCATCAACAAGGAAGAGCTGGGCATTTACCTTGAACTCTCCATTATGAAGACCTATTTTCTGTCCATTGTGGATGACTTCCTTATCCTTGAGTGCCTGAGTTACCATATCAAGGATGAGATAGAATTGTACGTATTTGTTCCCGTGTATCTTTGGTCTCTTGGTTGCTCTCCACCAGATGACGTGGAACTTCATATCTCCTTGCGTTCGCTGGAAATAGTAGTCTTCAAACTCGTCGCCACCGCTATCGACATCGCCACCATTGAGATCTTTCCATTGTTCCTCAACGAGAAAATCATGGATCCTCTTATACAGTCCATCAAGAGCAAAGGTCTCTTTGACAGTCAGCTCCCACTTGCTAAAGGGACTTCCAAGGCTGTCTTTAGGGATTTTGTTTGTCATAATCATAACCTTTTCTTTCTTGATTGGATCACCAAAAAGAGGTAGAGTGGAGTGACTAAGCCAACAAGGACATATAAAAGTATCTTAAAGAGCAATTCAAATGAGTAATTGCTTGCAACATACGCGCCAGCAGGGATGAAGATGAGAAAAGGAATGATCAGCATCACGCTTTGCGACTGGAAGAACACTTTTCTTTCTTCTGCAAAGAGTAGTTTTCTGGTGAGTAAGCCTTGTGCCACTCCTAACGTACTTGCTCCAATGACCATGGCACTGCTTGCAACAGCAATGGCAGGAAAGTGAGTATTATAGACGAGTGTCAAAGGCATGATAGCAATAAGAAGAGTTCCGAATACGAAAAGAGGTGCAAGCCCTGCACTTTTCTGAACCATTCGGGTGAATGATGGTCCAAGAAAGGAGACGAGGATCGCAATTCCAAAGATGATCGCTACGTTGAGGAATCCTCCAAAGAGCTGATGCTCAAAAAGTTTGTAGATATAGTATCCGTAAAAGGATGCTCCAAGACTTTGGATGATGGTAGTGAGCATATTTGCAAAATAAAGGAGCTTGATGTGCTTGTTTGAGAAGAAGAGTTTGCGTTGTTCTCGAAGGTGATGGCGATATTCCTTGAGAAATTTCCAGAAAGGATAAGTGACGGTTTCCGTTGAATCAGGTATTTTTGAGAGGATGAATCCTGAGAGGATGAATGCTATTGCAGCCGCTTCAAAGATAAGAAAATATCCTGAGAGGGGAAGAGAAAAGGTTCCTATCATCAAGACATCTTTTGAGAACCTGTCTATGAGATATGCTGATCCTACAAATGCAAGTGCAGTAATGAGAAGGCCGTTTCTGGTGAGCTTCTTAAGAAAACCGCTTTTCTTCTCGTGAGGGATGCTTTTCTCAAAGAGTCTCATGTGCAGTTCTCCATACGCAACTACACCGATACTTCCAAGCAGGACAAAGACGGCAAACAAAGGTGCAGAATGTGTTCTTATTGCAAACACCAATCCAAGGAAACTGAATCCGAAAAGGATTCCTGAGTTTGCGATGAAATTCTTTCCTAATGTTTGTACGTGTGCGTACTGGTGAAGAAATGAAGAGATCAGACCGCCGAGAAGATCTTTTAGTCCATTGATGATGCCGACAAGAAATGCTGATGCTCCAGTGAGAAAGAAAAAAAGAGTGACGAATTGTGTTGCTCCAAAACCATAAGCAAGACGGTCGAGGAATTCTTTGAGACCAAAAAGCCTGTTGAGTCTTCTATAGTATTGATGATTTGTTTGTTGATGATCCTGTTGGAAAGTTGCGAGCTGTTCGTCTAGTTCCTTTCCTTTGTATCCTGCCTTTTTCAGTCCTTCTCTAACGGTGTTGTAGGACGTCGCATCAGAGGATAATTGAGAGAGATCAGTCATAAGCCATACGGCGTTTTAGCGATATTTAAAACCTTCGCTTAGCCTCTGTAGTGCCTCTAGAGTGGTTTATTGGTGACGGAAATATTTATATACGCTGTTTTAATTAGAAGAAGAAAAGGAAGTGTCGAGGTAAAATGTTTTCTCACAAGAAAAAAGGTCTTGCAAAAGAGTGGTCACTTGATGTCCAGACTGATATCACCTCTCAGTGTTCTTTTGTAGAAAAAGGAATCGTTTTTGGAACACAATCCGGAAAGATCGTCTGTGTTAATTTTCAAGGGCAGATCCAATGGTCTTTTGAGACGAATCCTCATCTGGGAAAAGAAGAATCATTATTTCTTGATCAAGAAAATTCATCCAGTATCGTTTGCACGCCACTCGTCCATGCAGACTTCATCTACGTGGGTACAGAGCTTGGAGAGATATACTGTCTGTCAGCAGACGGTTCTCAAATTTGGAAACAAAAGGTTGAAAGCGCCATTCGAGGAACTCCTTCTATTATTCCTCAAGAAGGAGGAGAACCTGCTATTGCTGTAGGGACCATCGATGGCGTGGTTCACTTCTTGGATTTGAAAGGGAAAAAGATGAAGGCGATCAAGATCCATACACCGATCACCTCAAACATTCTTTATGTTGATGGTAAGATTTTTGTCGGTTGTGAAGATGGAAAAGTGATTGCGTTCAACACGAAAGGTCTGCATCTTTGGACTTACCAGACAAAAGGTCAGATCACCGCAGATCTTACCTCCTGCGAACTGTTTGGTGACGGAGAGAAGATTCTTCTCATTGCAAGTCATGACAATTATCTTTATGCACTTACTCTTGACGGAGAGCTCAAATGGAAATTTGAGACGAAGGGTTCACTTATTTCTGCGCCGATTACTGCACATCTTTCAAGTGATCAGGGAAAGGACATTTTGCTTGGCTCTTGTGATAACAACGTGTATTGCATCAGCCCACAAGGAGAGAAGATCTGGTCTTATGAGACGGACTTCTGGGTGACTGCACCGCCAGTTCTTATCGATAAGGATGGGTTCTTTCGTATCGTTGCAGGGAGCTATGATCAGAAGATGTATGTGCTTGATGGACAAGGTGATTTTAATCTGAGTTTTATGCCAGGGCTTTCAGGCATCATCAATCAGACGGGGTATAGCTCCTTGATGACCAGTCGTGATGTAGGTGAGGATACGGCAAAGAAACTTGCTGAAGAAGAGACTCAAGGACATATCACCTCTTGTCGAAAGATTCCTGATTCTGAGAAGATTCTCGTTACCACTAAGCAAGGAATAGTCTATGAGTTTGAGTTGAGATAGAGAATTATTTTGATAAGATTTAAAAAGGATAAGTTTCTTAGATGCAGGAGAGTAGGAGAAAGAAGAGTGCAGAATTGTACTTCCTACCAGTCATAAAAAGAGGGTGTGAGTGAGTGGCTGAGCCAATTGTGAAGAAAAAGGATGAGATTATCCGTATAAAGACACATATTTCTGGTTTTGATGAAGCACTACAAGGAGGTATCCCTCGAGGTCACATCACACTCATTGCAGGTTCTGCAGGTACGATGAAATCGTCCGTCTCATTTAACATTCTCTACAATGAAGCTATTGAGAACAAGAGAACAGGGTTATATCTCTCCATGGAGCAATCCTATTCTTCCATCATCAATCACATGATAAATATGGATTATGATTTCACTAAAGTGAATCTCATCGTTCTTCGTGATCTATCAACGTTAGCAAAGGATATCAGGAATATCAATGCCAGTACGACAGGAAATATTATCATTGCAGATGTGGGTTGCATCAGAAAAGAGATCAAGGATGTTAAGCTTGATGAGAACCGTAGTTGGTTGAATGTAATGAAAAATATCGTCAAGAAGATTAAGCTGGAAAGCAAGCTCGATTTATTTGTGCTTGATTCATTGAGTGCATTGCACGTCCTCTCAAAATTCAATAATCCTCGTATCGAACTGTTCTATGTCTTTGAATTCTTACGTGACTTGAATATCACCTCATACATGATCACAGAGACTCCTCTTGATGGATCAAAGATTGGTGATTTCAATGAAGATTTCCTTTCAGATGGTATCATCTATATCCACTTGGCATCTTACCGTCGAAAACAGATTCGTGAGATTCAGGTCAAGAAGATGAGAACCACCAGCTGTAACCACGATACCTTCTCACTTGATTTCAGGAATGGCAAGTTCTACGCAGAATATGGTGGCCAGAATCCATTGATGTAAAGAGCCGATTCTGTAGAAGATTTTATTAACTGTATTCCTTTCCATATAGATTATGGAATTCAATATTACTCGAGGACTTGTTCGTTATCAGAAGAGATTTTTCTTACTTAAACGAGCGACGGATCCTCTGCCAGAGAATATTGGGAAATGGGAATGCCCGGGAGGCACACTCAAGGGAGAGGAATCTCCTACAGAGAATGTGCTTCGAGAATGTCAGCTGGAACTAGGGGTTTCCTGTAGAGTCGTCAAAGAGCTTTCTTTTTTTGATTACCATACTGATACGGTGAAGAGCAGATGTCATGTTTTTCTTCTGGAAGCAGAAAATACCGCCGTAGAGTTGACTGAAGAGCACAGTGAATGGATGCTTGTTGATCCTCAGGAAGTGCAGGATTTTGATCTTGTTCTCTTTGCAAGTCTTCTTCTTGAATATTTCAGGAATCCAGAGTTCTATGGACTAGTATGAGTCAGTTTTTAAACCAACCAACACACATATAAAATCTCTTCAAGTACTCCTTTCTATGAGGTTTGTTCATTTTGCTGACTGTCACATTGATGGCTATAAGGATCTTCGTCTGGCTAAATTAGGCCATGATAATTTCAAGTATGTAATTGGTTTTGCCCTTGAGAAGGAGGTTGATTTTGTCTTGCTTGCAGGAGATCTCTTCAACACCGCACTTCCTCGAGTCGATGCGCTCAAGTTCGTGACCGCCCAGCTTAAACGATTATCCATGGCAAAGATTCCTGTCTATATCATCCCTGGTAGTCACGACTATTCTCCGCACGGTAGAACCATGCTTGACGTTCTGGAGCTAGCGGGTCTGGTCATTAATGTCGCTAAAGGTGAGTTGACTGAAAAAGGCGATCTCAAACTGGAGTTCACCAAAGATCCAAAAACAAATGTGCTTATCACTGGCATCATGGGTCGGGCAGGTATGCTTGATCAACAGCAATACAGAAAGATTGATACGACCGATATTCCTGTCGGAAAGAAAATATTCATGTTCCACACGGCAATCCAAGAGCTTAAGACTCCAAAGCTAGAGAGCATGGATGCTTCCCCTCTTGATTTGTTGCCTTCTGGTTTCACCTACTATGCAGGAGGTCACGTGCATATCGTCAATAAGTTCTCAAGTGAACGATACAAGGATGTAGTATATCCCGGTCCTACCTTTCCAAATAGTTTTTCAGAATTGGATGATCTCAGGAGAGGTTCGTTTGTCTATTATGACAATGATGATTTTGAGCATCTTTTTATTCCTAGCAAAGAAGTGGTTTCCCTGAAAGTTGATTGTTCAGGGTTGACCAGCGAGGAGGCTCATGAGAAAATTTCTCTTGCTATTGAAAAAGAGACCCTTGATCAGGCGATTGTTCTCATACGGTTGTTCGGGACAGTGGAAGGAAAAACCAGCGACATGGATATGAAATCTTTGGTCGAGCGTTGTTATGACAAGGGAGCATACATTGTGCTCAAGAACACCAACAAGCTATATAGTAAATTGTTTGAGGAATTGACGGCATCATCAGTTGCGCATCAGGATGTAGAGAAAGAGACTATAGAAGAGCATCTTGGTCAGCTTCCTTTTTCTGGTGATGAGAAACGATGTATCAAGGAACTCCTGCAGTCACTTGATAAGGAACAGGCTGATGGTGAGAAAAAGACGGTCTTTCAGGAGCGGATGGTTGATCTCGCGCAGCACATCCTTGAGCAATAGATTACTCTTTATCCATACCGAATTTATGATAGTTCATGATTCTTTTATCCAGATCATTGAGAAGATTCTTTGCCCCGTCCTGTTTTCGAGGAGGTAATTTATAGAGAATATTTGCGAGGGTATCATAGTCCTTCTTGATGATGGAGATATCTTCTTGGTGGTATGATTTATCCTTAAGGGTTTGGTAGGTCTTGACGTATCGTACTTTAGTGAGACAGCCAAAAAAAGTGTTTATCCTAGTTAGAAGGTTCCCAGATTCATCCATATACCTCTAAATCTAGAGAAGAGCAGAATATATGCTTTACGGTTTGTAGCGAAGCATGGTTCGAGGGAAGGGTATTGCGTCTTTGATGCTCTCAAGCCCACAGATCCAACGGATTACTCGCTCTACGCCCACTCCGTAGCCTGAGTGCGGTACTGAGCCATATCTTCTGGTATCGAAATAGAAATTATAGTCTGCCGGGTCCTCCCCATCTGCTTTGAGTCGTCGTTCCATGTCAGCAACGTCGAGGCTTCGTTCACTTCCCCCGACGATCTCTCCGTAGCCTGCAGGCGCAAGCATGTCAAAACAGAGCGCTTCTTCAGGATGATCTTTGTCTCCTGGCTTGTAGAAGGCCATGATTTCAGTCGGATAATGAGTGACGACGATGGGGGTATCATAGAATTCGGTGAGTTTCTCTTCTTCGATGGTTCGAAGATCTTTTCCAAAGGGTACATCCATTCCTGCTTTCTCTTTGAGGGTTGCTAGTGCTTCCTTGTATTTGATGGTAGGCCATTCCTTTTCAGCCATAGTAAGAAGTGCTTGGGGATCCTGTTCAAGAAATTTGAGTTCTTCGCTTCGTACTCTGACTACTTCCTTGATACAGTACTTGAGTTCTTTCTTTGCGAATTCAGTAACCTCGGCTAGTTTCATCCACGCAGCTTCCATCTCTGCCATCCAGAATTCTGAGAGGTGACGAGATGTCTTTGATTTTTCGGCACGAAAGGTAGGTCCCATGTTGTAGACCTTCTCTAGAGCAAAGATCGCTGACTCGCCGTAGAGCTGCCAAGTCTGTGCCAAATACATCTGATCTTCATAGTAATTGACTGAAAAGAGGGTGCTTCCTCCTTCACTCTGGGTCGGCTGAAGGATGGGAGTATCAAAGCGATAGAATCCTTCCTGTTCAAAGAAGCGTTCTCTTGCTTGGATGTAAGTGCTTCGAATCTTCATGATGGCGATCATCTTTCTGCTTCGAATGGCAAGATGCCTATTGTCTGCAAGAAATTCTACTGACTGCCCTTGTTCGATAGGGAACTGGTCACTTTCACCAACGAGTTCAAAAGAAGTGACGGAAAGTTCAAACCCTCCTGGTGCACGATCATCCTTCTTGATGATTCCTGTGAGAGTGATGCTTGCTTCTCGCTGTAGCTTGTCTGCAACATCAAAGGATTCGTCTCCGACAACGCTTCGTTCAATGACGCATTGAATAGTTGCTGAAGAATCCCGTAGAACAATGAATTTGAGTTTCTTGCTTCCTCGTTCTCGATGGACCCATCCTCGAAGGGAGACTTCTCCGCTTCCCTGCTGCATTGCTTCTTGAATAGATATGAAAGTCATAGGCCTTAAGAACAAGAGAATATATATAAACGTTACTTCTTATGCCAATTCTTTCGTAGAACGATGCTTTGGCCCGCCTCCTTGATAAAGCTTGCCTTGACTTCTAGTGTTTCTCTACCGCTTGTGATGACCAGTTTAGTGATATTATTTCCTTTAGAAAGGACATTCTTTACTGAGCCGATAAGTGATCCATGCGTAGTCAGTACTTTCTTTCCTTTGAGGGTGTCTAACGGGACGTCGTTGAGAAGGATAGCATCGATTCCAAAAGTTCGGATATAATTCATTCCGATAAAGAGGTCTGGTTTGAGAAATCCTTGGTCGACAGTGATACCTGTCATCTGTTTCTGTTTTTTATCGATGTGCAGTTTGACTACAGTTCCTAAGACTCCTCCTTCTGAGTCAAGTGCCACTTTTCCGAGAATATCATCGCTTGTTATGATCATTTTATTGCTTCTTTATGACTTGGTCAACGGATACTTTGAGCAGGACATTCTTTTTGGTCACATCAACATTCTTCTTCTCAATGATTTTCGGTTTTGAGAAGATGGTTTTCTTGACAAGAAGTGCTTTGTAGTCATTGCCATGATTGGTTCGTTCAATATCTTTCACTTTACCTATCTTCTTTCCATCGACATCAAAGACGAGCTTTCCGATGATGCTGGTTACCGGCTCGATCTGAAGCATCATCGCTTCATCGAATTCCTTGTTGAAATATTCCTTGTCGATGAAAAGATTTTTGGTGAGAAGAAATCCTTTGTGGACCCCTTTCTCAAAGATGAGATCCTTGACGACACCTACTTTCTCTCCTGATTGGGAGAAGACTTTCTTTCCGATATATCGGGAGAAGAAATCCATGTGTTCGATGTCATTTACTTTTGTGGAGAGTATCCTTCTTGGTTTTTTTATGTCTGTTGATAGTTTCATTGTGTTTTCCCTATGCACCTATGAAATGTGCTGCTAGTACCATGACTGAATATTTTATGGTCTGTCCCAAAAGAAAGAACGCATAAAATTTTGCTTTGTTATATTTGAAGACACCAAGTATCGCCGAGAGCGGCTGGCTTGGTAGAGGCAAGACGTTGAAAAAGAAGATGGCCATGACCCCATATTTATTGAGTACTCCTTTGATCTTATAGAATTTCTGAGGAGTGATCGCTTTCTGGCTGAGGCTTGCAAGTCTCATTCCTAAATAATAATTGATTGTATAGGAGATGGTAAGGCCAAACAGATACATACCGACAAGGACTGCCGGAGGAAATCCTGCTTTGAGAAAGGTGAGAAATACTGCTTCAAGGCTGATGGTGACAAAGAAGAGTCCTCCGATGCTTGACGCGTAGAAGACTCCTAGAAGCGTCTTGTCCTTGATATTGTTGATGATGTGAAGGATGCCTTTTTTAATGGCAGTGATAAGTGCGATATCCGTATTTTGGAGGACAAGAATATAGAGGATGGCGATGATGAGAATAAGTCCTAGAACGGCAAAAGTCGTATAGGCGAATCGTCTCTTCTCCTTGAGATTGTAGTCAAACATGACATCTGGTGAAAAATCCATGGCAAACCCCTTATCATTCCTTCTAGAGGCCCTGATTTAAAAAGTTTATTTTTTGGAGGAACTGTTTTGGTGGGTAAGAAGATATTTTGCTTGTTGTTGTTCCTCTTTTTCTTGGTATTTTCGCTGGATTTGGCTGGAGAATTCCTTTGCTTCTTTTCCTGAGAAATAGGCTTCAAGGAACTCATTCTTGAATATTTCGTAACGACCTTCCTTGATCGCTGTTCTGATATTGTTGAGAAGTTGGTTCATGAAGTGAAGATTATGGATGGTTGCAAGTTTATATCCTAGGAGCTCGTGGGTTCGAAGAAGATGGTGGAGGTAGGATTTTGAGTAGTGGGTGCAGGTGGAGCAGGTACAGCCTTCTTCAAGAGGCCCTTTGTCGTGTTTGTAGGCGATCTTTTTGATCATGTATCGTCCTGTTTTTGTAAGGATACTTCCATGCCGTGCGTTTGCTGTTGGATAGATACTGTCAAAACAATCAACACCTTCACCTACTGCCTGTACGATGTCTGAAGGACTTCCTAATCCCATAAGATATTTGATCTTCTCTTGGTCAAAAGAATCAACAGCAATTTTGATACTTTCAAGAAGTTCTTTTCGACTCTCTCCGACAACGAGTCCTCCTAAGGCAACTCCATCAAAGTCCATCTCGTTGATCTTGTGGGTTGAGAACCTGCGGTATTCTTCTCTGATGCCGCCTTGACAGATACCGAATAATAGTTGTTTGCTGTTATAGGATTCTTTGAGTTCATCGTGTGCCTGTTTGCTTCGTTTTGCCCAGGCGTGCGTTCGCTTGATCGCATCCACATAGTCTTTTCCTCCAAGACCGAAATGTGCTACATCATCTAGAGTCATAGCGACATCGCTTGCTAGTCGAAGCTGATTTTCCACAACGAGTTCTGGCGTGTACAATGATTTCTTTCCGCTCTTGTCTTTGAAATAGACTCCTTTGTCTGACTTCTTGAGAAGGAAATCTTTTGAGAGGACCTGAAAGCCTCCGCTGTCAGTAAAGATAGTATTGTTGAAATGCATGAACTTATGGATGCCACCAATGTTCTCTACCACATCTATTCCGGGGGAGAGGGAAAGGATGAAAGAGTTGGAGATAAGTGATTGATAACCAAGATCCTCAATATCGCTTCCTGACATCGCTTTCACGCTTGCTTTTGACGCTACAGGCATGAAAAAAGGAGTTTCTACTGTTCCGTGTGCAGTCTGCAGTCTACCAACCCTTGCTTTTCCATCTTGGTGGACTATCTTGAACATGAGAAGAGAAGAAGTCTAGTTCTCTTTTAAGTATTCCTTTTCAAAGTCGGGAAAGAGCCAGTTTCGACCACCTTCGCATTTGATTTTCGGAACGAAGAAAGTGGCAAAGGTTGAAGGAAAATCAGTTTCCTTAAGAAAAGGGTCGATGACAGAGACATAGATATCTTTCTCGCAGAAATTCCTGTTCTCTTCGTAAGTTTTGATAGCCTCATAGGATGATTGGGTGACGGTAAGAAGTTTTCCTCTGATGAGTTCTCCTGACTTGAAGGAGATTTGTGGTTTCAGTCCTTGTTCCGTATTTATTTTTGTCCTGATATAATTATGGACTTGAGCATCTTCTTCCTTAAGGGCTGGAGAGTCAAGGAGTTGATTGAGTGTTGTCTTATCAAGCAATCCACTATGGATAAAAATCTGTTTGGTCTGAGGGGTTAGCATGAGAGCAGGGTAATCACTACAGATATTTAAAATGTAAGGAAAAGAGAAATTTATTTCTCGAAATATTTCAGGACGTCCTGTACGCTTCGGTGATTGAACATGAGATCCCGTAGCGCATGAGTGATGGTGAACGGTTGTTCTGATTGCCATACGTTACGTCCGATGGCCATCCCTGTTGCTCCTGCATCAAGCACGTCTTTTGTCTTCTGAAGAAATTCAGCTGGTGTTCCTTTGACTCCTCCTGCGACCATGAGTTTTGCCCGTCCAGCGTTTCTGACCACCCACTTATAGGCTTCTTTGTCTCCGTTATATTTCATCTTGAGGATATCTGCTCCTAGCTCTTGGCCGATCCGCGCACTATAGGCAAGGATTTCCGTATCAATGTCATTAGGGATGTTCTTTCCTCGAGGGTACATCCAAGCAATGACAGGAATTCCGTAGTCATGTGCCTGTTCTACGACCTTTCCGAAGTTTTCATAGATTGCTCCTTCATGTTCGCTTCCAGGATAGAGCGTATAGCCTATTGCTGAAGCTCCGATCTTTAGGGCGCGGTCGACTGAACAGATCTGAGGCGAGATAGGTTCCCCTGAAAGAAGACTGGTCTTTCCGTTGATCTTGACAACCAGAGGGATATCTCTGTAGGGACCATGATAGAATTTTTCTGCGATGCCGCTTTGCACAATCACTGCATTATATCTTCCTTCATGCGCGATATCGAAGATATATTGTGGATCGATATTTTTGAGGTTGAAGTCTTTTGGTCCATGCTCAAGTCCTTGGTCACAGGCAAGCATGAGTGACCGGTCGTTGTGTAAGAGTTTCTTTGTGTTGATTTTCATGGGTTTCCTCCTTTGTGCACGAAGTTGATGATTAATGAACTTTGCGCTTTTCTGATTGGTAGTTTTCGTAATTGATTAGCAAGGTTTGAAAGAGAGAAGACATGCTCAACCCAGTCTGCAAAATGATTGTGATGGATGCTGACGTGTTTATTGAACTGTTCATCTGACATGAATTCAAGGTAGTATCCTAATTCTTCAAGGCTAGTGATGTTCTGTCCAGTATCAAACCGGAATCCTCTTTCAGGTTCTGCTTCATAGAACTGTGGCGGAAGAAGATGGTTCTGTTTTGGTGAAGTAAAACGCTGCTCTTCTTTCTGAAAGGAGATGGTTCCTTGGAACTGCCCTATTCTTGAAAAAGCGACTTCCTTAAGGAGAAGCGACTCTTTTGCTCCGATAGATTGGATGACGCTTTCTGCCTGCACCATACCTAGTTTCATAGCGTCAGCCAAAGGGAGATGGTGAAAAAGTCCCGCAACAAATCCTGAGGCAAAAGCATCTCCGGCACCCGTTGTTTCAACAACACTGAGATGAGGGCTTGGCGTAATGGTGCATTGTTCATCATCATGGTGGCAGATGGCTCCTTTTGCCCCGTCAGTGATGACCACGTAGGCGCTCTTGTGTTCTGAAAGGAAATGGGAGAAGAGTTCTGGTTGATTGTTCTGATTGAAGAGAAGATTTGCTTCTTCCTTGTTCATTACCAGTACGGTGCATCGTTCAAGGATATCCTTAAGTGCTTCATAACCAAGTGTTGCCTGATAGTTGGAAGGGTTGAATGCTATCTTGATATGTTTCTCATAGGCAAGGTGGACGAGCTTTCTAAGAGTTTCTTGAGAATTTCCTGTGAGTGATGAGGAATAGAACCATTTCGCGTCAAACTGGTCCTTATTGATTTCTTCAAAAGAGAGTTCATCATTTGCCCCTTTGAAGGTAAGGATGGTACGGTCCTGTTCGATGCTGTCAAGGATGATGGAGTATCCTGTCTGCCCGCTTCGTGTTCCGATAAAATCTATCTGTTCATCTTTGAGCAGGTCAAGGACTCGATGACTGTTTGCATCAAGACCGATGTTTCCTAGATAGGCTGTCTTGCATCCCAGACGAGAGAAGGAGACGGCCGTATTGGTTCCTCCACCCCCTACAAGAAAAGTAAGATTTTTGATGAGGATCTTGCTACCAGAAGGGTATGCAATATAATCGTCTTCGCCATCGTTGGTGACGAACTTGACAAGTTGAGAATGGGTATTTGCAAAGACATCTACGGTAGCGCTTCCTGCAGTAATTATGTCATACACTCATCTCACCCCTTTTAATGCAAAAAGAGGTCTTGTCATATATAAAGCTAACGCCCTTGACAGACAAAAGTCTTATATATCTCAAGAGCCCTTATTCCTTGGTATGGGAGCGTTTGTACCGTTAAAGAATGTAGGAGAGCACGATGCTAATTTGGTTGGTCAAAAAGCCATCCTTCTTGGTCAGAAATCCGTCTCGGTTCCATTTAGTTTGGTGATTACTAGCAATGTGTTTGTTGAATTCATAAAGCACAATAACTTGATGGAAGAGATCAATGCATTGTTTAGCAATGAAGAAGGTTCCACGGAGAATCTCGTTCGTGGCTTTAATGAGTTGGCCCCAAAGATTCTTGAAAGTAAATTCCCTTCATCGATTTCTCAAGGCTTAAGGGAATGTTTTGAGCTTGCTTGCCTTGACACGAAAAGCCTTGATGTCCTTCAGGGGAAAAAGACACAGCATTCTTTGCTCTCTTTACGTCGAAGTGTCACCTATAACGATCAGGATATCGTCAGCAAAGGAGTCACCTATACAAAAGATACTTTTGATGGTTTTCTGCATGCACTAAAGACCGTATACTTAAGCGCGTTTGCACCGTCGAGTGTGGTGCTTCGTCAGCAGATGGAAGTGACTGACTTCTCCATTGCAGTCGTCGTATCAAGGCTTCCAAATATCAAGACTTGTTTTGAAAGTTCTTATCTCGTTGATCAGAAGAAATTGTTTGTCTCAAGCTACATCGGCTTTATCGATAAGAGTAAGACAGTACAACGTGATACGTTTGAAGTCGCTGTTGATTTTTTGAAAGTGACGAATCAGAAGATTAATCGACAGACGGCTGTTTCTCTTTTTGATCTTCAGCTCAATAAACCTGCGATCAAGACGTTTGATGCAGGGACTTCTCAAAGCGCAACCGAACAGAATATCCTTGAGATCGCTCGGTTGACAAAAAAGATTGCTGGCGAGTTTCATGTCAAGAGTCTCTTAGGAGATTTTGTCATGGATAGTGATAAGAAGATGTACTGTCTTGATGTCTGGACATCTCAAATAGTTGAAGCACGACCCCACGAACAGGAAGAGCCTTTGGAACTATCGCAGGAGCCAACGAACAATCTTCATAAAGCGATCATTTCATTTCTTAAGGAACATAGGGATTCTAGCTACGGTGACGCCATTAATATTATCTTGCGAAGTCTTGAGACGGATTCTTCTTCACAGACCATCGTACAAGGAATCTTGATGTGTAAAGAGATTCTTGAGCATCAGTAGGTAAACATGAAAGAAAGATTATTGCGTCCACACGAAAGAAAGGAAATCATTGAAGAAGTAGCCAGAAAATATCATGATGAGGGAATAAAACGTCTTGCAGTCATTGGTCACTTCGACAAGTTTACGCCTTATTACCATTTCAGAATTGGTGAGCCATTACCAGAGACCAGCAATATCTATGTGACAGAATTGTTTGGTCCCGTTGACTTCAAGCAACCAACCATGTTCAATGGAGGGGTTAGGCTGCAGTACAGAGGAAGTGTTGATGGTCTTGAGCTGGTGATGGGACAAGGGATCAATGAAAAGCTTCATATTGTAGGTGATATGAGACCGGCATACCAATTGATTGCTGACAAAAAACATCTTACCCAGCAGCAGAGACTTTCATTTGATAATGCACTCCGATATCTAGAGAGGGTGACTCAGCATCTCACTCCAGAAATATTTCGTAATGACATCTATATGAGTGAAGTTCTTGAATCATTGAAATTCATGTGATTATCCTTTCTTCAGAACTAAGATTTCTCTTGTCAAGCTCTTGTGAACATAAACGGGAAATCGATATGCTTCAGTCCAGCCGTGAAGATCAGTAAGGCTTCCTTGTTGGCTACCAAGCACGAGTGTTGAGGTGATATTTTTTGCGTGCTCAAGGAACTGATCATAGAGTTCTTTACTTTCAAGGACAGAGTTCTTTCCGTAGGGAAGATCAGTGACGACGGCCTCATACTCGCTCTCGATGGTCAGTGCATCCTGAACACTCAGTTGTGCGATGTATCCTAGTGCTTTGAGATTCTGTTCTGCTCGTTCGATCATTTCTTCACTGATATCAGCACCTAACACCTCATAGCCCATCTTCGCTCCTTCGATAAGTATTCCTCCAGCTCCACAGAACGGGTCGATAAAAGAGGTTGCTCCACTGAGGTTGATCATGGCTTTTGCAAGAAGAGGATGCATGCTAGTTGGGTGATTGTAGGCTCGTTGATGTGCTCGCCGTTCTTGGCCGGTATCCGTATTGACGTAGATCTCTTCAGTAAAATAGGTTGTTTCAAGAGAGAAGAGCACATAGTGATGATCGTACTGTTCAAGGCTGACCTTTTTCTGGTGCAAGGCATAGAGTCTATCTGCGAGAGGCAGCGTCTCTTCACCGATTGCATCAAACCGATAGTTGTCTTCGATTGGAGAACTAAGCAGTTCTTGCGTATCAGTTCCGCTTGCAAGAATCTTATAGACCTGTTTTGTGTAGGCAAGTTTCTTTGCCTTTGGTCCATAGCTCTCGACAAGAAAGAGGTTGTCGTCGAGTGATACCACAGGTCCTATGAGAGTCTCTATCTCAGCTTTCGCTATGTCACGGTGTTCCTGTGAGATCCTGTAGATATACATGAGGGTGATCAGTGTTTGATGTGCTTGTTGATGAAAAAGAGCACGAGCACAAAGAGGATCGTTCCAAGACTTGCTGCAAGCAAGGAGGAGGACGAATTCTTCATGACAATGATGATCGTGTTGAGTGAGCCTGCAAAGAAGAGGCTGTAGCTGATAATATTGTGGATCTTGCTTCCTAGAAAGAGAAGAAGAACGATGGTTACGATGCTGATGATGCTCACGATGAGAAACTGCTGCTGCTCAATGCTGCTTCGTTGTTCTTGATAGGCTTGTTCACAGGCAATCTGTTCGCTATTGTCGGTCTCGTTGAATTTGACGACCCGCGTGTAGCAGTCATTTGTTGCGGTTCCGGTGATGGTGTTTGAGATAAGAAACGTAAGCGGAGAAAAGATGAGAACGATAACAAGAATATAGCCGATATTTTTTACCAAGTCAAATCCAGATGTTTTTTGTTGTGCCATTTGTTTCACCTAACCTCATCACTCTTCCTGCTCCCAAATCAGAGAACGCCACACATCTCAACATTTCAGAGAGATACAAAAAAATATTTTCAATATTTTTTCTAGTATTCCCAGCCGTTCTCGTCTTCGTGTTTCTTTTTTGCATGATCTCCGATCATGTCTACCACGAATTTGAAGAAGGCTCTCTGGAACTCATAGTATTGAGTGATGATATCGATGTTGACTATTTCGTCTCGTCCGTCAAGTGAGGTGATGATGGCCACGTGCCGTCGATATTCCTGCTCCTTTTCGTAAGGAGCTCGGTAGATCTTTCTCATCAAGAAGAAGAGATCGACATTGTCTTGGATTTCCTGTTGAGGATAGAGTTTTTTGACAAGGCTTCCTTTTTCTAGAGGAGTGGTCGGTGATTCCTGAAGCCCTTTGGTATCTTTTGCATACATCAAAAGAGCATCAAGAAGAAATTCGTATGCATCAATCATCCGAGAGAGCGTATTCAAGAGGACATCTGCTGTTCTTGTGTATTTGAGACTGACATAGATCAAGTGCTCTGCTCGTTTGAGTTCTTCGCCTGCATCATCAAGGAGTTCAATCATGAGTTTCACCGTAGTAGTTTTTTTGTTATGGTCATCGTGTGTGAAAGATAGTCATTCACTTGTTCTTTGGTCAATGTCGACAGCTGATAGCCATCATTGCACAAGACATATGTTTTTTTCCTTCGGAATTCGACATCGCTCTCTTCCTGTTCTTTACAGAGACGATGGACTTCCCTGATGGTCTCTTGTTCCTGTTCGTTGAGGCTTTGATGTTCTTGAACGAGTTGTAGAAACGACTCGATCGTTGTGGTCTTGTTTTCCAGATACATGACGAAATTCATGCATGCATCTTGTGCTTCTTTGAGGTATCGAAGAGCAGATACCAGCACCTTTGGATCCTGTGAAAGTTCATATGCACCTTCTAGCAGTTCAAAGGCCGCATCTAGTGATCGATGCGCTTGCTCTTGATACTGATGGAATGCCTTACTCATGGTCCTCTTTGAGTTCTAGGATTGCAGAAGCAAGATCTCCTTGGTTTCGGATGATTGCTTCTTGCGCTTCTTCGTGATGTGCACCGGTTGCTTCCATGACGGTCTTGATATCTTCTTCATCAATGTCAGGTGTGGCGTCACGGATCGCTTCGCTGATTTCACCTGCAATCTGGAAGGTCTCTTGACCCATCATATTGACTCGTGCAACTTCTGGATTATTGATGATGATATCTCTATCCGCTAATCTGATGATGACTTCTTGGGCTTCAAGCTGTTCTTGCTCCATACCCATTTTTTTCATAGCTTGTTTTAGCTGTCGAGAATTCATACCTGGAAACATGTGAGTTGTTCACCTCAAAGTGCGTTGAGGAGTATTGCGACAACAATGACTACAATAGTGAGTCCCACCACTGCCTGTGGTGTAAGATGAATGCTTGATTTTGATTCATCGTAGAAAGTTGTCAGTCCTGCCCCGCTTGATGGCATACGGATTTGATTGTTAGCCATAGGTGTAGGGGAAAGGATGCCTAGTTTATAAAAGTTTCTGGAAAGATGGCCAAATAAGCCGTTTTCAGCTTATTTGAGTCGTATATAAGCAATTTTGAAAGCAGGAGACTGAGCCTTTTACCCCATCAACTTTGACCAGGGTTTCATAGGATTGCTCTCCATTCTTGGAGATGACAAGCTGACCATAGAAATCTCCTTCTTCTGGATAGACATTGATGAGCGTTCCTGACCATCCGCTTGCCCGCACATAGCCATTTACGAAGTTGATGCTTTTGGTCTCGGCATCCTTTTGCGTGATAGTGATTTCTTTGACAAAAGTGCAGCGAGTAAAGTCATCGGTCTCTTTTCCGTCTGGACAGAAATAGGTAAGACTCTTTGACACATCAGGAATCTGACCTCCCCCGGGAGTTCCATCAGAACACATATAGAGTGTTTGCCCTCCACAAGCAGAGAGAAGAAGAGAAAGAAGAATCAATCCACCAAACAACACCGCTTTTTTCATTTCCTTACTGAAGGAAAGGTTCTTTTTAAAGGTTGTGGGAGAATACTTTAGGGAAAGGGTAGCGCAACAGCTTGAGAAGTAAACAACCTTTTTAAACCAAGTCTCATTCTCTTCTTCTTGTAGGGCACACAGACTGGTTAGGGCACTTGTTGTCTTAGGAAAGTCCACCCACCGTAAGTGCGACTCTTACGAGAACCCGAACAGGGCTGGAAACCATAGAGAAATAAAACCCCTCAAGGAATGGGATGAGGCAGCGAAGGGCTTGGCGACAGGCCTGAGTTAACCTACCGACTTTGTCCTTGAGAAAGGATGGAACATGGACCTCGCTGGTGCAAGTCATTTTGGCGCTTAGTAGAATCCAGTCACAAAACATCGGTATCCAACTGTGTTGTATGCTTTGGTTTTGACAGAAGGTGGCTTATGGGTGCTCTACACCTTTCCTTCTATTTTATCCGTTGTATCTTGTATTTTGAGAAGAAGATGATGATTCCTGCAATCAAGGGAATGAGCAGTATAGGTAAGAGGATGCCTTTTGTAGATGAGCTATCAGTCAGCTCTTCTTTCTCTTCGATAGTGCTTGCGATAAGGATAGTATTTCCAGTGAGAGTCTCATTTCCCTTTATGGCATATTCAATTCTCTGATCATCTACATCTTGAAGATGCCACATAACAATAGGGTCTTCTTCAAGGATGGTCGGTGCTGTTGAAGTGAAGGTAAGATTGCTTACGTGGAATGCAAAATCTTTTGGTATGGTTTCGATGAGATATGCGTCAAGGAAAGGAGCATCCTTAGCCACATCAATGACGACTACTGTTCTTGTATCCGTTGAATTATCATTATAGGTCTGTGTTTCTATGTAGACTTTCTTGTCAACAGAAAAGACTTCCTTTGCCTGTTTCTCTTGGAGAGAAAAATCTTCAAGCGTGTAGTCCAACCCTTTGTTGGAAAGAAGTTCAAGGAGGTATTCCCTTTGGTTATCAGTTATCTTGGTAGGAAAATAAGTGCTTTCTTGTAATGTCCTGTCAACGACTATTTTCTCCTTTGCCTGGATGGTGAACGGCTGTCGAAAGAGCGTCCTTCCGTCCCTCTTGTAGACAAGAGTGTAGGAAGTATCCTTAGTAATCACGTCACCCCATACGAGAATGACTTTCGTCTCATTCTCGAATTCAACGCTAGAGAAGGTCTTTGGAAGGATCTTTCCTTCCTTATATACTTCGATTCCTAGGTCTACCTGCGATTGGTTGATGTCAGGAAGAAGAACCATATCAAAAGGGGTTCCTTCATAGGCTATGAACGGTTTCTTGAAATAGAGCTCGCCAGTATCGACTAGATATGCTTCATTATTCCCTAGAACGTCCTCGTAGGCAGCCAGAGCAAAAGAGCTCAAGAGTACCACGCCAACGAGGAATACAAACCACTTCATGGTGTTTATTGATGGAAGAACATATATAAAACTTTTCAAGAGCCTAAAAGAAGGAGCAAAGGGGTCTTAAGAGAAATCTTTTTATAAGAAAACGCCTCTTTTAAGGTTATGAAAAAGGGTGGGTTGGTCAAGAGACTAGAGTTCGGTGCAGAGGAGTTTATCCTGCTTGGCATCATCATCCTAAACGTCCTTGATGCCTTTGAGATTATTGGTTCTGATCTGGATTACATCAAGAAGATCATTTCTTGGACTGCTCTTGGAATGCTCATCTATAAAGCAAGCCCCAGCAAGATTTTTGTCGGTTGGAGAAAGAAATCGATGGATGGCGTACTGCTTACCGCCTACTTTCTGATGATCATAAAGAATCTGATTTCCTACGCATACGTTGCAGTTGATTCGGCTTCCTCATTTCTTTTGCCATTCTATCAGTTCTTGATCCTTCACGCCGTAACCATTGAATTGGTCGGACTATATATAGGCTTATTTCTGATTCTGGTTGCAAGCTTCAATCTTTCTTTACGTACTCCTTTGCT
>JAGQJW010000029.1 GCA_020430425.1 Nanobdellota archaeon | reverse complement strand
GCCTAAAGGAAGGAGTGGAATGACAAGCTTTAGGCATCTTTTTACTGGAGGAGCGAAGCGACAAGCTTTAGGCGCTATCAGTTCTGAGAAACGAGATACTCCTTGAAATAGTGGTTCACTTCCTCGTGGAGCATCTCCATGTAGTGCTCGTGCTTTCCTTCAAGAAGAATGTGAGGCTCTGCCCTCACATCATAAGTGATGGTCCTTCCTTCACAACCAGGGATGTGAAACACTTCATATGTCTGGTGGTCGTGACGATGGACATGTTTGTCTATAGTATCATACTTCTTTGGAACCAAGTGATCCGTCAGTACTGTCCATATCCTGTAGGAATCGGTGAACTCTTTCTCTGAATGAAGATCGAGATCAATCTTTATTTCTATCAAAATCTGAGTGGAGAAGCTGGTTTCCTTCATAAAGGTTTCTAGAAGAGTCCACCTAGAAGGAGCCCTAGCACGTAGGAGAGAAAGAAGAATCCGGTAAGTGAGATGATGGTGAAGATGGGGAAATTCTTGAGACCATCTCGGCCATCTCCCTTTCTGATTACACTGATGATCTGAGCAGCAAAATAAGATGTTATCGTCAAGAGCACGATAGAGAATATCTTGAAATCCTTGAGACTAATGCTGTCCGTGCCAAAACTAATGGAAAGGCTACCACCAGCAGAACTACCACTGCTGCTTGCCAGACTTCCCGCAATATTCTGGATGACTACCAGCAGCTGACTTGAGAGTGCAAACAATCCCGGAGCTGCAAGGATGGATGCCACTCCGATGAAGATGACATAAGTCGTCACGCTTGCAGACACCTCTTTTTTCATCAATTTCGTATCGAGGATGTTCTCAGAGATCTTGTTGAGCAGCTCACCAATCTCTCCTCCTGAACGGATTCCAGCAACTATGAGGTTGACCGATTCCTTGAGGATCTTAGAGTCATATTTCTTGGTGAAAGCGATAAGACTCTCAGACAAGTCTTCTCCTGCAATGGTTGATTTTGCGATCTCTTCAATCTCTTTTGCAAGTACGCCAAAACGAGGACGTACAGCAAACCATAATGCCCGATCAATAGTCATTCCTGCACTGATGTTAGCAGATGCAAGCTGCAAGAAATCAGGCAACACGTCCTCGATCTGTCGGGTACGGTTCGTTATCCTTATGTCAAGATAGAAGAATACCATCAACAGGCTCAGCAGGTAAAGAGCCAAGAACAGAATGGTCCAAGTCTGTACCAATAGGAGAATGATTACATTAGTTTTTGAACCCAGAATAATACCTGAAATAATAGTTATGAAAGTGATTGCCCCTAAAATACCCAAGTCAACAAAGAGGATCTTCTTGAGAATATCTTTTGGAGTTGTCTGAATCCCAGCCTTCTCCAAGAATTCAATGAAGATCTTACTCATCCTTCGTTTCTTGAACTCTTTTTTCTTATCGAACTTGCTCTGGATCGTGTTGCTTGCAGAATAGGTCTTCTTTTTCGGTTCTGCTTTTTTTGTTTCTTGCTTTGGCTCATCAGCCTTTCTTGCAGAAAACACTTCCTTCTTCTGACTAGTAGCAAGAGGTCTCTTTGGAGAAGCCTTCTTTTGAGGCGAAGTCTTTTTCTTGGATGCTTTTTTCGTTACCATTTCTATGCACTAATCGGAGGACGGGATGATTTGATGATCGAGAGGAACATCATCTGGACAAAACCAACAAATGCAGCAAGTGCAAGGAGCACTACAAGATTCAGTTTGATTCCAATGAAGGTTGCAATCACTACCAGCATCGTAGTCCCCAGGCTTGGAACAATGACTGAGATCATCATGTAGAACATTGCCAGAGGATTGAGCTTCTTTCCATACTCCTTAACAGCGATCTGCTGCTCTTTTACGATCTGATCAATAACTGAGTTGATTGCACCGGCAACATCACTTCCTGTCTTCATGGAGTTGAGCAGCTGCCAGAGAATCCGACGCAGAGTAGGTGAGGGAGAAGAGAGCAGAGTATCATTGATTGCTTCTTCCATATTCGTTCCTAGATAGACTCTGTTGATGATATCACCAAAGTAAGCCCCAACTACCTGATAGTTTGTCTGGATGCTCTCAAAAGCCTTGTCTAGAGGAACACCGGATTCCAATTCAATGATCAGAAACCTCCCTGCATAGACAATCTCCTCATCAATACGTTTTCTCAAGTTCTCGATCTTGATATCAACATACTTGACCAGATACATGAACAGGAGAGGGACCGCAAACGGTACCACAAGAATGACAATAGGGCTTAGAAAGAATACAAAGAACACCAGAAACAGACCGATAGCAATCATCAAAGATGTGAAGAATATCTTTCGCACATACTCCTCAGGAGTATCCAAAATACCTGCTTGATGGAGCTTGTCCCCTAAGCCAGGAACAATTTTTGATAATCGTTTGTAAAAGGCCATTTTCAGTTAAGAGGGAAATCCTTTTTTGCGTTGACATATTTCATCAGATTTTCCTTTGCCGTATAGTATTCTGCCATGATACGACCGACACCATCGACAGACTCAATCTCCTTATCGATCAGATAATTAAGAATCTTCACCTTGTCCTCATGGTCCTGAATGAGTTCCTTATCAGTCATTCCAGTCACCATCTTGATGTTCTGGAACAGAGTGGATTTTTTCTTGATAAGAGATCGAACCACATCCTTATTAGGGATGAGAACATCTTGTCTTGCATCATATTGCATGATAACCTTCACATCACCATTTGGCATGATCTCTCCGATCTGAAAAGTTCGACGACTGCCAGTTCGACGGTTACGAAACTGCACGATGATCAGACTGATTGCAGGAAGCATGATCTTAGGAACATCAAGGGGAGCGTTAGTCAGACGATCAACTGCTTCTTGTGCATTATTTGCGTGAAAGGTCGCATAGACGGAATGACCTGTATGGATTGCTTCGAACAAAGTCTCCGTCTCTTGCTTTCGACGAACTTCTCCAACAAGGATTCTATCTGGACGCATACGAAGACTGTTGACCAGCAAATGACCCATGCTGACCTCTCCTTTATTCTCTGCGTTAGGAAGGACTGTATTGAGGGGAACCCAGTGAAGGAATTTTGGGAGACGAATTTCACGGGTATCCTCAATACTGATGATTCTCTGGTTTGGAGGAAAGAAACTTGCAAAAACATTGAGTGCTGAAGTCTTACCAGAAGCGGTACCTCCTGCAATGATCGATGACATCTCAAACTGAATGGCTGCCCAAACAATTGCAGCTGCACGGATAGAGATCGTCTTTGCTTTCAAGAATTTGGTGATGGTCCAAGGGTCCCTGGAAAACTTACGGATAGTGATCGTGTTTCCTTCAGTACTGACCGGACTCAAAGTAGCGTTAACTCGGTCTCCTGCATTGAGGTGAGCATCAAGCAAAGGCTGTAGGATGTTGATCTGCCTTCCTACCCGTCGACCAATAATACTCGCATAGTGACGGACCTGATTCTCATCCTTTAGGAAGATAGTAGTTTTTAGCCAACCAAACTTCTTGTGAAAGACCCAGATGGGCTCGCTTGCCTGATTGACAACAATCTCTTCAAGCAAGTGATCATTCATGATCAAGTCAATGTTTCCTAGACCAAGACTCTTTACTTTGAGATAACTCGTCAAGAATTTCGTTGTTTCAGCATCAGCATCAGGCAAGTATTTCTCGATGAGAATATGGATCATCTCCTCGAATTTCTCTTCGACAATATCGGTCTTTTTCATGTCGCTAAGCTCAGCGATACCAAGACTGACCTTCTTGATAAGTTCCTGTCGAATCTTCTCTAGTACTAGGTTTGTCAAATTGGAAATGGAAGAAATCTTGAGATCATAGAGCGGGACAAACTCGTTTGATTCTCTTTTGATGGTGATCTGAATGGGAATCTGACCAGCCATATATTTGTAAGAGTCAAGAACTTGAGCACTCGTGGCCACAGAAGCAGAAGATTTCTTTGCCGTTGATTTCTTTGAGGTCGTCTTTTTTGAAGCTACCTTCTTTACAGATTTTTTAGTGATTTTTTTTGATGAAGATTTCTTCTTAGCCGATGACTTCTTTGCTGCCTTCTTTCTAGATGATACTTTCTTGACAGATTTTTTGGTCGTCTTCTTTCTAGATGTTTTTTTTGCAGCCATAGTCTTTTCTAATGATTTCTGATAAAGGACATCAATTTGTCGATTCTTGTTGCCAGAGAGTGTTTTCGTTTCTCATAATCCTCAATGACTTTCTCCATCTCTTTGAGTTTCTCCTTGATGGCAGGATCCTTCTGCTTGATGGAAAAGATAGTTACCTTAGTCTTAAGATCAGTGAGTTCCTTGATGAGGCCCTCTCGTTCTTTTTGGATATCCTCAATCATTTCAGCCGTCTTGATTTTGTCTGAAAACAATTTACTGAAACTCTTATAGATCATATTACCTGCATGTGCATAGTTCTGGATCTCGTCCTTTTTCACTTTAGCACTTGCCAATAGCTCATCTTGCTTGGATTCAATCTCATGAAGAGAAGTTCCGATCTTCTTGTTGAGCTGTTTGAGAGCTTCGGCTTTCTTGTCTTGGATATTTGAAGAAAGATGAGTAATAGAATGGTTGAGTTCTGCAATCCGTTTCTCCGAGACAGAGATATTCTTTGATTCACCCTCGAATTCTCTAGTTACTTTTCTGAGCTCATCCAATGAATCATGTACGGTCTTCTCGATATCAGTCTTAGCACGCTTGAGCTCATCCACTTTCTTAGCATATTTCTCAAGACGGATCTGTTCAGCCTTAAGATCATTGACCAAAGAAACGTACTTCTTGTCGAACTCATCAAGCTGACCATTATAGAGGCTGACGAATTTCTGAAAATCCTTTTTTGAAGCGATGATGTCCTTGTCGATATTATTCTTGAGATGCTCAAACTGCTTAAGCTCATCAAGCTCGTGGCGGACCGTCTTAAGCTCTCCTTTGATATGCTTTTGGATACTGATGAATTCTGTTCGTACCTGATCGAATCCTTCAGTCTCTTTGTCAAGAGCGTGAAGAGTGGCATCGATCTTTCGATTGAACGCTTCTTTTTGGGAGACGACATGCGCTGCAGTCTTGAGCGCATCTTTTGTTGTTGTCTTAGAACCAGAGATGAACATATTGGAGAACTTATAGTTGACCTTGACCAGCTTTTCAGCCTCAAGAACCTCAACCCAATCCTCTAAAACGGCCTTATCTACATTGAGCTCTTTAGCCGCTTCTTCCAGAGAAATCTCATTTCTTCTGTTGATTAGTTGTACGAGCTTGTCAATGCCCGTGGTAATATCTCCCATCCCAGCTTTTTCACAGCTTTACTGCCTTAAAAATGTTGTGTGACTACTTGAAAATTAAAAAAACAAGTTTCTAGACTACTTGAATACTGAAACTATTCAGACCATCAAAAAGAAATACTTATGGGCAGGTTGTTGAGTAATTGAGGCCACCAATTTCATAGAGATCGGTACGATTGCTTGGTATGACAAAATACGAATTGACACTAATATTCTCCACAGTACAGATCTTGTCACTTGGTAAGTCATTGAAGTAAATGAAGTCCACTTTCACCCTATCAGGATAGACTGCAAGATCTTGGTCTGAAATGACATTGATATCAACAATACTCTCTATACCATTTTGATTTGGAAGCGTACTATTCTCGAAACGCTGCAGAAAACTAGGAGATTGGTTGGAAGCGATGTAATAGGAACCATCAATGAGTGCTTGTAAGGAAGAAGCATCCGACCCATTCACTAAAGGAAAAGACAGGTAAGGACGTATCGTATTTGGCACTTTGTTGCTGGTAAAAAAACTATAGAGCGGGTCACGGAGATTATAGATAGGAAGGTTCGTAGTAAAATCATCCTCATAACTCCAGGAAGCCGTCTCCCGATAATCAGAAACATTCACTATCGCATGCACATTTACGCTAATTGTCCAAGGATCATCCTGAGAAAGATTGATATATGATATTTCGATGTTTGAAATGATCCCCACATTATTTGCCAAGGCATTCACTTTATCGATATAATCAGAGAAGCTTGAACCTGTCATGATAAGAACTTTTTTTCCATCAATAGTTCCATTATAGAATACTTCCTGAAAGGCAAGTTCAGTATCGTTAAGGAATTCTCCCGAGCTTGCAATATGGTCTTCAAGACCGACTAGCGCGCGAAAGGAAGAGATAAAGGTTGCACGATGAATATCTTCATTGAAATCCATGACAAAATTATTCATAGTGAGAATCCGTTCCTCATGCAACTCTTGAGTCTTGGCATAAGAATAAGAGTTATAGGTCAAAAAAACGACAAGCAGCACTGCTACAAAGATACTCACGATGAGCAGATAGGCAAACCCTTTTTTCGAATCAATTCCAAACATTCAAACTCACCAACGAAGGTCCCCACAAGTAAGGGATTCCACTTACAACTGTTATCGTTATTTCCAGATCAGAACTAGTCAGATCAACCAGCAATTTTCCATTATTATCAGGATCAAGTTCTTCAAGCAGACCAAATACAGCAACATCATAAGCATCAAGAGGATTATAGATCACTGCAGTCGCGTTGTAGACACAAATATTAGGTCCTGAATAGTCAGAAGGAACAGGAAGAACGGTATAGGTGTCCGTCTCTGACTGGATCGTCCAAGTACACCCATCAGCAATCTCGACCGTCTGTGTACGAGGAGTGGATGCATTAATCAATGCCGTGTAGATCAAAGAATTGTTGAGCGAACAGGCAGTCGAGTTGGTCGGTGAATCACCTATCTCTAACTCGAAAGTGTTGTTCTGACCAGGATTCAAAAGAGGAGAAGGTATCTGGATAACAAAAGGATCTCCTAAGAGCGTATAATCAGAACCATAGTCAGAGATGTTAAAGACTACCACCCCGTTTGCCTTTACCGACTTTGTCCAATGAATGCTAGAAAAGGAAGTGACAAAAGCATCTTCGACAGCAATATTATCAGGAATCTCAACAGTCTGCATACAGCTAGAAAAAGGATCTGACTCAAAAGTCAAAGAGATACGACCCAATTCATCAGGAGGAGTGATAGGATCATAGTACAGATCAATATAGGAATCGGCAAATATCTTTGATGCTGAAAAGTTACCCACTACATTGACAGTCTGAGAAGAATAGTTTGCTGCAACCAGAACCTGATTCGAGATATTCTCATAGATCGCTGCAAGATCCCCGACATTTGTCGCATTATAATACAGTGAATCATTACAGGCAATTTGGCGCATCGTATCATGGCCTGCTGCTGTCATCCCCGAACCGAAACCAATCGTGTAGACGGTGATATTATTGTTGCAAGCTTGCTGCCCTGCATCAATCGCCCATTGCGTATTCTCTACAGTCGTTCCTGATTCTCCCGTGTAATCACTGAAGCTAGAACATTTTCTTGTCGGCTCTCCATCACTAAGCACTATCATGAATCGATTGTCAGAAGAGGCGAGCAACTGATCCTTTGCCCTGTTGATACCACAGCAAGTACAGGTTGCACCATTGGCATTATAGTTGTCGATCTGGTTCTTAAGCACCGTAGTATCGCTGCTCAAAGCAGAGGAAAGATAAGAGTCTGTGGAGAAGTGAACGAGACCTATCTGATGTAAAGTACCATTCAAGACGTTATCGACAAAGAGCTTATCAGCATCTTTTGCGATGTCAAGGAGAGTAGCATCACAGACTGTTGAAGTCTGATTGAAAACATTGTGATTTCTCGTGCTTGAAGCGCCCGTACCACATTCATCGGCAACACAAGATCCAGTATAAGGGCATTGTGTACCAAACCACCAGAACCAGAACTGCCACTCATAACCACACATAGTCTGATTGACTTGGGAAGTAAGACCACAATCATCCATACTTCCTGAAACATCAGTCACCAAGAACACATCAGCAGGATCACCCGCATCAACAATAGTGATGTTCGAGAAATTAGTCACCCCCATCCTGATAGGAATCTGAGTGGGAGCAATCGTCTGGTTAGTGAGCGTATAGACCACATTCTGAGTGGTGTTCTTTCCTGAGGCAACAAAAATAGTATCATTACCGAAAGTGAAAAAAGTATTGTACTCATTATAGAAACTAACATTGAGTGTCCAATTCGTAATAAGGCCTTGAGCAGAGATAGCATCATATATGTTGATGAAGCCACTTATCTCAGGAAGATAATATCGTTTGTATCCAGAACTCATCTGTTCATTGAGCGTATCAGTCGTATATTCTACCTTGAGAAAACCACCAGAAATATATGACTCATTCAAACCGGAAACGAAATTGAAGAGAATCTTATTCGTTCCATTCACGAAATAGGCATCACAAGAAGAGATGTCCCAAGAGGAGACTTGATATTGATTTCCTGAGTATACCCCTCCGCATTGAGCTCCATTAATATATAATTTGAAATCACCAGGAGTCTCGATCTTAAGATCAGCAAGAATGAAGCGAGAAGCATCAAAATCTGCAGGGAGCTGCAAAGAGGAAGTGATATTTCCCTGACCGAAGAAACCTCCAAAATAGGCGAAAGCAATATTTTTCTTGTTACGTACTTTCTTAAGATATGCTGAAGAACTGAAACCAGTAAGAGGTGCTCCTTTTGCAATACCAGAAATCATCCTTCTTCCCGTCACTATGTCATTTGGTGAAGAGATATTGTTGACGAAGATAGGATCTGTCTCTATAACAATCTCTATGCTTGCCGTCGTATTTGGCAAGGACTGATTGAAGACAACCTCAAAAAGGGCAGTCGCTTTAGCAGTATTGTTAAGGGCCCAATATTCACCCATCTGTTCAAGAATGGAATTCTGCGTATTGGTAATATTTCCGTTTGCAATCTCCACATCAATAAAGGTGCTGTTGAGCTCAGAGACTTTCATCTCAGAGAGAACACTCAAAACATCTTCGGCAATGAAACTCTTCTGTTCGACTGCCGATTCATAGAAAGGAGTCTGCAAGAGAAAGACAGCCACACCTAAAAGGAGCATGCCTGCAAGCAAGGCATCCATCGAATGGTACATCCCTTTCTTTCTTCTCTTCAATTCCATGAATACAACACCATCTCAATAACATCGGACTTATAGATAACAATCCTCGAAGTCTTAACTAAGTTTGCATAACCTAAAGAAGTTATGTCAGGCTCGCAAGTAGTCATATTTGTAGGTACTGCAAAGCCAAAATTACATTCTCCAACCAAAGGAACAATACCCGTATCATTCTTGAAATAGAACAAGTACTCACTAGCAATATGGAAAAAACTTTTTGTCTCATCATAAGTGAATGTGTCAAAATTAGCCAATTTCGTCTCATCCATACGATTGTTTGAAGCAATCCCTGGAATAAGCACATTTCCAGGAGTCCAATCACTCGGATATCCTGGCTGAAGAAGAGTTGTCGAGAGATAGACATTCTCATCATAGAGATTCTCATAGGAAGGTGAAGGCAAGATATTGACGAGCTGTTTTCCAGCAATAACTACAATGATAATAAACATGACAAATCCGACAATATAATCAAAGGTGAAGACCTGACCTTTCAGTTTAATAGCAACCACCCATCTTTTTTCTGTAGTGTATTCGTCCCTTTCTGTATTGTTCCATTGAGACGAGGTATATTGTAAGTGATGCCCAAATCACCGAAAGTAATTTCTAGGTAGCCTTCTGCATCAGCAACATCACCATTCGCTATCGAGTAAGCAAGCCCATTGAGAGTCACAGGAACATAGATCTCTCGCATATAGCCATCTTCTAGTTCGGAAGCGAGAAGAAATTCGTTCTGCAAGGAGATACCAAGATTATTGATCTCTTCAAAAGTCTTCTGCTCATTCTTCTGTGCAGAGACGTGCATGAGCACATAGACAAAAGAGAACAGTACTGCAAAGCTCATCACTATCATCATGATAAACTCAATAGATAACTGACCTTTACGCAAACCTCACACCCCTCACCATCATCTCCTATCAATTATCTGAAATAACCACCACGCCTCCTTGAGCTTTCACCACAATATTGTGGATGCCTTCAAACGTCTTTATGGAACCAGTCATGTTAATGCTTGTCTCTTTGACAATATCATAAGTCACTTCGCTGGTCTGGACACTGAATACAAGAAAGGTGTTGTTGATGGACACCTGCTTGACCCCTTCAGGAAAGGTTACCCGGATGGTCTTTTGTGCAGGGTCACCCATAAAGTACACTTGGCTTGCGGCATCGACAATCTCCGAACCCGCCTTATCCATCTGAGCATTTGCCAAGTCCGTCCGTATATTATTAGTCTGCGTCGTGAAAAGGATGATCAAGAGAAGAGACATGAAAAAAGTCATCGAAAAGATGATCATATACTCCATTGCCACCTGTGCCCTATTCATAGAATCCCCAGCGTCTGGAGAGTATATAAAATAACGTCTCCATTTCATAGTGAATAAAAAACCAGCAGGGTGTAGAACTAAGTACCTTTCTCGCGTGTATCTGTATTCATATCTTAGTATACTTTTTTCCGGAAAAATGCAAATGTTTATAAAGAAAAAACCCTCTAATACGCAACATACACTATTATTTGAGGTGAATATAATGAAACGAAGAGCTCAAGCAGCTATGGAATTTTTGATGACTTACGGTTGGGCAATCCTAGTCGTATTGTTAGCAATTGGAGCTTTGGCATATTTCGGTGTACTCGATCCTAGTAGACTCCTACCAGAAAGTACCACCTTCCCTGCGCCAATCTCAAACGTCGATAACGGATTGATCGACGATGTAACCAACTCAGTCGAAGTGGCACTTGTCAACAACAAAGGAGTAGCAATTACCCTACCACTTACTGGAAGCTTAACCCCTGATGCAGGAACTACCTGTGTATACAGTAGCGTCAGTGCAACCTATAACGGTGCAGCAGTTGTCGCAAACACCACACAGATCCCTCAAGGAGCAACCTTCCTGATCACTTTCGATTGTACTGATCTGGTACCTACCCCTGCAATTGGAACGAAGTACAAAGCAACTATGGCTTTTGACTACACCAACACGCAGACAGGACAAACCCGATCACACATCGGAACTGTACAAGGACGATACGAGTAAAATCGTATCCTTTTTTCTTTTTTTTACTTCTTCTCAACAAAATTATTCTCCTCAAAAATGTTTTTTGAGAACTATCTGAAACTCATTTTTTACAACTATCTTAAAAATAGTTGAGAAA
>JAGQJW010000028.1 GCA_020430425.1 Nanobdellota archaeon | reverse complement strand
TTGCAATGCCTATGCCACATTCAATTTTAGTGGAAGCCAATTAACCATTGATCCAGAACAGGTAGGGAACTGTACGGCTTCATTCTATGCTACTGATGTGTATGGTGCTAATATATCTTCCAATGACATCCGTGTTGATATTCTTGATCTTGGTCAGACTACTGTAACTTCAACAGTTATATCAAATTCTGGTTCTAGTGATACTAAGACGGTAACAAGGACTATTACTGTTCCTATTGATAATGATGTTCCTAGTTCTGTAAGATTTGTCTTTCCAGGCATCTCTTCCATTTATAGTGATGGGACGGTGACTATTCCTTTTACCGTAAAGAACAATTGGAATACTGAGATTACTGATATTCTTCTCACCTTCAACTCAAGTGTGGAAACTCTATCTGGAGAACTTTCTCAGACGGAGATTGCTTCCTTGGCGCCTGGGGCATCTGTCGATCTCAATCTTACTTATTTCAATTACCGGTTTGAAGCTCCTTTTGAGGTGAATCTTTCAGCAGACATCGGATCTCTGACTCACGTTGACACCGCAACTGTTTTCATCAATGCGTTGGAGAAGGGATCCTATAGTGAGGATGCGGTAAAGACGAGAGTTGGTTTCGCAAGAGATCTGCTCAGCGACAATTCTGAATGCCAAGAGCTTAATGAGATCCTGATCAGTGCAGAGTCAGAGACTGATCCTGACATCTCCTTGAAATTGGTAAATGCAGTCATTGATGGATGTAAATACTTGATAAATACTCAGAAGGCTCCTACTTCCGAAGTGCCAAAGAGTTTCATCGGCAAGGTTGGTTTGTACACGGAGAATTATGTTGATTACCGATTGCTCTTCACTATCATCATTGGTATGACATTACTTGCTGTTGGTATCGGCGTCTTTAGCCGATTCAACTTAAAGAAGATTTAAGATGCTGGTAGGCTTCTTGTAGTCGGTCGAAATAGAGCTGCTGATCTTTCTGGCTTAGCTCATTGTACTTTCGAAGTGCTTCCTGATAGAGTGCCTTTGCTTTCTCCAGTCTTGGTTCTGCCTGTACTTCCTCGATGAGTTCGCCCAGTGATTTTTCTTGTTTTTTTGAGAAAAGACTAAACCCTTTGGAGTTCTGTTTTGTCTCCTCTGCAATGAGCTTATCTGAGACTTCCTGGACTGTTCCTAAGAATTGCCTGAGTTGATCCTGTTCGAAACTGATTGCCGAGTTGTATTCGATGCGACCGATATTGTGGATGAATTCCTCTATCTGTTTTTTTAGTTGAGCATCGATATAGGTCTTTCCTAGTTCATCAAGAAGTTCTTCATGAGAAAACTGGTAGTCTAGGTCTAGAAGTGAGCTGAAGAAATCTTTGGTGACGGTATAGATTTCCTCTTCGGTGAGTGTTGCCTTATCATTGAGGTATCTGATCTGTTGATCGGTCTTGAGTTTGAGACCTCGCAGATCCCTTGTTTTTTTTACCTCTTCATCCATGGCTTACGAGTCATTTTCAACGTTTATAAACCTTACCGATTGATTGTTACGATTCTAAAGGAGTGTCGTAACATATTTATAGGGTATTTGCGTTTATGGTCTTTATGGGTGAGCAGTTCGTAGAAAAAGAGGTAGAGAGGCGGATAACTGAGTTTTCTCAATTGTTTTCAAAGGCAAGAGACGAGATTGCAAAGGTTGTTGTCGGTCAAAAAGAGATGGTTGAATACCTCTTGATTGCACTCATCGCAAATGGCCACGTTCTGCTTGAAGGAGTCCCTGGTATCGGTAAGACTCTTTTGGTACGAACAGTCTCAAAAGTCATCGGTTGTTCCTATTCTCGTATACAGTTCACTCCTGACCTTTTGCCAACAGATATCGTTGGAGTAACCACCTATGAAGAGGGGAAGGGATTCTTTACCGTAAAAGGTCCTGTCTTTGCTAACTTCGTTCTGGGTGATGAGATCAACCGTTCACCACCTAAAGTCCAATCCGCTCTTCTCGAGGCAATGCAGGAGCGTCAGGTAACTATCGGAAAAGAAACCTTCAATCTTCCAAATCCCTTCTTTGTTATGGCAACACAGAACCCAGTAGAGAACTTGGGAACCTACAAGCTTCCAGAAGCTCAATTGGATCGTTTCATCTTTAAGATACTCATGTCTTATCCGTCTATTGATGAAGAAGAGGTCATCTTGAATCAGAACATGTCACTAAAGAAGTTCGATGATTTTGAATTGGCTCCCATTCTTCATGAGCAGGATCTCATTGATGTGCAGCAGGTTGTTCACAAGGTATATATTGATGAGAAGATAAAGAAATATATTGTTCGGATTGTCGATGCGACGAGATATCCTAAGAAATATCATCTAGAGAAATGCCATCGGTATGTTGATTTCGGTTCTTCTCCTCGAGGAGGTATCAGTCTCTTTATCGCTGCAAAGGCAAGAGCGCTCACGATGGGCAGGAGTTATGTGACTCACAAGGATGTCAAGGAGTTGGCACTGCCGATTCTTCGTCATAGGATTCTTCTGAACTTTGAAGGACAGGCTGAAGGGATCTCAACAGATGTTCTGGTGAAAGAGATACTTGATAATCTTCCTTTGATGTGAAATGGCGATAAAAGAATTACACTTGAATCTTGAGGATCACCGTCATGGTGTGGAAGTTCGAGGGAGACGTGAGCTTCTTTCTCGTGCTGTTGAAGGAAATTGGGCGACTATCTTCAAGGGTAGGGGTATGGAATTTACTGGTTTTCGATCCTACACCTTCAGTGATGATGCTTCTTTGATCGATTGGAAAGCTACTCTTCGTGCAAAGCAGACCTTGATCAGAGAATATGAAGAATTCAAGAACTTTAATGTGGTTTTTCTGCTTGATGTCTCTAATTCCATGCTGTTCTCTACAGGCAAGAAATTCAAGGCAGAGTTCGGAGCAGAACTGGTCTATTCTCTTTCCCAAGCGGCCTTTGATGGTGGAGATGCCATTGGTTTAGGGATGTTTAGTGATCACTTGGTCTCTCACATCCAACCCAGTTTCGGTTCTGGTATAAAAAGCCAGTTCGAATTGATGCTCTCCAATAAGGAATATTATGGCGGGGAGAAGAATTTCAAGAAATCTCTTCTGGAGATGGATTCTACTCTTCGTGAACGATCGATTATTGTTCTTGTCTCAGACTTTTTAGGTATGGAAAAAGATTGGGAGAAGTACATCTCAATGCTTTCTCATCGTCACATGGTTGTCGGTATCATGATACGGGATACAAGGGATCGGGAACTTCCTCGAGGTGGAGGTCAGTTTTTTTTGAAGGACCCGAATACTTCTGAGACGATGTATGTGGATGCAAGCGACTTTGCAAAACAATATAAGGAACTGACATTGGAGAATGAAGAATACATTAAGAGGGTATTCAAGAAAGTGAGAAGCGGATGTCTCTTGATGTTGAATGAGGATGATGATCCTCGTCTGATAAAGCAGTTTTTTGCTTCCTTACTGGTGAAATAGGATGGCTTATGTGGAATTTGCAAGACCTGTCTTTCTTTGGCTAGCTCTGCTGCTTCCCCTTCTGGTCATCGCCCATTACTATTTCTTATTTCGGACTCAGAAGAAGGCGATGCGATTCGCTAATTTTGAGACTCTTAAACGAATCTCAGGAGATCGCTTGGTCACTCGAAACAACACGGTGTTGATCATCCGGACTTTTGTTTTCATCTTTGCGATCCTGGCCCTTTCAGGAATGACTTATTACTATCAGGGTCAAAGAAATGATTTTGATTACGTGATAGCCATTGATACTTCCTCTTCCATGTTAACGGCTGACATCAAGCCTGATCGGCTCACTGTTGCAAAGAATGCGGCCCTTACTTTTCTTGATACGCTTGACTCGTCAACAGCAGTTGGCTTTGTAACCTTTTCAGGAGTCACGTATGTGAGAAATCCCCTTTCTACTGATTATTTGAATATGCGAATAAACATAGGTTCTCTTAATGTCTCAAGGACAAGCGGTACTGATATCTCTGGTGCTATCGTAACTGCATCAAACCTGTTCAACAACGATGAAGTCGGAAAAGCAGTCATCTTGTTCACTGATGGGGCTAATACGGTCAGTTCTTTTGTTGAGGATACTATTAATGAGGCTGCAGACTATGCTCAAAAAGAGAATATAGTTATCTATGCTGTAGGATTAGGAACGGACAATGCTAAAGTGGGCTACCTGCCAGAACTGTTTAACTTGACGACAAATATTGATAGAAAATCATTGGATACATTAGCACAGCGCACGGGAGGTCAGGTCATCTACCCGGCAGATACTCAGGAGCTTACTGACTTTTTCAAGACCTTGGATCAGCAGTCGACCGTAGCAAATATTCCTGTGAATATGGATCGATATGCGGTGCTTGCAATGGTAATGCTTTTAAGTATTGAGTGGATTCTTATCAACCTGACATTTAGGAGGGTTGCATGAGATGGTTGGTTTATGGATATTATTGTCGGTGATCATTTCTTTGCTGCTTTCAAAGATTCTAAAACTGTTCTTCTTCAAGAATACTTCCGAAGCTCTTCTTGCTGGTGGGGGAATGCCTTCTTCTCATTGTGCTAGTGCAACTGCACTTACTTCCATGATTTTTTTTACTGAAGGATTGACGTCTCTCTTTGTTCTTTCCTTTTCTTTTGCTGCAGTGGTGTTGGTTGATGCTGTTCGAGTAAGGCGTGCAGTTGGTGTGAATGCTGATGCGCTCAAAGAACTTGCTCCAAAAAAAGTTGAAGATGACATCATGGTAGAACATGGTCACACGATAAAGGAGGCTGTCTATGGATGTGTACTTGGTTTTGTTGTTGCAACAATCTTGTTCATCCTGTTCGTTGCATAAGAGGTGTTTTTTATGAAAGAATTATTTGATGGGCTTCCTCACACGCCAATGAATGGTACTCTTGCTCACCGGGTTGACTATCTGGTCGACACCTGTTTCATCTACCATATTTTTCAGGATCATGAGAAGGCTTTTGTTGATTTCTGCAAGAACCATAGTGTAGGAATCACTTCATTCAATGTAGATGAGGTTCTCTTTCACAGCCATGATGTGAACCATCATATCAGAAACAGGCTTCGAAGCGCAATAAAGGAAGGTCTGTTCTTGACAGTGATTGATGTTCCGGTCAGTCCAGGAAATCCTTTCGCAGAGAAATCATTTATTGAACAGGTAGATGCACCTCTGGTAAACATCGTTCCTGATCCTAGTGATGCAGTTCTGGCAGCAGTAGCAAAATCGGTCCACGCACACGTACTCACTAGAGACAAACATCATCTCTTCACTTCTTTGCTAGAGAATTATTTTCAGGAGAATGGTCTGCAGGTGCTCAACAATCTTCCTGAAGATTAGTTGATGAAGAATCGTTTGATCTCCTCACTTGGCTCTCGAAGGAACTTTGCAAAGACGATATCGGTGTTGTTCTGGTCATACAGGTTGAGCTTGAGAACCTGTTGATAGCCATTATGTTGAAGAAAAGAGATCATTTTCTCTTCAGAACTTCTTACGTCACAGATGATGGTGTGGTGTTGGTTCTGCTCGGTTTCTACCTGTCGAAGCATGAATCCTGCAAACCTGCGATCTCTCACATCAGGATGGGTTCTTAGGTTCTTGAGTTCTAGGACGTTCTTGAGCTGCTTGTGTGGTTGGTAGACGAGATCTCCGACAAGACGTCCATTGTAGTGAGCAGTCACTGCAGACTTGATCCCCGCATCCAACTCGACAAGAGTCTTCTCAAGCCAGGAATCATAGTTCTGATAGCCAAGGCGTTGCTTCTCAAGAAAAGTGATGAGCGCAAGAGCGTCATTTCGTGACTGAATGTCTCTGAACTGGATATCCATAAAAGAGAGAAGTGTAAGGGGTTATTTAGATGTTATGGGCAAAGCTTTTTAAAGGAAATTATGGTTCTACCAGTATTCAGCTAGCAGGAATCTGCTTGCTGTTCCTTGCCTCCGTGGCTTAGTGGCTATAGCACCTGACTTGTACAAGGAGTGACTTCTGTTCAGCTGTTTGCTGTTCACCGCTCCCTGAAGATATCAGGAGGTCGCGAGTTCAAATCTCGCCGGAGGCTTCATATTCTCAGATTATAGCTACCCTAAAAATCCTCAGAAATTTTTATTGACTCTTTCTTTTAGCTAATTTTAAGGATATTTTTTTGGTGTATAGAAATGTTGTATTGTTGTACCGATTGAATACAGTTTGAATGCTTGAGAAAATCTTTTTCCATTATATTCTAGCTCTTCAGCACACCTACTCATTGTATTGACGAATTTTACGCCTTTTATTAATGTAAATAGACGGGGGTTTAATGGTCCGAGGTATTCCTGTATTTCTCCATTTTTCAATATATTATCGACTGAAAAAAGATACCCTTGATGAGGATTATCTTTCACTTCTTGAGAAATATATTCATATTCTTCTGGGCTGAGTCTTTCATCAGCATCGAGAATGAGAACTCTTGATGTTTTTACTTTGGATAGTGCATGATTTCTAGAAGATGCAAAATCATCAAATGCTCTGCTGTGTACCTCTAGATTTTGAAATTCCGTTTTCAAAGACTCCAAGTATTCTTTTGTTCCATCTGTTGAACCCGTATCTACAATAACTATTTTTTCTACAAATGGGAATTGGCTGGAGACAAATGATTGTATTCCTCCGCCAAAAGTGTTCATTTCATTTTTCACAATCATGGCTAAAGTGGTATTTGTTAACATATCTTCTTTCAAACCTTTTATTGTTTTTTTTGGTCGTCTAGTCTTAGAATGAACTCTTTCCTTCTTCCTGTTGTCCTTCTTTTCCCGCATATAAAATAACTGGTGCATCCTTGATATAGTTCTCAACGAACCGTTCTACTGATCCTCTGGGAACGACCATGACCATGGAGCGGATATTGTCTTTGGTGTCTTCTTGCTCGACGGTGAGGAGGTCATAGAGGTTTCTCTTTCGAAAATTGTTCTCTTTGAGGGGGTTGGCATTCCATGATGCGTCGACCATGTTTCCGTGGTAGTTCGTTGCGACGTGGACGAATTCTTCTAGGAAGAGTATTGCTGGTGTGATCTCAAGAAATTTCTTGAATGAGGGGGTGTTCACTCGTTGATCCCTCACCACATAATCAATGTCTGCATAGTAGTTCTTTCTAAGTACTTCTTGATAGAATTTTTTTGCATGGACTCTTTTTCGTCCTCCTGCCCAGTACTTATTTGCTTTTTTTCTTGCTTTGGTATCAACAGCTACATAGATGAGTTCATAGCCCTGTTCATGAAGATATTTTGCGGTGTTTCTTGGAAAGACGGTAAGGTACTTATGCTCTCCGACATGTCTTAGGTAATCATTGATGATGGTGGTATCTCCTGTTGCCTGTTCAAAATCCTCAAAGACTGATTTGGTGCAGTCAGTCCAGTCAAGGTGGTAGGTCGCCGTGTCTTCTAGAGTGAGGCTAGGGTCGTAGGATCGTCGATATTTTTTGTTGGTAAGAATCCTTCCGTAGTACTCTGATTTTGTGAGTATTCCTTTCTTAAGGAATTCTTTGATCTCTTCATTATAGCGAGGATTCTTGAATGCGGTTCTCATCCAGCCGATGTCATTAAGGAGTTCCTGTTCTTTTCGAAACTTCTCTTCTCCAAGTTTTGCTGTTTCTATCAAGGCGAAGAAGGCATCATAATTCAATGAATCTCTTCCTTCGACAGGGAGCTCATTGACATAATGGAAAGGATTGTCGGTAAACATGACGTGCTCTTCAAGGTTTACTGGTCTGATTGGCATGGTGCTGGCAACCCTTTGGGAGCTGAGAAGATAGTCTACGGCATGCAAGGGTCTATTCTTTTGTACTCCTGAAAGAAAGAGCAATGTGGTAAAGACTGCTGCCTTGATGGTAGTTTTCACAAGAGATATTGATGGTTGGTTTTTTAAATAATTTTTGGAGTCCTGTTCTTGTATTTATAAATGGGACTCTTCTTCTCCTTTTACTTCCCTAACAAAGGTGTATTTGAGGAATTGATAGAGTTCTTTTGGCCAGATGCCTTCATCCTCGTCAGCAGTTAGTTCTTCAAGAAACTGTCTTCCTTCTTTGCTTAAGGTGAATTTTTCCGCATCAAGGAATCTCATGATTGCAGAGAATATTTCATCAGGCAGTTCAAGACGGGAGTTGATCCGTCGAAGTTCTTCTTTGAGCTGTCGTTTTCGTTCAGGGCTTGCGTTCAATGAGAAATAATATTCTTGTCCTTGTTCTTCTTGTTCTTCCTCTTCTTGATACCGCATGCTTGGCCATCTTTCAGGTTCTTGAATAAGCAGTTCTTTGATGACGTCCTCAAACTGTTCAAAGAAGTCGACACGCTCGGTCATCGTCTGGGGATCCCTATAGATCTTCTCAAAATAATCGAGTTTCTTTTTTACCCAGGAGATGAAATCGGTTCGTTGATCATCGTTGAGATAATGGTCCAGACCTTCAAGAAACGTAGGGTCGTCTTCGAAACCTTCTCGGTACCTGACCCACATCCCTTGCTTTGCAAGTTCCACCATCTTGGTCCGCTCAAGTAGGGAGTAGTACTTGTTCTCTTCGACAGTCTCAAGCACAAGCGTATAGCGTTTTGCATATTTATCCTTGTTCATTCGAAGGATCCGTCCATCTCGTTGGATCATCTGTCTGCTGCTTCGACTGAAGCTTGAGATGATGGCAACACTTGCATCAGGGACATCATATCCTTCATCAATCATTCGTGGTGCGATGAGGATGCCATAGTCTGCCTTTCGAAACTGATCAAGGCGATCAAGAACAACTGATTTTGCCAGCTTGCTATGCACCACAAAGCTGTCAGGGATCTCATCACCCAATCGATCAGCAAAGGAGATGCTTTCACTAAAGATGATGATCTTCTGACCTTTTTCGATGGAGACAATATCCTTGATAGTATCGATCTTGTGAGCTGCATTGTACTTGAGTTGTGCCTGTTGTCCCCAGAGCTTGAGCAACTTCAAAGCATAGCCATTCTTTCGGGAAGCCAGTCGCTTCACTCCAGAGAAATCAAAGACGGAATGCATGCTCCCAAGAAGTCCCATCAACCTGCTGATTTCTAGCTGGTATTCAGAATACTTACCATATTCTTCTGGAGTAAAAGGCACTCGAATAGACCAGAGTGAGAACTGTTCAAGAAGTTCGTCGATATGGTCCAGCGTATAGACGGTAGCGCCGACTCCGTAACGGATGGCAAGATCACCTTCATCTTCTCGTTCAGGAGTTGCACTTAATCCTATGATGTATTTGCTAGGAATGGAGAAGACTGAAGTGTAGAGTGGAGCACCGTAATGATGTACTTCATCAAAGATTTTCAAGGAGAACTGGCTCTTGAAAGGGTTGGTTGAAGCGGTGTTGATAACAGAGAGGACTATGTCTCCCGTCTCATCTTTTTTGCCTCCATAATAGAAGGAACAGGTCACTTCAGGAAGGAATCTCTTGAGTTCTTTTTCCCACTGGAAGAGAAGATTGATGGTAGGAACGACAACGAGCACTTTTCCTTTCGGTAGAAGTTCTTTGATGACTTGAATTCCTAGGATGGTCTTTCCTTTTCCAGAGGCGACTTTGACGACTCCTTTGAATTCATTCTTCTTAAGAATCTCAAACGCCTGCTTCTGCCAGTCTCTTAGCTCCATAAAGAGCGAAAATCAACACAGCTTTATAAATAAATGCTCCTTCTTCTCCTTTTATGAAACGAGCTCTCGCATATGGACTAGTATCTCTTCTGATGTTTGCACCTCTAAAGACTGGTAAGGAGCCTGCGTTGAGCAGTCAAGAAATAAAGAGGATAGAGAAGAGTGTCCACAAACCTGTATATCTTCCTGACTATGCTGATTTTTTTGAAGGTGAAACGGTGAAGTACACCTTAGTTGCAACCTATTTTCCAGATGATTCTCTTCGTTCCCTGACCAGTCCTTCTCGTATTGGTCTTTTTGCAGATGTCCGCAGAGCCATTGATTACACGAAAGCGACCTATCCTGAAACGTACAGAACTAAATTGTCTGACGTGATTGATTCTTGTAGCCTCGCTTACAAATATGATCTTAAGTCGATTGAGATAATTATGAGATGATTATTTTCTAGACTGCTTCAATTATCTTGATGATATTGAACTGTTTTTTGAACTCTTCTGGTGCGATGATCATTGGCTTTGGTTGTCCTCGTCTTTGCTTCTCAAATGCACGATAGCTTCCTGACTTGACTTGGCTTATTCGAAGAGGTCCAAGCCTGCCAAATTCGTTTCTCATCTGCTTGTAGTCAAGGATGTTTCGCTGCAGTTCCTTTTCGAGCTTATCCGCAAACGTCTGCTTGATATCTTGATCGCTCTCGATAAGCAGATCATATTGTGGACGTTTCTTCTTCTCTTTCGTGTAAGGAGTAAAGGTGAATCCGGAGATGAGCATCTTCTCTTGTTTTATGATTTTTTGCACAGCTTGTAGAAGTACCTGTTCAGGAGAGAGTTCGCCGACAATATTAAGAAACTTATCCCGTGAAACAAACTGCACCAAAGGAAGTTTTTCTTTGAATCCGACCACTTTGATGAGATCGCCGATATCATAACGGTACAGTCCTTCTCTGGTTGTCATGATGACTTTGTAGATCTTTCCTCGTCTAAGTTGGTCGATAAGGAGTGGTTTACCAAACCCTTTTTCCTGCTGTTCGCAGAACTCAAAGAAGTTTTCGTGTGCAACAAGGAGTCCGGTCCGTGGTATGGTGCTAAGACCTAGAGTGATTCGTCCTTCACTAGCATAGATGCCAGGATCATTTGCGGTCTTGATATCTAGACGTTTTTGTACTAGTTTGATATAGGGTAGCTGGGATGCTCCCATGACGCAGTTGATGGTGGTGAGATTTGGCCAGATGGATCGTGGTTTGAAGTTGGGAAGCTTTGCTAGACGTTGTGCAAGCAAGGGATGTTCCCTGACGATCTCCGTGATGAGCCGCTCACGGTTCTGCTCGATATAATCAAAGAACTGGAGCACCTCAATGGGTGATGAGAATCCTATCTGAGAGATGTTGGTCGTTCCCAAGGCAATGATGGCCATACGATGCATCTTCTCATCAAAATCAAGGATGTTGTACACTTCTGCAGGAAAGACCATCCGTTGTTTGGCAAACAAGGGTGATTGTTTTGCCATGTAGCCAGAGATGCTTCCAAAAGGGATGCCTCCTTTAGTGATTCCTTCTTTCCAAGGACCTGCAAAATACATGATCTTTCCTCGAATCGCTTCAGGACGATGCTTGATTGTATAGTTGGCCCACAAGGTCAGCTCTTTTCGGAACTGCTTTGTTCTCTCG
>JAGQJW010000027.1 GCA_020430425.1 Nanobdellota archaeon | reverse complement strand
GTCCTTATAGAAGATGTGGCCGATGTAGAATGGGAACTCATCAATATCTCCTGTATCTTCGTCGATAAAATCCATTGTTTCGTTCTTTTCTCTATTCTGCCTGTTGATATCAATCTCGAGACCCTTATAGTTCTCTGAGTGAAGAAAAAATCTTGCGAAGCTATCGTTCTCAAGCTTGAACTCAATGGAATCTTCACCAACAAGATGTGGGTGAAAATCGCTTGCTCTCTCTATTGCAGGAATGAGAAAACTAATCATCTGTTCAAGTCGTTCGTTCATTTTCTTGAGTAACTAAAACTTATATCCAGTGGACTTTTGTCGGTCCAAGGGAAAAAGTATGTCAGTAGGGTCGGATTCTTCTTGATGATGAACCGTCCATCAATAGGTCCTGAAACGTATGCGCCATCATGCTCGATTTCTAGATTCATTGATCCAAATTTCTTTTCAAGGATATTTTTTACTTCTGAGTCTTTTCTTCTCATAAGATCGTGGTGGTTGAATTCTACTTCTTCAGGTTCTCCTTGTACAAGAACATCAATATCATTGTATCTCTTACTGGTTCCAAATAATGGTCCTTCAACAAGACTTCCTGTAAGATACAGATGAGTATATTCTGTTTGGTATAATTCCTGAACTGCTTTGAGCATTTCTCTGTCTGCCTTACGAAGCAAGTGATCATACTGTCCAATCTCACTAAGGAGAAGGAGTGGTCTGTCTGTTCTTTCATCTATTACTTTTCTTTTGAACTTGTAACTTCCTTTTTCTGAAATCATTTTAGTTACCCTTTCCTGAAAAATAGTTCTTGATATCTCCAATTGATGTCTTGATGTTGTCGTAAGTCATCTTAAGGCCATAAGGAACATAGCCGAGTTCTAGAATTGCTGATCCGATCTGACCTGGAAGGTGTCCTTCCGGAGAAGTTCCATTCAAGACGTCAACTAATGTATTTCCTCCAACGGCTGCTAAAGTAATGGTTGTAAGTCCGATAGCAACTTGCGGTCCATATTTATTGAATGTTTCTTTTTTCATTTTTATTTCTCCTTTTTTGGAAGCAGATATTTGTCAAGGACATATTTTCCTCCCATCAAGCCATAGATACCACTTATTACTGGTGAGAATGAAGCAACTGCATAATCTACAAATGACGGATTGGCAATTGTTTGGGTAACCCCTTTGATCATCTCAGGTTCCAAAGCAAGTCCTCCTAGCAATGCGATGACTGATGCCGTGCCTAGAATGACTCTTTCTAGATTATCTTCCTTTTTCAAGTCTTGTATAGATACTTTTTCAGTGATGTAATTATCTCCTATCTCTGGAAAGTTAGCCAGATGTCCCATTTTATATTCTTGATCTGTCATTGTAAAACCTCTCTTATTTCTTATCTGCGTATCCTTTCAACGCAGTCTTGTTCAGTGGTTTGAATACTGATAAAGGGTTGTAAGGTATTGGTAGGGTTATGGTGCTTGAGGTGAATAGCTGGTCTGATTTCCAACTGGTAAATCCTTTCAGTGCTTGATTGTCCTCAAGGAATTGGTTTCTCATATCAACATAGTAGTAGAGCTTGTGCGAAACTCCTTCGTCCTTATATAATGAGATGCTCTCATTTTTGGCGCAATAATTGTCGAATGCAGACTCTAAGGGATCCAAGGCACTATTCAATCGTGCCGTCTGTATCGCATAGGGGATGAGAAATGCTCCTGCAATCGCACTTGCAACCTTCTGTCTTGGAGTCATGCTTTTGACTGCTGTCTTAACTCTCTCGTATTGCTTGAAAATCTCTTCTTTTACACTGTGAGTGTTACTCATACTTATCATCATATCTTTCCAAGTATATAAATGTTTCTTTTATTTACTACTTTATAGTGATAATTATTTAAATAAGATATTCTGAACATAAACCTTTATAAAGGGGTCATCATTCCTCCACGGTACCGTTAGACGTGTATCACACGGTACGCACAGGATGCGTGTCGTGGCGAAGGCTTAATTGATCCGGCAGAAATGGGGTTTAGACTCTTTCTTACCGTGATTTTTGGCCTTCTTCGCGTTAGACTATTTCGATAGGAGGGAACAACTACAATGGTAACAAAACATCAAGCACTAGATGCACTCAAGAAGCTTCGAACAGAAGCTACAAAGAGAAAATTCGAACAGAAAGTAGAATTTATCGTCAATCTCAAGGATCTCAATCTCAAGAATCCTGATGAACAAGTAGAATTCTTCATGCAGGTACCTCATGCCTTCAAGACCAATAAGGTCTGTGCAATCGTTGCAGGAGAGCTTGAAGCAGAAGCAAAGAAGGTCTGTGATTTCACTATCACTCAAGGAGAGCTTGATAAGTACAAGAACGACCAGAAAGCAGCAAAGAAGATTGCAGATGAGTATGATTTCTTCATTGCTCAGGCAAACATCATGGGACTTGTCGCAGGAGCATTCGGACGAGTACTTGGACCGCGAGGAAAGATGCCAAACCCTAAAGCAGGATGTGTCGTACCTCCAAAGTCAAGTCTTGGACCTCTCTATGAGCGACTCCAGAGCACCGTGAAAGTATCTGCAAAGAAATTCCCTGTCATGCAGCTTGTTGCAGGAAAGGAAAGCATGAAAGATGACGAAATTGCAGAGAACATCGCATATCTCTACAACCAAGTGGAACACCACTTGCCAAAAGAACGGCACAATATCAAGGGAAGCCTAGTCAAACTGACCATGGGCAAACCTCTCAAATTGATGTAAATAGGACTAAGATAAAATGGCTCACGTATCACAACAAAAAAAGAACGTTGTAGCAGAATTCACCAAGCTCATTGACGAATATGATATCGTCGGTGCAGTAAATATGGAGAATCTCCCTGCAAAAACTGTGCAGAGTATGAGGGATCAGCTTCGAGATACTGTACTTCTCAAGATGAGCAAACGGAGACTTCTAGCAGTAGCACTAAAAAACTCAAAGAAGAAAGGAGTAGATGCACTTATTCCACACCTAAAAGGAATGCCAGCACTTCTCTTTACCAAAGAAAGTCCTTTCAAACTCTATAAGACTCTCAAGAAGAACAAGTCAACCGCAGCAATCAAAGGCGGTCAGGTCGCACCCAGCGACATCGTCGTACCAGCAGGACCAACCAGCTTCGCTCCAGGACCAGTCATTGGAGAACTAGGAAGTGTCGGAATCAAAGCAGGAATTGACGGTGGAAAAGTAGCGATCAAGGCAGATTCAGTCGTTGCAAAAGAAGGAGACGTTGTCAGTGACAAGCTAGCAGGACTCCTTACTCGACTAGGAATCGAACCTATGGAGATCGGACTTGATCTTACTGCAGCATATGAGGCTGGTGACATCCTCACCAAAGCAGTACTTGATGTTGACGAAGAACAGTACATTGCAGACATGGAAACTGCAGCTGCTTGGGCATTCAATCTTGCAGTCAATGCAGCATATCCAACGCAAGAAACAATCACTGTTCTTGTAACCAATGCCTTTAGTGAAGCAAGAAACCTTGCAATCAATGAGGACATCCTCACTGATCTCACTGTCGGCGATACACTAGCAAAAGTCTATGGACAGATGCTAGCTGTGGCAAGCTCACTACCTGATGAAGCACTCAGCGAAGAACTGAAAGGCGCATCAGCATCCCTTGCAGCAGCACCAGCTCAAGAGGCCGCACCGGCACAAGAAGCAAGTGCACCTGCAGAGGAGAAGAAAGAAGAGGAAGCACCTGATGCAGCAGCAGGACTTGGTGCTCTCTTTGGATAATAATCCAAACCAATAAAATAAAAAAAAGGTAAACAAAATGGAATACATTTATGCAGCTATGCTTTTACACAAAGCAGGACAGAAAGTTGATGAAGCTTCAGTAAAGAAAGTTCTAGAAGCAGCAGGCGTAACCGCTGATGACGGCCGAGTAAAGGCTCTTGTGGCAGCACTTGATGGCGTAAACATCGATGAAGCTATCGCAAAGGCAGCAACTGCAGCACCAGTTGCAGCAGCTCCGGCAGCTAGCGCAGCAGCTCCAGCAGCTGAAGCTAAAGAAGAGAAAAAAGAAGAAGAGAAAAAAGACGATGGAGCAGCAGCAGCTGGTCTAGGCGCACTTTTCGGATAGACATCTCTTTCCCTCCCGAGTTTTCGGGAATTTTCTTTTTATTGCCCTTCAGGGTTTCCCTTAAAGGGTTTCAAAGCACAGGTTGATGTTTAACATGGAAACAGCAGAAATCAATGACAACAAACAAAAAATCAAGGAGCTAAGAGTCCAGATCAGTTCTCTGAAGAAGGAGCTTAATAGGCTCAACAAAGAAAAAGAATCCTGGTACTCAAAGCGATCAGATTTCAATAAGCAGATTACTCAGCTTATTTCTGGTGTCAAAGGTTCAAAGGAAGAACGAAACGAAATCACTGAACAGGTCAAGGAACAGAAGTCAGAGCGTGATGCTCTCAATTCAGAAATATCTGAGAAGGTGAAACAGCTCAAGGATCTTGAAAAAGAGAACGAAGAGAAAGGAATCGCTCATCCTGAGAAAAGAATCAACCCTGAACAGCTCAAAAAACAGATTGAAAAGCTTGATTATGTCATCCAGACACAACCGATGAGTTTCGATAAGGAACAGAAACTCATGAAGGAACTCAAATCTTTGAAGAAGGAACTTGAAGAACTAGGAAGTGCAGCAACAGGATGGGCAGCAGTCTCTGCACTCAAGAAAGATATTAACAAGCTTCGAAAGAAATCAAACAAGATCCACAAAACAATACAATCTCAAGCAGCAGATTCTCAGTCAAAACATGAGGATGTCGTGAGCCGAAGCAAGGAGATCGACGACCTTAAGGAGAAAGAGAAAGCAGCTTTTGAAAAATTCAAAGAGTTCAAGGATCAGTTTGTCGCAAAGAATGATGAACTTAAAGCACTTCTCAAACAAGTCGATGGAATCAAGGATGAATTGGCTGAACACAATGTTGTTGTTGAAGAAGAGCAGAAAAAAGTAGCGGCAAAAGAACTCAAGGAAAAAGCAAAAGAAGTCGACAAGAAGGTCAAAGAAGGAAAGAAACTGACCACAGAAGACTTGTTGATTTTTCAAAGAAGCATGTCAAAGTAGCTTCTTTGAAGCCTAGCAACTTGTTGCCTTTTGTTTCAACGCTCTATGAGTAAATAAGTGTTGAAGCCACTTTTTTTGTTTAACACCCTATGAGCAAGTGATTGCTCAATTTCTTTATTTTCTATAATTCCTTATTGCCTTATTCCAGAGATCGTGGGTCTCTTGACTTTGAAAGTGCAGACCTAATGCAAGCATCACATCATTGATGGCATAGTTTCTAGGATTTTTACTTGCTTGATGGGGATACTTATCTGGGTGCTCTTTGACATCAGCAATATATCCTCTCAAAAAATCTTTTGCTGTGGCGTACTCTGTTATTGTTCTGATACCATAGCAAATGATCTCTTCTCCATACGTTCCTGTTTCAGGATCTTTCAGCCTTGCTTCCAGCTGTTCAAATTTATTGCCACCTGCAAGCCTGACCTGATCTTCTCGTTCTTTTCTTTGGTGAATCTTTTCTGCAAGGGCCTTGAATTTTGGAGTCATTTGAAATACCATAAGATAATGCCTCCAAAACGAGCTATAAAAATGTTCTGAAATACATCTGAGATACAAGTTTTATATACTTCAGGCTTATTTATCTTCTCTATGACACTCTATTTAGTCGGTCTAGGTCTGTATGATGCTAAAGATATCACCTTAAGAGGTCTTGAAGCCGTCAAATCCTGTGACACCATCTATCTAGAACATTATACCTCAATCCTTGCTCAAGATAAGGAAAGCCTTGAGAAACTCTATGAAAAGGAAGTCCAGATAGCAAGCAGAGATATGGTTGAGAAGGAAGCTGAAGAGAAGCTGATCCTGCCAGCAAAAGAGAAAAATGTCGCTCTTCTGATAGTCGGAGACGTGTTTGGAGCAACAACCCATACTGATCTCCTTGTGCGTGCAAAAGAAGCGGGAGTCAATGTAGAAGTCATCTTCAATGCCTCAATCCTGAATGCAATAGGTATAGTCGGTCTTGAACTCTATAAGTACGGTAAGACAACCAGCATCGTCTTTCCCGATGATAATTGGCTTCCTGAAACACCTTATGAAGTCATCAAGAACAATAAATCATTAGGTCTGCATACCTTATGCCTACTTGACATCAAAGTGGCAGAACCGACAAAAGAAGATCTCATCAGACAGGCTCGTGGAGAACAGGTAACTGCAGCTCCCCCTCGATATATGACAGTGAATCAGGGACTTGCAGTGCTCAAACAGATCGAAGAGAAACGACAAGATGGCATCATTACTGATGATATGCAAGTCATCGGAGTTGCACGCCTAGGACAGCCAGATTATGTCATCAAATCAGGAACGCTCAAAGAAATCCTTGAATTTGATTTCGGATCACCTCTTCATTGCCTGATCATTCCTGGAAAGCTCCATCACATTGAGGAGGAAGCTCTTCTATGATCGAGACGTTTGACACGTTCAAGCTCATTGAATCAAAAGCAAATATCATCTCTTCAGTCGATTATCGAAACGAGCTTGTCGATAGTCTAAAAACGAATGTTCTGCTCCCTTTCTACTTACAGAAGGTTCGTCATGCTACTGGCACCTTCACTTCTCTGTATGCTAGCTATTTCGTCATTGATTCTTTTAGGATACACGATACTCTTCCTCGAATCGGAAAAGATACGTATGATCTCATCTCTCAGATCTGGAAAAATTTTTCCCCGACAGCCAGAATAAGCTATCTCAATGAGACTCTTGCTTCAATCATGGATAAAAATGAGTTCTATGCAAAACAGGTGATGGAACTAAGTACTGATTACGAGGACCGTTCCGGAGAATCCATGCTTATCTACCGGCTGATAGAAAAACAAAAAGAAAATGATCAGAACAAACCGATGTTTTTGAACTGATCCCTGTTGAGGTACACATTGACGCTGCTCACAATGAATACGATAATCGCTAGGGAGAATAATGCTCCTCCATCATTGTTGAAACTGACGCCAATCACTGCAAGGTGAGTGATAATTGCACCGATCATAAGTCCTATGCTTGCAAGTGCTCCTTTGAAAGAAGTCCTTGGAACAAGAATAGCAATACCTGTGATGAGCTCGATGACGCCTAAAGCAATCCGTCCCCAAGGTTCAACACCTAGAGCAGTAAAAAGCATGACGCTATCAGGGTGTGCGGTAAACTTGTAGAATAAGGTCTCAAACAGTATCCCTGCTGCAACCAATCTCGTAATCCATATGATAATATTCTTTGTCTTCATCGTAATAATCTCTCAATTGAGGTCTGTTCTTTTTCCATGGCTCTCTGTACGACCTCTTCACTCAACTCTGTTAAAGCCCATGCTATAATTCCATACTGCAAGCTTTCCCGTTCATAAATCTTATGGAGTTCAGATAAATAATGCGCGATAGAATCCACTGTTGCTGTCTGTAAGGTAATCTGAGCTGTCGATTGATACTCTTTCCAGGTATTCATCATAAAGACCGCTACTTCAAGCCTCTCCTTGGCTGACTTTTGTTCAATGTCTCCGATGATTCTGTAGATGTTCATTTAGTTTCTTCTCTGCCTCCAAAAGGAGATATTCCTCATGGAGATGACGGCGGATATACACCTGTTCAAGAAAATTCTTTATGATGTTATAAGAGAAGGTGTGGGGAATATAGCTGCTCTCTATAAGAAGTAGTTCCTGCCCAACCTCAACTGAGAGCATCCTGTCCAGAGAACTGTTTGAGACATAGTGTCTGATGATCTCATCTCTTTCTCTTGACTCCTGAAGGCTTAATACTGGCAAGATCATATCCATCCTCTCGTTCCTCATTTAATAAAACCTTTCTTTTTAGAGAACGGGAACTTTATGGCAGCAACAAGAAAAGTCGCGTTCAGCACCAAGGTATAAGGAAAATAGAAAAAAATGATGATGAGATCCTTAAAATTCGGCACTTTCCTGAACCGCCTGAAAGAAGCAAAGATAAGAACTGTCGTAAGGATTCCTGCCAACACTCCAAAGATATTGACAAAATTCAATCCCCATTCAGGAATCTTTTGCAGCACAACGATCGGTCCTGAAAGAGAGAACCATCGAAAGAGATACCAGAAAATCTCTTTAGTGCCTGATGGCAACCAGTACTTGACCTGATAGGCAACGAGGGGAATAATAAGCAATGAATAGAGTGACCAGAACATCTGGTTGCTGAAAAGAAACTTGATCGCGAATGACTTTCTTGAGAACACTTTCCTGTGCTTGATGATATTTTGCATACCTCCATAGAACCATCGCATCCTCTGGATGAAGAGGTCTTTTACTGAATGTGGTGCTTTTGTATAGTACGCTGCATCTTTGACGGTGAGCACTTTGTACCCTGCATTGAAAATACTCAAAGAAATATCCATGTCTTCTGTCATGGTATCCTTTGAGAACCCTCCGATATTCTCGACCACTGATTTCTTGTAAGCAGCAGCCGCACCAAAAAACCAGATTCCATTATCGAAGACAGAAGAGAATGAAGAACGAATAAAATTATTATAGAGATATTCAACTGATTGGAACCACTCAATCACTTTCCTAGGTTTTTGCGCAAAACACATACCATTAGTCGCTCCTACCCTTGCATCGCTAAATGGCTTGACGATCTCAGAAAGGAAATCCTTCTCAATCATCGTATCAGCATCAATTGATATGATGATATCATGTTTTGCCTTTTGCAATCCTTTATTGAGCGCAGCTGACTTTCCTTGGTGATCTCCCTTGATGGAAGAGATGAATGGATATCTTGTCGTGAACTTCTCGATAATCCTTGGTGTGGAATCAGTTGAGCCATCATCGATGATGATCAGTTCCATTTCCTGATATTTATTTGCGATGATCGCTTTCAGACATGAATCCAGATGCTTTCTTTCATTATATGCAGGAACCAGAACCGTTACAGGCGGATGGAAAGAATCATAGGTTCTCTTTTTAGTCAAGATGCTGGTGATCAAAATGAGCATGATAAAGACAAACACTCCAAAGAAGAGGAACATGGAAAGGTCCATGATGATGTTGCCTGTAAACACATTGACTTGCATAACCAGTTACGAAGAAGAGTTCTCATATAAAGCTTACGACATCGCTTTTAACAGGTAGGTAGTTCAGTCTGGGAGAAACCGCCGTTTCGACATTCAACAACTTCTCCATTCTCAACGACTAAGGGAACAAATTCCAACTCAACAGATCCTCCTGAATACAGATAAGGAACATTCTTGTCAATATTCTCTCCTTTGATCAGTGCCGTGTCTTTGATCTTGATATCGATAGAAGTACCATCTGCTAGTGAGCTGAGAAGAATGCCATCCACCTTCTGATCTCCATTGTTTACCACATTGAATGATATTGCGTTGTTTGAGAAACAGGCACCCTGATTGGTGCTGATGGATATTCCTTCACAATAGTTTGGCATGCCTTCTCCTTCCCCTTCAATTCCTGCGCTCCAGTTCATGATCATTGCACCCATTGCCACTGCAAAAGCGATGAGAAGAACGGTTGCAATCAGGGGGGACATACCTCTTTTTGATGAGAAAATCATAATACCTCTCCTCCTTTCTGAGTATTTAAACGTTACGAAAACAGACCAGTCCTTTCAGACTCATTTTTTTCACTGGACACCTGCTCGCAGTCCTTTTAAACACTCTTCTGTCAGGGGACGCTATGGAAAAAGATGATGCTCTCATTCAAGAGATCTGTGACCTGAAGCAATTTCATAGACTCTTTGCTCTAGATCTTCCTTCAACAACCTTGCAGGAGATCCTTAAGAGACAACTCTTTCCTGCATCCTCATCCTTTTTCAAGACGAGAAGAGCAAGGGATCTCTTTACTCAGATCACTTCAAAAATAAAATCTTTTGCACACACCTCCTATACTAGAGTCCTTATTCAATCACTTCTTCCGACAACTGATCTCGCTCAGATCAAAGAACATCAACGCCTCTGTGATGATGCAGTCGCTCTCACACTTTCTGTTGACACGTTTAGAGAACTCTTCCTTTCAGCAATCACTCTTCGCTATACTAGTGAGCGAAAACATAATGGCATCTGCATAGCATTCGATGATGAAGAACTCTATCTTTCACTTCGAAGCACTCTCTCAAAAAAATTTTTCGTAACCTTGATCGAAACGGAACAGGATATCCTTGCTATACAACAATACGAACAGATCCGTCTGGTCAAGACAAGCTCTTTGGCTCTCTTACAAGGGGTGCTGGATCTGTCTCAAATCGTTGTTCTCTCAACAACGGATCCTCTTGAGATCGCACCTGAATTCATAACTGATATCCTTGAGGAACACCAAACTGCGCTACAGGATCTCATCAGGCTCTTTGAAGAACTTTCCTTATCTTTACCTTTCTCAACAACAACCCTCTCTTTTCAGAGAACCTCTTTCCACTCAATCGATGCTCTTATGCAAGAACTCTTCGAATCGTTTCGCTCTGATCTCCATGAAGCAATTTCAAGAGCACAATTCTCTGGAGAACAGCTCATGAATCTCGTTCGCTCTCAACAAAGCATTCTCGATTACCTTGATGCGTCAATAGTCTCCTCTCTTCAAGAGAAAAAACGAATGCTCACCAAATCACTTGAAGAACTAACTGGTCTTTCCTGTGTAGAACTTTTCTCCATCAGTCCTTTAGGTGAACTAGACATTGATGATAAAGCAATGAGGCAACTGGAACAGTCCTATCAGGCTGAACAGGAATCAAACGTCTATGCTAAAAAAGTGAAAGTGGCACAGCTGTGGAAAGAACATATCAAACAGCTTCCTTTCTATGTCGAACAGCTCTACCAATATGATTTGCTTTATGCTCTCAAACAATTCATCGAAACCTATGACTTGAGCAAACCAGAACTTTCTCAGGAAGGCATCTCTTTTGTCTATGGCAAGAATATGAATCTTGAAGGGGCAACTCCCATCGAGTACCATGTCGGCCTTCCTGATAAGGTTGCAGTAGTCACTGGAGCAAACAGTGGAGGAAAGACTACTCTTCTTGAACTGCTAGGGCAGATTCAGATTCTTACCCAGATGGGTCTCTATGTCCCTGCAAGGGAAGCAAAAGTAGGCCCTATAGATGAATTCTACTATTTCTCTAAATCGAAAGGAAGCCTTACTGCAGGAGCTTTTGAGACACTTCTCAAGCAATTCTCAGATATCTCTCTTGACTCCTCCAGAAAATTGGTCCTTGCAGACGAGATAGAGTCAGTAACCGAACCAGATGTCGCTGCAAAGATCATCAAAGGTATCATCGCCCATCTACGAGCAAATCCTCAGATATTGCTTGTTCTGGTAACTCATATGGGTCGAGAGCTTGACCAATTAGGTGTGGATGCGCGATTTGACGGAATCGAAGCAAAGGGTCTCAATAAGGATCTAGAGCTCGTTGTTGAGAGAAACCCTCTGATAGGCAAGATTGCACGATCAACGCCACAATTGATCATTGAGCGCCTTGCAAAACTCTACGAAAGCCCCTTCTACAAGGAACTCAACAAACTAGTAATCTCTTCTTAGGTGAATGGTAAGCCTTATATAGCCTAAACACCCTTTATATGCCAGTTTAAATGAAAAACTTTTTAAAATGAAGGAAGGTCTTATAGTACCGATAAAACCCTAAAACGCGTTTAAAATGGCAATTCAACTCGCTCCGCTTGCGGATAGCATCAGTCTCTTATTCACTCTTATCTTCCAGAAGCCTGGAGAGTTCGTCTATACCTATTTTACCACCTATTCCAGACCTATTCTTAATGTTCTTCACACCATATTTGACACAGCATTCTATGTCATTCTAGGGATTACTGTGGCTCTCACCCTTCTTTTTCTAGTCTTATCGATTATTACTCGCTTTAAGAAACCCACCAAGGAGAAGGTTATCAAGGATGATGCTTTACTTCCAATAGTCACCATCCAGATTCCTACCTATAATGAGCTGGCAGCACTCAATTGTGCGACCCGATGCCTTGCTTTTGATTATCCAAAGG
>JAGQJW010000026.1 GCA_020430425.1 Nanobdellota archaeon | reverse complement strand
CTGATCAAACCGGCTGAAAGGCCAGCAAAAGAAGGGACTATGTGGAAGAGGGTGATGGGTACTATGGTTGGTTCCTTCGCTCTTAAGATGGCTTATTATATTCCTTTTACCGATGCTACTCTTAGTGAAGCCTTATTTACCAGTGCTGGTATTGCTCTCGTTTCTGGATTTGTCACTGACTATCTTCCTGAGTTTCGAAAGCATCCAAAGAAGAGATATATCTCAGCCAGTCTTGCAATAGGTGCAGTCATTGGTACCTATTCTTCTCATACTGATCGATTGTTGACCATTCCTGAAAAGAAAGATCCCTTACAAAAACAAGAATATAAGATAGATTCTTTTCGAGAAGATTTTGTTCCTCTAGATACTCCTCTTGCTGTTCCAAAAGATTCAGTTGCGTTCACTTTTTGATATATTTTTTTCCATAATCTTTTTAAAAGACGCCTAGCAACTAGAGTGTATGATTCCTAGGTTTATTCTGTTGACCATATTCTCAGCATTCCTTTTCCTCATCACTTTCATTCCCATGGCAAGATTGTTCTCCTATTTTTCTCTTGCTCATGCATGGATCTCTTCATTGATAGCAGTGCTTATCTTTCCGGTTGGCTATCTTGTCGCTAATCTTTTCGAGAATAAATTCACCTATTATCTGGTCCAGTTCACTAATGCATGGTTTGCGGTCATTCTTGCAGTAGTCTCAACCACTATTATTGTGGAACTTGTTGTCTGGTTAGGAAAGCTCCAGTCACCTTTCACTGGCTGGATCATTATCGGTATCTCTGCATTGCTGATCATTACTTCTGTTGTTTTCGGTCTGGTCTGGCACACCAAAGAGATTGTCATTGAATCCGATAAGGTACAAGAGGAAGTTCGATTTGTGCAGCTCAGTGACGTACATGCATATGGTGTTCGTGCACCGATTACTATCAAGAAGGTCTTTGATCGCGCTCTTGCTCTCAATCCTGATTTCATCGTGGTGACGGGAGATCTCGTTGATGTTCCTGGAAAGCCACCTGCTGATACTTTCAAAGTGCTTGATGATGTAAAGATTCCTTTGTATTATGAATTAGGAAACCATGAGAGCTATGTGGGTCTTGAGTACGTAAGAGAATTGACGAAAGGAACTAAGCTTCAGCTTCTAGAAAACAAGGCGGTCTCTTACAAGGGTATCTCCGTTGTTAGTGTAAGTGATTCAACGGAAAAAGGATATGTCGGTGAGGTACTGCCTAGCATCAAACGAAATGAATCCCAGTTTCAGGTATTGCTGTATCACAAGCCAGTAGATTATCTTGATGCACAGAAAGAAGGGATCGATCTCATGCTTTCCGGTCATACGCATGCAGGACAGTTCTTTCCCATCCCTCTTCTCGTGCGGATGATGTATAAGTATCCTTGGGGTACTCATGATGTCAATGGTATGACATTGCATACTTCCTCAGGAAGCGGTACGACGATATGGCCTCTTAAGATCGGTGGTATCGAAGAGATCACTCTTATCCGTTTGGTTCCAAAGAAATGATTTTTAAGTTCTAGGAAAGGGTTAAATATGATTCTTCATTCTGTTTCTTTATGGGTGGACAAATAGAATATCAAGCGATTGCCAGAAGGTTGATGAATTATAAGAAGTCAAAAGGTGAGCGGGCTCCTTGGACAAGCGTTGATAATGAGGTTGCTGATGCTTGTGCCAGTTGTGGTGTCTGGTATAGGGATGGTGGCGATGAGACTGCTTGGCTCAATGATCTTACTCGTTATGTCTGGATGAGACATTCTTGGATTCCTTTCATAAAACGGCTTTCCTATGAGCATAAGGTAGTAGCAAAAAAGGATCCTGTTCTTGATGACTATCTGCTCTGATGAGCTACTTTGAGTGAGTGGTAAGCCTGATCATCTCAGTTCCTTTTCTGGTCTTCCAGTGAAATGAATTCTTGAATCCATTCTCAGTAAGAAGCTTTATGATCGATTCATTCTCTTTTTCTACATCGCAGACAGCATCTTTTCCTAATCTATTCGCTACTCGTAATCGGTATTGGATAAGTTCCGTTGCAATCCCTTGGTTTCGAAAGTCAGGGTGTACCACTAGTTTCTTGAAGTGAAGATAATTGACTGGCTCTTTTAGCCCTATGAATTTCTGGTCATAATTATTTGGTCTTGCATCTTGCATGACGGTAAAGGTACAATAGCCTATGACTTTTGAATCCTTAAGATAAGGGATTCCCATATTCACCCGTTGTCGTGAAGGAAGATCACCTTGTATGTAAGAGAAGTGATTTCTGAGCTCTCTGATAATGTTCTCGGTGTGATGGAGGCCTCCTAGAAAATTCTTATCCTGAGGACTCAACGAAGTGAAGAGTTCTCTGATCTTATCTTCCATCTCAGTTTTGTTTGACATGGTCTGCAAAACCATCTTTTGCCCATTTTCCTTTTACGATCGGCAATCCTTGCATGAATCCACCTTCATAGATGACTCCATTTCCTGCCATAGAGGTTGATGGCTGTCCTAGTTGATAGTCCATAGGGATCTTTGAACTGGTTCCAACTGACATGGAATCGCCGATGATCTCTAGCTGATGAACATGTCCATGGATGACTTTTCCGTAACCTTCCATAAGTGATTTGAGACTTCCTCGTGCTCCATTTTTTCCAAGGTGTCCGTGAGCGGCGCATTGCCATCCCCAATGGATTCGATCGACTCCTGGTTTGAGGAAGTTGACGTTCTTTGGAAGATCGGGAGTTACGTAACGGATAGCTGCTTCGATGCAGTTGAATTCATTGAGTTGAGTGTCACTCATTCCCATTCGTTGGAGGTCTCTTGCATCTAGCCCTAAAAGTTTGAAAGCGAATCTTGCATTTTCCCTATCGTTCATGTACTGTCCTTTGGTTAGGTAACGGTAGACCATGTGTCCATGATTGTCAGGAGTATTCCAGAGCTGGCCTCCCCAAGGCAAAAGAATGGATCCTTTTCTTTTGAGGTTCTCTCCGGTCAGGACTAGTTCTTCTTCAAGACTGGTTCTCTTATTCTCGAACTTGTTCATCTGTCTGATGAAGTCGTCTTTCTGATGAGGAGAGACGGTATCTGAATCCATAGCGTCTCCGACATAGGTGTTCTCTGGCTTGAAGTATTCCATCATCTCTTCATTTGCCTTATCGACTTTCTCGTTGATCTCTGTGACATGAAGATCTCCCAGAACCAAAGCAGTGGTCTTCACCTTTGTAGGTTCTTGTCCAGCAGCATATTTTATGCCCATGTCAACGAATGTTCCGTTCTTTTGTGCAGGAACGATTCGTGGAAGGAATATCTTGTCATCAATGACGTCAATAACTGCAAAGCCATATTTATGATCTTCATAAGCGATCTTTCCCATTCGGTTACTGGTGTTGTAGCTGGGATGGGTACATGCTCCTGTAGTCATCATCAGTCGAGGATATTCACCTGCCTGACCGCTTGAAACGGGTTTGAGTCGATGCTTTGGTGAAGGCATGACAATGGAGCTATTTCCATACTTAGTAGTGTATCGTTCTTTCCCGACCAGAGGATCCCTGTTCTGTGATGGTTCCGGAACGCTGATGAGGTGTGCATTGCTATTGAATTTCTTCTTTGCTAAAGGATAATTGGTATTTGGTATGTGTTCCCAGAAAAAATGCATGGGCATCTCCCAAGGAAATTGTTCTTGAGGGTTCTTCGCTTCCCAATTCTCTTTTCGTTTTTCAAACGCCTCTCTTCTTTCACGTTCTTTTTTCCTGTTCTGCTCGTTTCGCTTCTTTGCTTCTTCCTCGATATAGACATCATCTCGGTCATGGAAGAATTCATCAAGTTCTATCTCGTTGACGTAGGATCCTGGAACTGCACAGATGTTGATCTCTGCATTATGGTCTCGTGCATAGTTCTCCATGTTGTCGATAAGTTGATAGTTTGGTTTTCCTCTTCTTGGTTCACGACCATACATTCTGGCCTGATAAGGTGACTGTATTCCTTGTGCTGCGGTGATGACGTGTGTCTTGACCTTTGTCTCGGACAAGGTCTCTGTGGTTTCTGCTAGTTGTTCTTCGGTCATTTTTATTGTTTATACACTCGCTCTCGAGTCTTTTCAATGCTGAGTTTTCTTTCTTGATTTGGCTTGAAGATGGTGATGATTCCTGATTCGTTGATTTCATAGACTGGCTTCTTGCTCTCTGCTAAGTGTTCCATTTCATCATATGCTCCTGCTCCGATCATTCCATCTGAGAAGGGAAGAACTATTCCTGCTGCCATTTGCGGAAGAATGATATCAAAGAAATAGGTCATTCCGTTGCCGGTCGCCTTCTTCCAGAATTGGTAATTCTCTTGGTTATGAGGCTGATTTGGATTATATGTGATGAAAGGAAGTTTTTCATTGATGATTGCAACCAGTTCAGATTCCTTTGTACCATGCATATTGTTCTTTGATCCTTCATAATAATTGACGGGATGAGCGAAATATATTGAATCTGAGTAGATGTTTTTTATTGCATTCGCAGCCCTTTGAAGCAGTTCTTTCTCATAGTCTTGATCAGTAGGTGATATGGTCATCTGTATTCCTCCTCGCTTGCAAATGAGATTGATGGGTCTAGTCGTAGAATAAGCCGTTGAAGTGGTGCTTTGTTCCCCAATCTAATCTCCCAATGTTGTGCTTTACAATGGAGATACCTCACACCCCCCAGTATCTGTAACTCCAACTGAAATTCTCTTTTTTCTCCTACTTAAATCTTTTGTTTGAATGGGTTGCGTTGTTGTAACTTTCTTGTCATAAATATCTGGATAAAATTATTCTTCTTTTTTTATAGGGAACAAAAGTATTTATATATCTTTAAAACTGGTTTTCGTTTATGTTCCCTCATTTGGCTCATGATGTCGATCTGAAAAAATTCTCTTCTCTGATAGGTCAAGAATCCCTTGGGACCAAAGAGCAGCTAGAGCGGATTCATTTTTGGTTGAGCCAGTTCCAGAAAGATGATTTTTCTCATTTGCCTCAGTTCAAACAGGAGCTGCTTGAACTCCTTAATCATATGGATCATATAAGAACTCTTGTCAAGCAGGATGAACTGATGCATTTGCACCAGATACATGAATTCCTATTACAGCTTATCAAGACACATATTCTTGAAAAGGTCGATAAGAAAGAGAAGCTGCGTAGGTTGTTTGAGAAAGCGCTCTCTGAATTGTTTGCTGACTTTGAGCGGGAAGCGAAGAATGGAGCTGATTTCTTGCGTTCCAAGAATTCTAGAGAGTCATTGAAATCGCTGTTTTTGGATATGAGACTGCGTCAGAAGACGGTAGCTGCTGATGCTTTGCGGGAGCTTAAGCTGTCTGATCAAGTGCAGGAGGATATTGATTCTTTGCTTCAGGAATCCCAAGCGATTGCCCTGGGGAAAAAAGATGTGGGTGCTTATCTGTATGATGATCTGAAAAGGATTGTCCATGCAGTAGTTGCTCAGTTTGATCTGTTTCAAGAAGAGTTTCTTGAGCAAGAGCTTCAGGAGTCTGATCTGGTCAAGTCTCTGAGATCGCTTTCAAGAAGGTATCCTCAATTTCAGGATCATTTCAACCAGATGAGTGATCAAGTCATTTCTCGGCTACGAAGAGATGTGGAGCTTGAACGTCGCAAAATAAAAGGGCTCCAGAACATAAAAAGGATATTTTTGACTAGTTCTCTTTGAGATTGACGGTGATCCTATCAGTATGGGGAATGAATTGCCGTCGTTTTACGCCTGCAAGTTCCAGAATCTTTGCTCCTGCAATGAACACATCGACATCTTTGTATTTATCACTCATATAGACGACTTCCTTGATGCCCTTCTGAATGATGAGCTGAGCGCAGGAATTGCAGGGTGAAAGTGAGACATAGATAGTTGCTCCTTTGAGGTCTGTTGTTGCGTTTGCGATAGCATTCTTTTCAGCATGTACCACATAAGGATATTTGGTTTCCAGATAGCTGCCTTCTCGGCTCCAAGGGAGATCATCCTCTTTGATGCCTGTTGGCCAGCCGTTATAGCCGATGCCAACGATTCTTTTCTCGCTGTTGACGATGCATGCCCCCACCTGTGTATTCGGATCTTTGCTTCGCTGTGCAGAAAGGAGAGCGACTCCCATGAAATAATCATCCCATGAAAGATAGTTCTCTCGTTTTTTTGATTCCTTCTCTTTTTTTTGGATGACCTGAAGGATCTCTTCAACCTGTCCATAGAGATGCTCAAAGCTCTCATTATTGTCAAGAGAGAAATCTGCTTGTTTCATGCAGGCAGAGATGTTCTGTTTATTTGGATCGCTGGTGGTCATCTCCCGTTTCTCATTGGCGACAAACTCATTGAAGGTGACGTCATCAGTGCTGCTTTTTCTCGCTTGGATCCTTCGATATCTTATTTCAGGAGTCGCATCGACGCTCAAAAGAAAGAAATTTTTTTTCTCTTTGAGTTTCTCTACCTCACCTACTGCTCGAATGCTCTCTATGATTGCTGGTTTTCCTCTTGCTAATGCCTGTTCGTAGAGCTGCTCGACAATGTAGCTTGGTGAGTATCTTGCTCGAAGGTCATTGGCTACAAGAACCATACTATCCCTATTGTTTGGTAGCCCTCGCTCCTTAATCTCTTCGATAAGGAATGCTCGTACAGAATAATGGGCAAACCCTTTATGCTCAACCAGATAATCGACAATGGTTCCTTTTCCTGCACCAAGTGTTCCTGTAATGCCGATGATCAGCTGATTCATTGTTCTTCCTCAACTGTTGGGTGAAGTTCTTTCTCGTTGATTATCTTTGCTTTCTTTTCTTGAAGCAGTTCTTTGATGAATTCATCTACTTTTTTGCTTCCAAGAACTTCATTCTGTCGTGTTCGGATATTGATTGTTCCTTCATCCATTTCTTTGTCACCGACAATGAGCATGTAGTTGTATTGCTGCAATTGTGCATCCCTGACTTTCTTTTTGGTGCTCTCGCTTCGGTCATCAACCTCTGCTCGAAGTCCTGCTTCCTTGAGCTGGTCAACAACTTTCTGGCAGTACTCATTGTGTCGGTCTGCAATAGGGAGGAGGATGGTCTGGTTAGGACTGATCCAGAGAGGAAATTTTCCTGCAAAATGTTCAACGAGGATACCCATGAATCTCTCGATACTGCCAAGCACTGCTCGGTGGATCATGACTGGTCGATGTCTTTTTCCATCTTCTCCATCATATTCTAGCTCAAACCGTTCTGGTAGATTGAAATCCACTTGGATGGTTGCAAGCTGGAAACTTCGATGAAGCGCATCCTTCACATGGACATCGATCTTTGGCCCGTAGAATGCACCGTCTCCGGGGTTGAGCTGGAATGCAAGACCAAGACTATTGAGTGCCTCTTCGAGTGCACCTTCTGCTTTCTCCCACATCTCTGCAGTTCCTAATGCTTTTTCTGGTTTGGTGCTTAGTTCAAGACTGAAATCCATCTTGAATACATCTCCTAGAACATAATCTATGAAGCTCATGACATTCTTGATCTCTTCTTGGATCTGATCTTCTCGACAGAAGATATGTGCATCGTCCTGTGAGAACTTTCGTACTCGAGTCAGTCCAGAGAGTGCGCCTCTGAGTTCATTTCGGTGAAGAGGTGCAAAATCTGCGATCCTGACGGGAAGGTCCCTATAGCTCTTGTTTGTTGTCTTGAACATAAGACAGTGGCTTGGGCAGTTCATTGGCTTGAGACTTGCTTGAGAATTATCGATATTGAGTACGAACATATCCTCCTGATAATGTTCCCAATGTCCGCTCATCTCCCAGAGTTTCTTATCGTACAAAAGAGGGGTGATGACTTCTTGATAGCCTCGTTTGACATACTCTTCTCGGATGAAATTCTGTAAGGTCGTATAGATGAATGTTCCTTTTTCGTGGAAGAATGGCGCTCCTGGTGAAAGATCATTGAAGGTATAGAGCATGAGCTCTCTGCCAAGCTTTCGATGATCGCGTTTCTGCGCTTCTTCAAGGAGTCGAAGATGCTCATTGAGTTCCTTCTTGTCTGGAAAACTGATTCCATAGACTCGTGTTAGTTGCTTGTTATTTGCATCTCCTCTCCAATAGGCTGCTGCCAGCTTAGTGAGCTTGAATGCCTTAATCATCTTGGTATTAGGGATGTGGGGTCCTCGACAGAGATCGATGAAATCTCCCTGTTCATAGGCTGAGAGTCCCTCTTCAAGGTTCTCGATCATCTCTGCCTTGTAAGGATTATTCTTGAATTGTGCAAGAGCTTCCTCTTTAGTCTGATAATCAATTCTTTTTGTCTGGATTTCTTCCTTGACGATCTTTTTCATCTCTTCTTCGATCTTTGGAAAATCATCTGTTGAGATGTGGAGATCATCAAAATCATAATAGAATCCTTCCTCTACTGCAGGTCCGATGGTCGGTTTAGCTTCGGGGTAGAGTCGTTTGATGGCGTGAGCGAGAAGATGTGCAGTGGAATGCCTGAAGAGATCTTTTCCTTCTGGTGTCTTGAAGGTGACGATTTCTATATCTGCATTCTCATTGAGAGGGGCATAGAGATCCTGCATCTTGCCATTGATCTTGACTGCCAAGGCGACCCGTGCAAGCCCTTCACTGATGCTCTGTGCAACGTCAAATCCTGTTGCACCTTGAGAAAACTGCTTTTTACTCTTATCTGGAAATGTTATTTCAATCATGTTTCTTTCCTCCTGCCTACAACACAGCGGCTAAGCGTGGTGAAGAGGAAATGCTATATAAATTTGGCGATTGATTTCCTATTATCTTTAAGAGGCCTTCACAATCCTTAAAAACACCACTTTCAGCAAATTCTGATATGTGTGGAATATTTGCTTATGTCGGTGGTCGTAAAGATGCCATCTCTCTGGTTCGTGATGGTCTCAAGCAGTTAGAATATAGAGGCTATGATTCCTGGGGTATCGCCTACCCGAAGAATGAAATCGCCTTGCTCAAGGAAGTGGGACATATTCCTGATAAGATTCTTGAGGAACCCTCCTCCCTTGCCCTTGGTCACACCAGGTGGGCAACTCATGGCGGAGTTACCAGACTTAACGCACATCCTCATCTCTCTTCTAACAAGAAGATTGCTGTCGCTCACAATGGTATCATAGAAAATTTTGAGCAGGTAGTCTCGAAGTATGATCTTGACATGAAGACAAAAACGGATTCTGAAGTCATACCTTTGCTCATTGAATATTTTTTGGAACAATCCTATAGTTTTGAGGAATCTGTTCGCAGATCCTTGCAGGAACTGGAAGGGACTTTTGCTATCGTTGCTATCTCTTCTGCTCATAAGGAATTGATTGTTGCAAGACTCGGCTCTCCTTTGATCATCGGTGAAACAAAAGATGGTTTTTTTGTATCATCAGACATCCCTGCATTGCTTGGTCACACGAAGAAGGTGCTGGTTCTCAATGATGGGGAGATGGCTATTCTTTCTGGTTCATTAGAGCTCAAGAATTTCTATGAGAACGTCAGTCTTGATCCTTCTTTCATAGAGATTGATTGGGATGTTTCAACTGCAGAGAAGAGTGGTTATAAGCATTTCATGCTCAAAGAGATTATGGAACAGCCAAAGACGATTCTTGATACGCTTCAAGGAAGGATAAAGGATCATCAACCCCTGCTTCCTGAACTGGAAGGCATCAATCCGAAACGTATTATCATCATCGCTTGCGGAACGAGTTGGCATGCAGGTATTGTTGGTGAGTTCCTGCTTGAAGGTCTGGCAAAGATCCCTGTTGAAGTAGAGTATGCAAGTGAGTTTCGTTATCGCGATCCCTTGGTTGAAAAAGATACCTTGGTCGTTGCTATCAGTCAGAGTGGTGAGACTGCGGACACTCTTGCAGCTCTTCGAGAAGCAAAAAAGAAAGGTGCGAAAGTACTCTCGATATGTAATGTTATGGAAAGTACTATTGCTAGAGAAAGTGACATCGTACTATATACTCGAGCAGGCCCTGAGATGGGAGTTGCTTCCACAAAAGCGTTCATCACTCAACTCACATTATTATATCTGATCACTGCTCACTATGCATCCAAAAACAAGACCTTAAGTGTTCGTCAGGTGCAGGATATGTGCGATGATGTTCTTTCGTTACCAAGATATATTGAGCAGGTGCTTGATGAGAAAGGGCAAATTGAAGAGATCGCAAAAGAATATTTTGAATCAAGGAATGCTCTCTTTCTAGGAAGGGGTATTCACTATCCTATTGCACTAGAAGGTGCTCTCAAACTTAAAGAGATTTCTTATATTCATGCAGAAGGATATCCTGCCGCTGAGATGAAACATGGTCCCATCGCTTTGATTGATGTGAATATGCCAAGCATCTTCATCGCAACGCGTGATACGCACACCTATGAGAAAGTGCTCAGCAACATGCAGGAAGTTCGTGCAAGAGGGGGAAAGATAATTGCATTAGCAACCAGTGGTGATAGACGGGTTACAGAATTGGCTGATCATATCATATCCTTGCCACGGACCCGTTATGCCTTGAGTCCTTTTCTGGTGACTATTCCTTTGCAGCTCTTTGCCTATTACATTGCTGATCTTCGTGACTGTAACATTGATAAGCCAAGAAATCTTGCGAAGTCAGTGACGGTTGAGTAATCATCAAGTACTAAGCTTTAAATAAGAGAAAGATAGTCATAAGAGTATGAAAAAAGATCTGCTTGATGTTTCTGAGCTGCTCAGTTTTGAGAAGAGTAGGGTGAAGAACTGGCTTGATAAGCTGAGGTTCTCTCATATCCTTCTGGTCTGGGTTGGTTTGGTCACCTGTTATGGTCTGATCTATTTCTATTTCTCCTCTCCTGCAAACTATGTCTTTGATACGTTGCATCGGGTTCCTGTCACTGATCTTTGGCAGACGATCTACTTCAGTTTTGTTACGGCAACAACGACGGGTTTTGGCGATGTCATCCCTATGGGTAATTTCCGGATAATCGCTATCGCAGAAGTCATCACTGGACTGTTGCTTCTTGCCATCGTGACATCAAAGTTCGTGTCGATCAAGCAGGATCAGATCATGAAGGAATTGTATGATATCTCCTTGTCTGAGAAGATCAACCGTCTCCGTTCTTCTTTGTTTCTCTACAAGCAGCATTTGAATCGCCTGACTAGCAATGCGCAAGAAGGTACCTTCAAGGATCTTGATCAGAAGAATTTAGGGATGTATTTTACTAGCTATGAGGATGTGTTGGTTGAGACTCTTACGTTGTTGAATAAAGAGGATAACGATGAGCATCAGATAGTTGATCTTGATCTTGATTTTTTGGCAAGAAGTATTGTCAACGCGCTTGAAAAGACCATTGAAGCAGGTAAGGAATTCTCCGAAAATAAGATTCCCTGGACAAAAGGAAACAAGAATATTCTTCTGATCATTGCAGATGTCAACGAAGAGCTTTTCAAGAAATTGGAGACTTCTCCTAGTATCAATAAGCAGACAAAAGAGATCGTTCTTGAGTCTCACAAAATGATTTCTTCTCTTCAGGAACTTGCTTCGTAGAGAATCAATCCCATCGTTGCAAGGATGACTCTGTCGATGCCTGGTGTGATGATGGTTGCAAGCTGTAGGATAAGAGGGAGAAAATGGAATCCAACAAAAATAATCCTGACAAGTCGTGCTCCTTTTCTTCGTTTGAGATAATGTCTTTTCCATAAAGATGCCAGTTGGTAGAGGCCGTAGGGTATAAAGAACATGAGAGGGATGAGTATCCAGCTCCTAGCCATGAGATATGCTTGAAAGCCAATCAGAAACCCGCTGAAAAGAAGTACATAGATATATGCTTGGACTATTTTTGGGTATTTCATGAAAGCACCCCTTGCGCAAGTACTGTTGAGTCTCCAAAGATCTGTCCATGTCCGCCTTGGTAGATGATGAGTGTACTGTTCTTGATGAGTTCGTGATGGATCTTTGCTCCTGAAAGCAGCACAACCGTATCCTTATCTCCGTGGATGATGGTGGTAGGAACGGTGATGTTTCTCATCAGGCCATATTGCAATCGTTGGTCTGAATCCATGAAGCTTCTGATAAACCCGTATCGTCGAGCGAAGTTCATAAAATCAGGTGCAAAACTTCCCGGATAGATCATAACAAATGGAATACTGAGGTACGACCGTATTTGTTCAGTAAAATAATGTTGAGTGTGTGATGCTTCTGGAACGCCGACG